>DATIKE010000049.1:0-10252 GCA_035477895.1 Phycisphaerae bacterium
GCCGTGTTGATCCGCTTGACTGTCTCACCGAACCGCCGCTTGCTGAGCGCCGCCCCGCCGCAACCCGATTCGTTCGAGATGACCATCGCGAATCGCTCGTCCCGGGCACCGGCCCACAAGGCGGTCTTGCCCAGCCGAGAATGCCCGAGAACCGCGACCCGCTTGCTGTCGATATCCGAATCCGTCTCGAAGTAGTCCATCGCCCGGCTCAGGCCCCACGCCCACGCCCCGATCGCGCCCCATGCGTCCGGCGGGCGCCGGCCGCCCTCGAACTTGTCGGTCGCGCCGCGCACACCATCCTTGAAACCCTCACGGTGGTCCGGCTCCAGGTCACCATAGTAGATCGTCGCGAAGCCGTAACCGCGACTCAGGATCTTTTCGATCGGATGCCGCGACCGATGCGAGCCGCGAGAGGCCTCCGTCGAACGGTTGTTCACCACGCCGGCAGCCTTGGCCGGCATCCACCGATCCGAGAGCTTGATCCCCGCGTCGGCGTGCACCGAGTGGTTGCCCTGGAAGTTCATCACCAGAAACGTCGGCACCGGATTCTTCGCCTTGCCCGGCAGGTAAATCAGGATATCCATCCCGGGGCCGCCGGGCTGGCCGGTAAAGTTCACCGACACCTGTCTGCGTGTCGCCAGGCCATCCAGTGCCCGAGGTTCATCGTCGAAAACCTTGAAGGTCATGTTCTCGGGCCGACCGGGCGACCTGCCGTAAACGTGCTCCTCAAACAACTTGAGAATCTCCGGCCGGCGTCGGTTCTTCCACGTCGAAGCGTCCTCGACCTTCCGCCCGTCCCGCATGACCAGCGGGTCCGGCAAGATGTACTCGGGCACCTTCGACTCGTCGTAGTTGAATCCTTCTTCCGCGACTGTGAGCTCATTCGTGTACATCAGCGCCGCCAACCACAGTGCCGCAATGCCCCATCGCTTTTCGAATCTCATTCCAAAGCGGATCACGGTTCCCTCGTCTATGTACTTTTTAGAGTGCATCCTAAAAACCCTGCCTGCTGCCTGTCTGCGGCAGGCAGGCAGCCGGTCGGATTATAGGGTTTTAGGATGCACTCTTAACAACCCTGGATCAACCCGCCGGTTCGAACATCTCACTGCTCCGGTTCATTTGTTTGCCGCCCCGGCAACTCCGTGCCCGGCCCGGATGTCGGCTGTTGCTTCAGCGGGAATTTCACCCCAGCGGCTGGCATCTGCAGAGGCAGTCGTTCCTGATGCGACGGCGGCAGATACTCCCGGTTATCCGGCAGGAACTTCATGACCTGCCTGGCCAGGTCCGGGCCGCGAAGATGCTGGGCCATCAGCTTGCCGTCCGGCCCGATCAGACACGTGTACGGAATGCCGTACCCGTCAAGCACCTCGAACGCCTCCTGGGCGCCGGACTTCGGGCCGAACGTCTGAGGCCAACGAAGGCTGTGATCGCTCACCGCCGCGTTGAACGCCTGCCGGTTCGTATCCAGGCTGACGCCGATCATCACGAAGTCCGGACGGCCCTTCACTATCTCCCACAGCGCCTTGACGTGCGGGATCTCCGCCACGCACGGACCGCACCAGCTCGCCCAGCAATCCAGGAACACGTACTTGCCGCGCAGTTCCGACAGCTTATACCGCGCGCCGTCGGTCGTCGTCAGCGTCAGGTCGGGCACTTCATCGCCGACCTTCAGTTTCTCACGCCGACCTCCATCAGGCCCTGAAGGGCCGCCCGCCGGCTGCTTCATCTCCGCCAGCGTGATCCGGCAGTCACGCTTGCCCGACGTCAGAACCTGGTCCATCAACACCCCGTACCCCGGCCTGATGAAACTGAACGTGACCTCACCCGCCGGCGCATGCGGAATCAGGAATTTCCCGTCCTCGCCGGTGATGTACCGCATCCCCAGCGTCGCATACCCATTCCAGGAATCCGCCGACACCCGCACTTCGCCGAGCGGCTCACCCTTCTCGTCCAGCACGACGCCCTCGATCGGCAGGCCGGCGCCCAACTCGACATCCAGGGACGCCAACGAGCCCGCCGCCAAACGAGACTCACGGATCTCCGTGCAGTAATCCCCGTGCTGAAAAGAAATGACGTTGAAACCCGGTTCGAGACCGCCGAGTTCGTACCCTCCCTCATCGTCCGTCCATGTCATCGGCATGTTGCCGCGCACCTCCCGCCCGGCGATCGCGCGAACCCCGACGATCGACTCGCGAGTCCCGGCGTCGATGACCCGCCCCTTCACGCCGCCCGCCGGCCGCACCGTGAACCGCCGGCTCACCGCCGCCGGAGCGGACGCCGCCTGCGACGCCGCCGGCGGCAGCTCGATCCGCCGTGAGAACTCCGGCATGCGCACGTATCGTTCACCGTTCATCCGCAGGTGCAGGGCGATCGCGTCCGCGTTCACGCCAAGGAGCACCGCTCGGCCGGACTCATCCGTCTTTCCGACGACGAGATCGAATGTCGGCTCCACCATCGCCTCGACCGTCACCTCGGGTGCGGGTCGGCCCTCGTTGTCCTCCACGATCACCTCGACAGGCCGCTCGGGCCGCAACGTCCGGTTGATGTGAATGCGGTACTCGCCCAGGATGATCTTTTCCCGCTGCGTGCCGTAACCGTCGGCCTTGATCGCCAGTTGCGCAGGCCCCCGAACCAGATTGCCGAACGTGAATTTCCCCTCCGCGTCGCTGGTCGAATCCAGCGTCCGCCCCCCGTTGCCGCACTCTATCCGGGCCCCGGCGATCGGCTTGTTCGTGGCATGGTCGAGCACCTTGCCCGAAAGCGTGTCCGTGCCTTCCAGCATCGCGTCGACGAAAGCCGGGTTTGTCTCGTCGGTCGGGTCCACCTCCTGAACAAGCTCGGCATACCCCTCCTTGATGATCCGCACCCGCACCGGGCCGTCCACCGGGCGCGGCAACTGCACCTCGATCTCGCCCAGGTTGTTGGTCACGCCCTCAACCAGGGGCGGGTCGTCCCGCCCGGCATCCGGCGACTCGATCCGCACCCGGGCCTGCCTCACGCCCGCGCCGATATAGTCCACCGCCATGCCCCGGATCACCTGACCCGTCGGCGGCCCGGCCGGCGCACTCGACGTCGACGGTGATGCCCCTCCTGCCGACGCTACGAAGCAGACGGATAGTCCAAGAGCGACACCACACACCAGACGAGCTCGCATCACGACAGAGCCCTCCGACACGTGATACCAAACCGGGCCCAAGTGTACCGACCCTAAGAACCTCATGCCAGGCAAACCTGTCCCAACCAAAGCCTGCGGGTCCATGAAATAAGCACCGATTCGCGATAAACCTCCCACCCACCACTTGTCGCTTCGTGCACGCTCGCGGCTCATGATCCCCCATGTGTGATCGCCGAGTCCTGGGATGCACTTCTTGCGCACCCGTCGACGGCCCACATCATGCCCTGTGCGACTTCACAGCCACGCAAAACAGGTCGGCCCGCGAAAAACAGCGGGCATCCAGCGCAATCAGCCGATCGAGCAGCCCCCTCACGGGCCGGCACCAGAGAAAAGCCATCCGCGCCAGCGTCAACACCCGCTTGAACAGGCCGATGCCGTCGTACTCAACCACCCGGAAACCCGCCTCGCCCAGCAGGCGCTCCAGATTCGACTTCGTGAAGTGCTCGTGCCAGCGCTTCTCCGCCGATATGTCCCCTATCAGCCCGTCCTCGTTCGCGATGTACCGACGATCATACTCGCAACGGCCATGACGAAGGCAATAACACCAGCGATGAAGCCGGGGAACCACGAACTTCAGATTGCCCATATCCAGAAACGAGAACACGTGCCGGCCGGGAACGGTGATGATCAGAACGCCATCGTCCCCCAGCACCCGCCGGCATTCCTCAAGCAGCACCGCCTGCTCGTGCACGTGCTCGATCACCTCCAGCATCGTGATTGAATCCACGCTCTGGTCGGGCAGCGGCAGCGGTATCGCCCGTGGCTGGTGCACGAACTCGATATCCCCGAAACGCCGGCAAGCCTCCCGGATCGCCTCGCCGGAGGCATCAATGCCCACCAGACGGTCAAACCCACGTTCACGAAGCTTGCCCGGAAAGCGACCCGTCCCGCAGCCGAAATCCAGGTGGCGACGGCTCGTGAGCGGGATTTTCTCCCAGGCATAACCGTACCGGTTGAAGCCGAAAGGGTTGTCAGGGGTCAGTCGCGCGCGCACGGGAAACAACTCCGCCTCGCCATCCTCACAACCCCAGCTTGTCCATCCGATGCCGCAGGCCGCCGCGAGTCAGGCCCAACAGGCGGGCGGTCTCCGACACGTTGCCGCCGGTGTGTTCGAGGGCGGCCCGGACCAGTTTGCGTTCGACGGCGACCAATGTGCAGTCTTCGCGCACAAAATCGAAGGGGGACCCGCCCCCGGCAAGGCCGGCGGAGTCCGCGGCCCGCCGACCCCCCTCCAGCCCCAGCATGCCGGGATCGAGTCGGCCGGTCTCGTTAACCAGCACCGCCCGCTGCAGAACGTTGGCCAGTTCACGAATGTTGCCGGGCCAGGCGTAATGTTTCATCAGCTCGCGGGTTTCGGCCGGCATTGTCGGAATCGGCTTGTGGAGCTTCTGACAGCACTGCCGCAGGAAAAAGTCCGAAAGCAGGAAGATGTCATCGCCGCGCTCGCGCAGGGGAGGCAGATCAACGGTAAATACCTTGATCCGATAGTACAGATCCGCGCGGAATAGTCCTTGCTCAACCTTGTGCCGCAGGTCGCTGTTGGTGGCGGCGACGACGCGGACATCGGCCATCCGCTCGGTGGTGGCGCCGATGCGGCGGAACCGGCCATTCTCGATGGCCACCAATAGCTTGGCCTGGGTGGCCAGAGGCATGTCGCCGATCTCATCCAGGAAGAGTGTTCCCTCCTGGGCCATCTCGATCAGCCCTTTCTTGGTGGTCTTGGCGTCGGTGAAGCTGCCCTTCTCGTGGCCGAACAGCTCCGACTCGAACAATGTCTCGGGAATGGCCGTGCAGTTCACCTGGACGAAGGGCCGATCCGGCCGCAGGCCGTGGTGGTGGATGTATCGGGTGAGAACCTCCTTGCCGGTGCCGGTTTCGCCGAGCACCAGGGTGGTCACCAGTCCGCCCTGAGGGTCGCTGGGGACCGCGGCGATTTTCTGGGCGAGCGAGAGCACGGCCTTGATCTGTGGGCACTGGCCGATGATGCGGATCTCGCCCGATTCCCGGCGCTGGGCCTCCTGGAAAGCGTCCAGGCGATTGCGGATGCGGCGGTGCTCGAGGCACCGATCGATCGCCAGAATGACTTCCTCCATCGAGAGGGGTTTCTGAATATAGTCCACCGCCCCGTGCTTCATGGCCGCCACCGCGCCGGCGACGGTTCCGAAAGCGGTGATGACGATGACCGGAATGTCCTGCCCGTCCTCGCGCAGGCGGGCGAGGAAATCCATGCCGCTGCCGTCGGGCAACTGCATGTCGAGGAGCACAAGGTCGGGCATCTGCCGGTTCACGGCAGCCAGGCCCGACCGGATGGTCTCGGCCGGACGGCACCGATGCCCGGCCCGCTTCAGGGCCAGTTGGAGTGAAAAACTGAGGTTTTCCTCGTCATCGATGATGAGAATCTCGGCCATTCAGCTCTCCGAAACCAATCCGGACAAGGTGATATGGAACCGGCTGCCCCGGCCCACCTCGGACTCGACCACCAGGTCCCCGCCGTGCAGACGAACCACTTTGCTGGCCATGGCCAGTCCGATTCCGTTGCCCTCGGGCTTGGTCGTGAAATACGGCAGGAAAATCTTCTTCTGAAGTTCCGCGGGAATACCGACCCCATCGTCCTCTACCGTCAGGCGCCATCGCCCCAGTGCCTGGGGGACGGGTTCGACCCGGACGCGCACGGTCTGTCCGGCCTGCGATGCCTGAACCGCGTTGGTCACCAGGGCAACCACGGCCTGCTCGAAATGCAGGCTGTCGAGGCGCACTTCGCGGACCACGGGGTCGATCAGCACTTCAACCTTGATGCCGCGGCGATCCAGCATCGGGTCCAGAGCCGTCATCACCCCGTCAAGCAATTCGGCAATCGCCACCGTGTGCGGACTCAGCTTCAACGGGGATACCGATTGCTGGAGATCCCGCAGCCATTTCTCAAAACGATCCACCGTGTTGATGATCCGTTCCTGGGCTCCCAGGATATCCGGATCGTCGGGGTGTGCGCCGATCGTCGTCTCGGCCAGGCCGCGAATGCCCGCCAGCGGGTTGCGGATGTTGTGAGCCAGGCGGGTGACCATCTCGCCGGCGGCGGCCAGGCGCTCCTGCTCGATGAGTTGCGTCTGCATCTCGACAATCGTGCCGGCCATCTGGTTGACCTCGCGGGCCAACTGCCCCAGCTCGTCGCGCGACCTCGGCTCGATCCGGTAATCAAAATTGCCGCGGGCCAGCTCCCTGGTCGCCTCGCGCAGATCGCCCACGGGGTTGAACACCCACTGTCGGACGAAATACACGCCGACGGCCAGCAGCAGCGCGCCGCCGGCCGTGTTCGCGACCAGGATGGTCACGACCCGGCCCTGCACTTGGGCCGTCTCGCTGACCCGGGCCTGCCGTTCCTGATCCAGCAGGCTGGTGGCGGTTACCAGAAGATCTATAAGGTTTTCGTAGGCCTTTTTTACTTCGTCTGGAAGGTTCAGAGAACTCTTGCCCCCGGCCTGCCGGTCCAGCCACCGCCGTGTTAAATCATGCTTCTCCTGCAGGAGCCTGTCGAAGTCGCGCCTGAAATCGGGCAGGATCTCCATTATCAGGTCCATCCGGACCAGGTCCAGGGCGGATCGCACTTGCCGTTGGGTTTCGGAATAGGTCCACCCCAACTCCGCGCGCGCGCCCCCCTGTGCCAGAAAGTCACGCTGTTCCTGGAGGAGACTCCGGACACGCCCGAGCCGTTCCTCCTGACCGGCCGCACTCTGGTAATCGTGAAACGCCGAATCGATATACACGGTGATGCAGTACGCGGACAGGGCCACGTTGGCCGTCAGCGACAGCGCGTAAATCAGAGCCAGGAGCACGAATTTCTGCCGAAGTTCCACGTCAGCCACTCCCCCGGCCGCGGAAAGCCGCCTTGCTTGCTCCGGACAAGACCGTATCTGTGGGATCGACGATGCCTGATGCCACGATCTTACTGCCGAGGAGGCTGGTACTTCCAATCCCAGCCCGCCTCGCGTTCGGGCCTGGCGGAGGACAGCACGTGACCGCCAATGAACGCCGCGTTGCACCGGCCGCCGTGCCGCAAGGAGGGAAACCAATACCGCCCGTTGGCATAATCATCGTAAGAGTTCGTCGGCGGAGCGGAGTAGTAAGGCAGATTGTCGATGTTCCTGGTCAAGGCCGCCTGACCGTCAACATCCAGGACGAGCGGCACCGTCGTACGAGCCAGGATGCGCTTGGACAGCCGCACCTTCACGAGCCCGCCGGGCTGCCCGGGCCCGGTCTGAACACTGACCCGGTCCAGGCGCATGTTGAGCCCCATGCTGACATTGTTCAAAGGCCCGATTGCCTGCTGACTGCACGACACGAAGGGCTTCTTCCTCAGTTCCTGAGGACCGGCCGGGCAGATCAAAGGCACTGCCGAGGCCTTGAGCTTCACCCCCTCGGTCTGGCTGGCCTGCTCCTGGGTCTGCACTTTCCAGAATTCGCCGATGACGTACTGGCGTTCCTGGAAATCCTCGATGTGGAAGCCCGATTTGCCGTCCTGGTCGCTGTCGCCTCGCCACGGGTGAGCATAATCATCCGCGAACTGAATGAAGTCGAACGCGATGTTCTTGAGCTGGTTCTTGCAGACGAAGCTCTTGCCCGCCATGCGAACCCTGGCGAGCGACGCGGCCATAATCGCCATCAGGACAGCCAGAATGGCGACAACAACGAGCAGTTCGATAAGTGTGAAGCCTTCGGCGGCGGGCACAGATGGCTGAGAAACTCCCGCTTGGCCCGGGACCCTGTCACGGCCAAGACCTGGCACCCGATTTGATCGCGCCTCCCGCACGCAGCTACCCTCGGTCTTCCCCACACAGACCGTGCTGCCGGGATACGGTCGCGTTCACGTCGAACGCGGCCCCCATCCTGTGTATCGACCGCACCGCATCCGCTTCCGCAGTCTGACCTGTCGTCTCAAGACGGCCGAACCCATCATTCTCATCGACCGGCCATCAGACGCGTGCGATTGCGGATGCCTCCATGCACTGGCAGGCAGGGATGACACGCCTGAGAACCTGCCGGGGCACCGCCCTCCGCCTCGCCGGCAAAGGAACGGGTCGCTCCATCAGGTAGTGTAACGCGGTTTCGTTCCGATAGCGAATGTTTTCCGGTTCCCAGAGCCTTGAAATCGGCCGATGACGGCCACAATCAGCGGATGACTGGCTGCCCGCAACCAGCCCGAGACCGAACCGAAACGGCGGATGGGCTCAACGAGCAATCTTAACACATTACGCCGAAAAGACTTACGTTCATGTGGCCCGGATGGGACGCTTGGCACGCGACGTGCTAATACCTCAATCGGAGTCACGGGGAGCGCGGGGCGCCGGGACGGGAATTCCGGCAAACGCTCCGACAAATCCACGCCGGGACGTGGAATCGAACGACAGAGCGGGCGGCCTGGGGAGGCCGTCCGTTCGTTGCGCCGGGCCGGGCGAGAAGCCGGCCCGAGCGCGCCAGGCACGCGGATCGAACCAATCAGGGTCTCCTCCTTTCCGGCTACCGTAGGGATTTGCGGCGCCCCGCGCCGTGAATCCCTGCTGTTTTTCAGGAAGAACCGCTCAAGGCAAAGAGCAATCCCGGCGAAAGCGGACGGGCCCGGGCGGCCTTTGTCATGACCGACCGGGCCCGTTGATTTCTGATTCGGGAGAGCCGGGAGAGCGCTGTCCCGCCGCGTCAAGCCGGGGAGATCAGCCGCCGACCTTGCCTGAAGTCATCAGGTCTTCAAAAGCGTGCCGTTCCTGCTCCTCTGGAATGATGATGGTCGGCTTCACCAGCACCAGCAGCACGAATTCGTCCTTCGTGCGCGAGCGATTGGTGTACGCTCGCTTGAGCACCGGGATCTTGCTGATCACCGGCACGCCGGCCTCGATCTCCTCCTCGGCCGACAGGCGCAAGCCGCCCAGAAGAAGCGTCCCTTCGTCGGGCACGGATACCGTGGTCTTGATCTGAGTGATCTGCAGGTCGGCGGTCTGGAAGAAGGCGGCCAATGCTCCGGCCTGCACGGGGATTGCGCGGAGCGTGGCATCCGTCACCATGGGCTCGAGTTCCATGGTCACGTAGCGCCGATCTCCGGACACGGTGGGCAGCACGGAGAAGGTGCGCCCGCGCGGGAGCGAGCCGATGGCGGGCATGGCACCGCGGGCGGCCTGGCCGCCGACTCCGCTGCCGCCGGCCGGCGCGAAGCCCGGCGTGGCCACGTACGAAACATACGTATTCACCTCAACGAAGCCCTTGCGGCCGTTGTAGCACACCAGCCGGGGGGCATCCACACTAGATCCGCGGGCATCCATCTGCGTGGCCCGAAGCAGGAAGTCCACCTGAATGTTGTCCAGGAAGCTGCCGAACAACTGGAATGCCGGCCCCGCCTGGTAGAAACTGTCGGCCAGACTTCCCGGCACACTGGTGCCGCGCGGGCCGGCCAGGTCCAGGGTATTGTTCTGGAGGGGGATGGGCGTCGAATGTCGATCCCACCAACTGTTGGGGCTGTTCTGCGGGACGAGGGCGACGTTGCCGAAGGGCTGATCCAGAGCGGTTGTGCTGGTCAGCGGCACGCCGCCCAGCGGCGCAGCCGCCGGTGCATACCCCAACTGGCCAAACCGCCGCGGCATGATCAGCAACTGCCCGGTCCGAGGATCGACCACCGGGTTGCCGCCGGACATCGCCTGGTCGTAGCCGGCCTGGCCCGCGTTGAGAACCATGTCCAGATCGACGCCGATCTCTTCCAGGAAGTTACTCCGCAGGGTCACGAATCGGGCCTCGACCATGACCTGAATATCCTTGGCCTCGCGGAGCTGGCGGAGCAGTTCGGTCAGCCGACGATGAGCACTGGCGGTATGGGTTACGATGAGGCGATCGTTCCAGATATCCATTGACCCGAGTTCGCCGTCCGGCTTCCAGGTGTCGGGCTCGATCTGGTTCTTGATGATTTCCTGCATGTCTTCGACGAGTTTCTCGCGATCCTCCTCGCTCTCGCTGCTGTCGCCGCCGCCGCCGCCGCCGCCCATGCCGCCCCTGCCGCCGCCCATCATGCCGCCACCCATACCGCCCATGCCGCCGCCCATC
>DATIKE010000050.1:0-5993 GCA_035477895.1 Phycisphaerae bacterium
TTCCTCGTGGCCGGCCATTCGGGCGGTCAACGCCTCGCGGGCCTCCTCCACGCGGCGAGCCGTCTCCGCGGCCAGGCGGCCCTCGGCTTCAGCCTGCGCATCCCGGATGGCCTGCAACTCGCCTCGCGTCTGCTCGCAATGCCCCTGCAGGACCTCCGCGAGCTGCGAAATGTGCTGCCGATGGCAATCGAGCCGGGCCAGAAGCTCGTACGCCTTTTCGTCAAACTCTTGCTGGAGGATATCCAGCCCCTCCTGCGAGCCGCCGTCGAGACGGGCCACCTGAACGTGGGCCAGAGCGTCCTTCCATCGCTGCTCCGCCTCCTGCATGAGATTGCGGAACTCCTGCCCCTGTCGGGCGATGTCCGCCACGATCTTGTCGCTGTAACTCTGGTGGAGCCTGCGCAATTCCCCGACCTCTTCCTGAGAGGCGACCCTGGGTGCCATCTCCCGGAACTGACTGCGGAGCGACTGGTATTGGCCGATCGCCTCGTCCAGCTCGCCCTGGAGATCCTGGCGGCATTGGTCCATCCGCTGGCGGACCGATTTCCACGTTTCGGCCAGACGACTGGTCAGCATCCGCAGTTGAGGCTGCGACACCCTCGCCGGGACCCGAGGCGCCACCCGCGGCTGTGCCGCCGAGGGTTTCGGGGTCGCCTCGCCGGGAGCCGCGGACGGCGCATCCGCCGGGGCGGCCGGAACCACGGCAGGGTCGGCTTTCGGAGCTTCAGGCTGAACGACGTCGGCGGTCGTCTCGTTGGCGGCCGTCGGTTCCGGCAGCAATTCAGGTTCAATGCTCTGCTCGACCATTTCCGCCGTCACCCGGGCGGCATTGGCGCCATATGCGGTCAGCAGCGCGTTGTCGCAGATCTTGTTGATCAGACGCGGCACGCCCTGGCTGGCGCTGAAGAGCCGTTCGATGGCTTCCGGGGCAAACAGGTCCGAGCGGATGCAGCCGGCCACCTTGAGACGATGGCGTATGTACGCTTCGGTATTCACCCGGTTTAGCGCCGGCAGATGAAATCTCCGGAACAGCCGCTGATCGATCTGGCGCAGGCCGGGCTGCCGGAATCGCTCGCGGAGTTCCGGCTGGCCCAGGATGCAAACCTGCAGCAGCTTGGCATCGTCGGCCTCCAGGTTGCCGAGCATCCGCAACTCCTCGAAAGCCTCATCCGGCAGGTTCTGGGCCTCGTCGACCAGCACAACCGCGTAGCGGTCCCGGGCGAACTGCTCCAGCAGGAAGTTCTGCAGCCGCTCCGTGAGCTGCAGGTTCGTCGCGTCCGGAGACACCTCGAGCTCGAACTCCGCGCAAATGGCGGCCAGAAGCTGGTGCCCGGTCAGATTGGTGTGCGTGATGGCCGCCACGGACGCACTGCGATCCACCTGGCGCAGGAACATCCGGCCGACGAGCGTCTTGCCCGCTCCCACTTCCCCGGTCACCAGCACAAAGCCTTTGCGCTGAAAAGTCGCATACTGGAGGGTGGCCAGGGCCTCCTCGTGCTCCGGCGTGCCGAAATAGAACGTCGGATCGGGCGTGTTGTTGAACGGCGGCCGATGCAGCTCGAAATGTGAGCAGTACATGTCCGGACTCCTTATTGAAGGGTCCCGAAGGGGCTTCCGCCCAAGGTTGGCGGATTATCGGACCGGCCTCCTGCCTGCCGGTCCATGCGGTACTATCGGACCGTCAGTTACCGGTCTTGAGATCCGAACAGGACCGAGAAAAAAATCCACGGTGTTAAGTTGAATTGCCCAATTATCGAACCGATGAGTGAAGCACCGGAAACCATTTCCGGTCCGCCCTGCCGCGACGCCCGGCCAGACCGGGCTGCCGAACAGGGACGCCGACGGGTAAGGATCGTCAGCGGTTGTCAGGGACGACTCACATGCGTCTTCACCTTATTTCATTGACCGGCGCGGGCCTGGCCCTGGTATTGGCCGCGGGTTGTGCCAAACCCAAGTACGCCGACCTCCGGCACTTCGTTCAGGCCAATGACCAGGATGTGGGCGACAGCAACTACCGCATCAACCCACCCGACATTGTGGCCATCAGCTCGCCCTCCTGCCCCGAGGTCGACAACGAGATCCAGCAGGTGCGGAGCGACGGCAAGCTCTCGTTGCGATTGCTGGGTGAAGTCAAGGTCTCAGGCCTCACCCCGCGGGAACTGGCCGCCAAGATCGAGGACCTGCTGAAGCGATACTACACCTCCCCCAAGGTCAACGTGCAGGTGGCGGGTTACGAAAGTCAGAAGATCTACATCTTCGGCCAGGTCAGTCGGGGCGGAAAGCTGCCCTACACCGGCTTGGACACGATTCTGGATGTACTTGCCAAGGCGGGGCCGACCTCGCTGGCCTGGGGAGCCCAGGTCAAGGTCATTCGCCCGAGCGCCGCGCCCGACGAGCGACACGAGATCATCGTCGACGTGGACAAGATCATGCAAAGCGGCGACCTGCAGAGCAACTTCCTTCTGAAGGAAGGCGACATCGTTTACGTGCCCCCGACGCCGCTGGCCTGGGTGGGTCTGCGCGTCCGCGAACTGCTCTGGCCTTTCGAGCCGGTCATGACCGGCTACGACTATACCGTCAGGACCAAGGACGCGCCGGATCGCTGGAAGTACGGCGAATACGGCTACAGATACGACTCCAATGACAACGATAACTGGAGACGCCAGCAGATGCTGTTCCAGTTGATGAGATGACGGACCCCCGATGGTCCGGGACGTGTTTACATGAGCACACAACCGACGCCCATCATCCTCGGGTCGCGCTACACGCCAGCGGCGGATGAGTCGACCACCAGCGATCTGCGCCTCATGATCGCCAAGGTGATGGCCATCCTCTGCCAACGACTGTGGCTGTTCGTCATTCCACTGCTGGGTGGAATGCTCGTTTCGCTGGCGGCCAGCCTGACGCTCCCCCGGCGATACGTTCTCAGTACCATCTTCGAGCGGCGTGACGACGTGGTCATCACCAAGCTGATCAGTTCGAACTCCCCCTATTCCTTCGCCACTCTGCGAAGATCGTTGTGGATCAACCTGATGGGTTACCACGCCCTGGGCGCCGCGATCGACGATCTCGGGCTGACAAAAGACCTTCCCCGCGACGAGAAGGGCGAGCTGACCTCCGAGGGGCGGGTCGAGAAACAGAAGATCATCAACAGGCTGTCCGGGTGCCTGGAGCTCAATACCCTTGAAAAGAGCGAGTTCCTCGACCTGATCGAGGTACGTTACAAGGGCGACGACCCCGACCTGGGCGTCCAGCTCGTGGCCAAACTGAGCGAAAACTACATGCGCAACACCCGCGAATGGATTACTCAGGTTCTGATCAAGTCGAAGGATTTCTTTGCCGCCGAGGCCGACAAGCGCAGGGAGTCGGCCACGCGCAAAGAGGCCGAACTGCTGCACATGACGGTGACGCACCCGGGCATCACGCCGGCCGATCCCGATGTAATTCATCAGCGGCTCATCGCGGTCAAGATGGCCGTCGAGGAAACCCAGTTGCGCCGCGATGAAATGTGGTCCAAGGCCCGGAGCCTGACCGAGTATCTCGAAAGCCTGAGTCAACCCGATGCGGCCGGCACCGTGCTTCAGCGAAGCGGACCGGCCGGCACCGTGCCCAATCCGCAACGCGCGCGCCTCCAGCAGGAGATGGACCGGGTCAAGGCCGAGATCTCCGATGCCAAGGCTCTTCGTCAGATGACCGACAACCACCCCCTGGTGGTCGGCCTGCGCGAGAAACTCGAGCAGATCCGCCAGATGTACGAACAACAGCCGGAAATCGTCGCGGGGCCGGCGTTCGAACCACCGCCCACCGACGCATCGGCCGCCGTCGTTCAGGAGCGCCGTCGCGTCGAGGCCGAGCTGAAGGCGTTGAAGGAATCCCTGACACGGATTGACGCGGACCTTGCGAGGCGGCAGGCCGAGAAGGCCCAACTGGAGCAGGACAAGGGCATGCTGTTCGAACGCCGGCAGGCCTACCTCATGCGCCAGGAAGAGGTCCAGGGCCTCAAGGGCGACCTGCGGGTATGGGACGGTCACGTGGACACGGTCAGCCGCGTGCTCGCCGCCGAGGAAGGCAAGCGGGGAATCTGCTTCGGCACGGTGGAAGTAGCCCGCCGGCCGGCCCGGCCGACCTCGCCTACCCTGGGCGGCGTGTTCCTGCTCAGCGCGGGTATCGGCCTGGCTCTGGCAACCGCCGCGGTCTTCCTGCGGGAGGTCCTGGACCGCACTCTGCGGGATCCGGCCGCCATCAGGCAGACACTGGGCATCCCGGTGCTGGAGACGATCGGCGATATCCGGGTCGGAAAACGACGAACGTGGTTCAGCCGGCACACCCTGCTGCCGGCGATCGCCGGAGTGGAAGCCATCGCCCTCGCCGGTGTCAGCGTGATGGTTTTTCTGAGTCTCCAGCGTCCCGAATTATACCACCGGCTCGCGATCGGCAGGACGACAGCCACATGGCTTACGGAACTGTGTGGAACCTGACCGGCGAGCTTTCTCAGATTGGATTCGCGACCCATGGGACGAATCGCTGAAGCATTGAAACGAGCTCAAGAGGATCGGCAACGCCGGCTCGAAGGCGAGTCGGCGGACCGGGCGACCGGCTCTCGCCCCGGCAGCGGAGAACCCTCAGTCGTGGACGAGGGGCTGCTGTGCGGCACGATCATCAAACCGCCGCAGTTGCGACGCCCGTTCACCACGACCACCCAGCCGATCCCAGCCGAGGCCGTCGATCCGCGGGTGCTGGCCTTTCACGACCCGATCTGCCAGATCGCGGAAAAATACCGCTCCGTGCGTACCCGACTGCTGACCAACAATCCCGGGGGCAGCGCCCGCGTTCATGCGATCGCCTCGACCCTCCGGCAGGAAGGTCGCACCATCACCGCGGCTAATCTTGGCTTCTCCCTGGCCGAGCTGCGTCACCTGCGGGTCGCCATTATCGATCTGGACGTCCGACAGGGCGGCCTGACACGGCTGTTCCAGGCCGAGGGCCGCCCCGGCATGATCGAAGTGCTTCGAGGAGAGAAGCGACTGGCTGAGGCGTGCATCCCGGTGGTTCGCGACAATCTGCACTTGGTGCCCGTTGGCCGGATCTCCGACGCCAACCCCAGCGAACTGCTCGCCGGGGGGGTGGCGGCCGGGGTGTTCAGGGAGATCAACGAGCGATATCACTACGCACTGGTGGATACGCCTCCCATCCACACCTGCGCGGACATCGGTCTGATCGGACCGCTGTGCCACTCGGTGTTGATCGTGGCCCGCATGAATCACACACCCGAATCGCTGCTGCGGCGAAGCGTCAAGATGCTGCAGGCAAACCACATATCAGTGGCCGGGTGCATTCTGGTCGGCGGCAACGAAGACACGATCGACCGAACCGGGAATCAGGACTTCTACACCGGCGCGCCGCAGTAATGCGCATCGAGGTCCACTGGAAGAACCTTTTGGAGGCCACATGTCCACCCGGGTCGTCGAGCTTGCCGAGCAGTCCGCCCGCCCGTGGGACGACTACGTCGACAACCACCCGCAGGGCACGCTGTTTCACACGCTGCTCTGGCGCGACGCGGTCTGCGGGGCTTTTGGCCACCAGAGCCGCTATCTGGCCGCCTGGCGGTCGGACCGGCTGGTCGGGGTCTTCCCGCTGATACTGGTCGAGAGCCGCCTCGCCGGTCGAATCATGATCAGCGTGCCTTACGCGGTTTACGGCGGGACCCTGGCCGAAGACGACGAGGCCCACGCCGCCTTGCTGGATTCGGCCCGACAGATGGCCGAAAAGATCCGCTGCCAGTGGATTGACATCCGTTCGATCCAGCCTCAATGGCCGGACCTGCCCGTGGTGCGGCGGTACGTGACTTTCCGCAAACCGCTTCCGGACGACCCGGCGCGGGTGCTCGCCGAACTGCCCCGCAAGGCCCGGGCTGCCGCCCGACAGGCACGCGAGCGATACCGGCTCGAGACCGTCTTCGACGACACCCAACTCGACACCGTCTGGTCGCTTTA
>DATIKE010000051.1:0-3049 GCA_035477895.1 Phycisphaerae bacterium
AAGCAGATGGTCGCCTCCTTCCACTTTCCGATCCGCTGCATGGCCAGACCGGCCATGAATAGAACGTCATCCTTCGGCGGCCGCAGAGCCATCTTAGGCAGCACTTCCTCGAAGAGGTCCGCGGCCCCGGCCCAGTCGCCCCGCTGGTAGGCCAGACTGCCCAGCGACACCTGGGCCGAGAGGGTCAGGTCGTCCCGCTGGCTTTTGCGAATCGCGGTTTCAAAGTCCTTGGCCGCCGGCCCGAACTGCCGCGCCCTGACCCGACACAGGCCGCGAAGGTAATACGCCTCGGCAATCTCCATCGCATGGTCGTGCTCGGCGATCAGCCGATCCAGGCGCGAGCATGCCCCCGACAGGTCACCCTTGCCGTAAAGCTGATTCGCCTGTTGCAGAGTCTGCTTTTCGGCCGGTCCCAACTGCGTGCAGCCGGGCAGGAGCGAGAAGGTCAGACACACCCCGATCGTACGGTACGCTCGACGTCGCCCGACACGACCGCCGGATTCATCCTGCATCGATGTCACGTGGCCCATGTCCTCCTCCCGATGTGCATGATCGCCGCGGGACAAAACAGCGCCGACAACATGGACGGCCGCCATCCGACTCGTTAGCATGATCGCTCCGGTGCCTTTTGTCGAGCCGGAGCGCACTTGATGTTCATCGAATGCCTGTTGGATTCGGTATCCAGCCGTCCCGATCGACTGGCTGCCCGCGACCCGTTCCGCGAGCTCAGCAATGCCCAGCTCGCGCGGTTCGCGCGGGTCATCAGCCGCATCGTGCGGAAGGAGACTGCGTGCGAGCGGGTCGGGGTCATGCTGCCGGCCTCGACGGCCGGGCTGGGCACGCTGCTGGGCGTTCTGTGGGCGGGGCGGACCGCCGTGCCGCTCAACTTTCTCATGCAGCCGCCGGAACTGGCCGCGGTCGCCAAGGACGCCAGGATCGACCTGATCCTGGCAACCCGCCATTTCGAGTCGCAACTGGCGAACATGCCGGTCCGCGTCCTGTACCTGGAACAGCTCCCGCTGAAGCGATTCTATCTGCTGGAAGGTCTGCGGCGCACCCCGAAGCCGCCCCGGGTGTCGCAAGACGATCTGGCCGCGATCGTCTACACCTCCGGATCGACCGGCCAGCCGCGCGGTGTGTGTCTCAGCCACGGCAACCTGATGTCCAACTGCCGGGCCGCTGCCGAGCACTTCCACCTCGACAGCAGCCACCACCTGCTCGGCATGATTCCGCCGTTCCACGTGTTCGGCCTGACGATCATCAAGCTGCTCCCCGTGGTGATCGGCGCCGCCATCACCTACGTCCCCCGCTTTTCGCCGCAGGCGGTGGTTGAAGTCGCCCGGCGCGGCGAGGTGTCCGTGATCATGGCCGTCCCGAGCATGTTCGCGGCGATCGCCCGCCTCAAGAGCGTCACCCCGGGCGACTTCCCCGGCATTCGCCTGGCGGTCAGCGGCGGCGAGCCCCTGCCTAATAACCTCTATGAAGAGGTTCGGCGCAAGACCGGACTGAACCTCCTGGAAGGCTACGGCATGACCGAGACGTCCCCGGTGATCTCCGCCAACCAGCCGGGGGCCCAGCGCGTCGGGTCGGTCGGCCGGCCGATCCCCGGCGTCGAGGTCCAGGTCCGCGACACCGCCGGACGGGCGCTGCCCACCGGCGAAACCGGAGAACTTTATGTCCGCGGGCCGGGTGTGATGAAGGGTTATTTCAACCGTCCGCAGGAGACGGCTGCGACCGTCGATGCCGACGGCTGGCTCCGCACCGGCGACATCGTCCACATCGACGCCGACGGCTTCATCACCATCACCGGCCGGGCCAAGGAAATGATGATCGTCGCCGGTGAGAACGTATACCCCCGCGAGGTCGAGGCGGTACTCGAACGGCACCCGTCCGTGCGCGAGGCGGCCGTCATCGGCAGGCGCGACGAGCACCGCGGCGAGGCCGTTGTCGCCTTTGTCATCCCCGGGGAGAACACCGCGCCAACGGCGAACGAACTCCGCGCCTTCTGCCGAGACCACCTTGCCAGTCACAAGATCCCCCGCGAGGTCCACGTCGTACAGGACTTGCCCCGCGGCCCCACCGGCAAGATCCTCAAACGCGAACTCAA
The DNA here is from genome assembly GCA_035477895.1 of Phycisphaerae bacterium. Lineage (GTDB taxonomy): Bacteria > Planctomycetota > Phycisphaerae > UBA1845 > PWPN01 > JAPKGY01. The sequence goes on from DATIKE010000051.1 coordinate 2,108, forward strand.
GGCCCGCGTCGAAACCTGATCGCACGACTACATTGGACTCGGGCGCAACTCGCCTTTGAGTGCGTCCTAACACCCGTATGGCACCGGCGTCTCGCCGGTGCGTGCACGGGCGAGACGCCCGTGCCACACCGACTGGGATGGGCACTAAGAACGCAGTGCCCACGTGGAGAGCGAAGACCAGCCGGTAGCGTCATCCTTCTGCTGTTTGCCCGTATCCCGGCCGCTGCCTTTCTGTGCCGTCCGGCACGCTTGTAATCTCATTGTGGAAGAAGTCGGCGGCCGGCGTTCCGGCGTATGTAACCGTTCACGGGGTGATAATGTGAAAAGCCGGGCATTTTGTGCGAGGACAGGCCCGGGAGGCCGCCTGCCTGCGCAGGCGGGCGAAAAGTGACACCTTTATCAAGAAGCATGCTGTTGTTTGAGTGAATTCGCGCGTTTACCCTGTGAACGTTTGCCGAGGCGAGAAGGTCGTGGATCGCAGTTTCAACGGTGGGCAAAAGGAGGGCGAACAACAGGGTTTCTAGTCCCAGAGGGACGAGCTGGTAATAGCCCGCCGTTCCAACGGTGGGCAAGAGGAGGGCGCGGTAAGGAATATCAAGTCCCGTAGGGATGCGATGATAATAGCCCACCGTTCCAACGAAGGGCAAGAGGAGAGCGCGGTAAGGAATATCAAGCCCCGTAGGGACGCGATGATAATAGCCCACCGTTCCAACGGTGGGTAAGAGGAGGGCGCGGTAAGGAATATCAAGTCCCATAGGGATGCGATGATAATAGCCCACCGTTTCAACGATGGGCAAGAGGAGGGCGCGGTAAGGAATACCAAGTCCCGTAGGGACGCGATGATAATAGCCCACCGTTTCAACGGTGGGAAAAGGGAGGGCTAGAGAACAGATCGAGTCCCGTAGGGACGATTGATGAACCGCGCGCGGAGGACCTCGACAC
>DATIKE010000052.1:0-2701 GCA_035477895.1 Phycisphaerae bacterium
CTGCCGGCGGACAGGCAACGATCGGCCCTGGAGGTGATCTTCCGGGCCAGCGTGGAGGTGCGCGCATCGATCGTGTTTGCGACGCTGATCATCATTCTGGTGTTTGTGCCGCTGCTGTTCCTGTCCGGCGTGGAGGGCCGGCTACTGCGGCCGCTGGGAATCGCCTTCGCCGTCTCGCTGGCCGTTTCGCTGCTCGCGGCACTGACGCTCACGCCCGCTCTCAGTTATTACCTGCTGCCGGGCAGCAGGGCGGTGCGAAATGCCGGGGAACCCGCCGTCGTTCGATTTCTCAAGCGGCTGTACGCACGTCCGCTGGACTTTGTGATGCGCCATCCCTGGTGGGTGGTCGCACCGACGCTGGTGTTGCTGGCCCTGGCCATTTTCGGCGCTGCCAACATGGGCTCCAGCTTCCTGCCCGAATTCAGCGAAGGCGCCCTGGTGGTCGGCCTTGTGACCGTGCCCGGCACGTCGCTCGAAGAGAGCGATCGCCTGGCCAATCTCGTCGAGACCACGTTGATGCAGCATCCGGAGATCGCGGCCATCGGGCGGCGCACCGGCCGTGGCGAGGCTGACGCCCACGGCATGAACACCGAGGGCAGCGAAATCGATTTGACCCTGGACATGGACGCTCCCGTGCGAATGGGCAAACCGAGACGAACCCGAGCCGAACTGCTGGAGGCCATTCGCCGGGACGTGGGGATGATTCCGGGCGTCAAAGCACAATTCGGCCAGCCGATCGGCCACCGCATCGACCACATGCTCTCCGGCACGCGGGCCAATATCGCCGTCAAGATCTTCGGTGAGGACCTCGTTCAGTTGAGACAACTGGCCCGCCAGGCCGAAGAGGTCATGCGGCAGATCCCCGGTGTCGTGGACCTCTCCACCGAGCAGCAGAACAACATTCCGCTGCGCCGTGTGGAGTTTGACCGCAACGCGCTGGCCCGCCACGGCCTTCAGGTCGGCGACGCGGCTGCCGCGTTGCAGACGGCCTTTCGCGGGGAGGCGATCACCCAGGTCCTCGAAGGCCGCAACACGTTTGACCTGGTGGTGCGAGCTTGTGATCCGGCCGCCGCTTCCAGACCACCGACGCCGGACTTGGTCGGGGACGTGCTCGTCGATACGCCGGGTGGGGCCAAGGTGCCGATCAAGTCGCTGGCCCGGATCACCCCCGAATTCGGCCCCAACATGATCAGCCGCGAGAACGCCCAGCGCAAGATCGTGGTCATGTGCAATGTGGCCGACCGGGCACTGGGAAGCGTTGTCGCCGACATCCAGAAGGCCGTTGCCGGGCAGATCAGGCTGCCGCGGGGCTACTACGTTGAGTACGGCGGACAATTCGAGAGCGCCGAGGAGACCCGCCGGCGACTGGTCGCGCTCGGTATCCTGGTGGTTCTGGGCATCGGGTTCCTGCTCCACCTGGTCTTCCGGTCTGTCCGCGATGCCCTGCTGATCATGGTAAATCTGCCGCTGGCCCTGATCGGCGGCGTCGCCGGCGTCTTCGTTTCCGGCGGTATCCTGTCGGTGGCCTCGGTCATCGGGTTCATCAGCGTTTTCGGCATCGCCGCCCGGAACGGCATCATGATAGTGTCCCATATCCGCCACCTTCAGCGATACGAGGGCGTCACCGACTTTGGCGAGGCGATCCGTCGCGGAGCCACGGAACGTCTGGCCCCGATCCTGATGACTGCCCTGGCTACCGGCCTGGCCCTCATCCCCCTGGCCATCAGTGGCGAGCAACCCGGCCGAGAGATCCTGACGCCGATGGCTATCGTGATCCTGTGCGGCCTGCTGTCGTCCACGTTCCTGAACATGCTGGTGGTCCCGGCGTTGTTCCTGTGGTTCGGCCGGCCCATTGCCGCCGAACCAACCGCCGACCTCAGCGCGGAAATGGTCCGGATCGAGCATTCCTTGCCTGCCGCGCCGATGTGAGAAACAGGAGGCCCTCCCTCGCTCCCGGGCCGGAACCAGGGAATTTGACCTCGAAAAGCGTGTTATGATCGGCTGGCCGGCGACAATAACAAGTGGGGAATTCGCGGGCGGACTTTCAGGAAAAATGTATCACACGTTGGCCGCTCGCCCGTCATAATATGGGGTAAGGGGAGTGTGGCGGATGACGCACGTGCAGACAACCGCCTTGCCGCTGGAACTGCGGTTCGTGCTGGCTGGGCTGGCCTCCGCTGAGGTCGCCGACGACCAGCAGTGGATACTTGCGCTGCTGCGCCAGCAGGGTGCGATCGTCTTGACCGTGCTCTGGCGCATGCTGGGTTCGGAGCCGGAAGTGCTCGACGCCTACCAGACCGCCGTGTGCAGCCTGACCGCCAAGGGCCGGGAGTCCATCGGCCCCAACCCGGGCGGGTACTTCTACCGCACGGCGGTGAACACAGCCATCGAAGTGATCAGGGCCCGGCAGCGAAGGCAGACCCATTGGCCCAGGATCGCCCGGATTCAACGGCAATCGGACTCGCCGGACGGCGTGCCGGCGATCTGTGATCAACGCGAGATGCTCGAACGAATGCGGCTGGCGATATGCGAACTACCCCGTCATCTGCGAAACGTGATCATTCTCCGCGATCTGGCCCAGTTGCCCTATGCCGATGTGGCCAGGATGTTGGGTATCCGCCCGGGCACCGCCCGGCTCTACCGACGCCTGGCGGTGATACGGCTGGCGGACCTGATGGGGGGGGAGGCCTGAGCATGATTC
>DATIKE010000053.1:0-2659 GCA_035477895.1 Phycisphaerae bacterium
CGGCGGAGTGAGAGTGAAGGGTATCTACTGGCTTTCGTCGAGCACCCGGCCGTGTCCGACGTGCGAGACGTGCTGGCCGTAATCGACGGCGACGTACCCTTGCCGCCGGACCTCCTGCACCTCGGACGGTGGCTGGTGGACAGCTATGACTGCGCTGCTGGATGGGCCTTCCGGGCAGTGGGCCCCCCCCGCGCTCAGCGACCGGCGGGAACCCGGCGGCCTGCCGAAGCGAAAGCCGATGGCATCCCATCGGCGGCTTTCCCCCGGCCATGCCGGCCTCCCACCGCGGGCGAGGAAGCCACTCCGCCGTCCCTGCTGGTGGGAGACCGGCGGCTGGCGGCTTACGGCGAAGCGCTCGCCGCTTGCCTCAGAGCAGGTCGCCGCGCAATCGTCCTCTCGCCGGAGATCGCAAGTCTCGAACTGATCATCGCGCAACTCACCACGGTACTCAACGCGCCGGTCGGAGTGATCCACGCTGGGCTTACGGCACGTACCCGCCGCCTGCGCTGGACATCGATCGCCCGGAGCGAGGTCGATGTCGTAGCGGGTACCCGATCGGCGGTGTTCGCACCCGTCCCCGACCTGGGCCTGATCATCGTGGATGACGAGCATGATGTGTCCTACAAGCAGCTGGAGGTCCCCCGCTATCATGCCCGGGACGCGGCGATCGAACGGGCCCGGATGACCGGGGCCCGTGTCGTCCTGGGGAGTTCGACTCCCTCGCCCGAGGCCCTCCGGCTTTGTCGGGAGACGACCACCGCCGCCGGGGATGACCCCCGGCCTCCCGTCGTCGCCGTCGACCTTCGCGACGAGTTGCTTGCCGGCACTCGCGGGCTCTTGAGCCGGGAACTGCGCCGGCAGATCGAGCAGGTGTTGGGATCTCGGGGCCGCATCGTGTTGTTGCTCAACCGGTTGGGTTACGCCGGTTCTATCTTGTGCCGGCGCTGTGGTACCGTGGCTCGGTGTGACGACTGCGGCGTGGCTTTCACCCTTCATGCCGGGGATGACGACAGTCTACGGTGTGCTCAGTGCGCCAAGCGGCAGGCGCGGCCGGAAGCCTGCCCGCAGTGCGGATCGGGTGACTTTCGGCGTCTGGGCGGGGGCACGGAGCGGCTGGAGGCGGAAGTGCGGGCGGCCTTCCCGGGGACGGGGGTGGATCGACTCGACTCGATGGTCGCACCCGGCCGTCGCGAACAGGGAGCGATCGAGCGCCGGTTCCTTCGCGGGGACACCGCGATCCTGGTGGGGACGCAACTCGTAGCCCATGTCTTACCTGGGGCGCAGTTGCTGGGGGTGGTATCGATCGATGCCGCCCTGCACTTCCCCGATTTCCGGGCGGCCGAACGCACGTTCCAGTTGCTCGATGGCATGGCAAGACGCTTGGGCCCTACGGGCCGGATCGTGTTACAGAGTTTCACTCCCGGCCACTACGCTCTCGATTGCCTGGTTCGAAGTGACCGTACCGCCTTCTATCGACAGGAACTGGCGATGCGCCGGCAGCTCAGGTACCCGCCCTTCCATCGTCTTGCGCGGGTGGTGGTGACCGGGTCCGCGGCCGCGGCCCGGGAACTCGCCGAAGCTATCCGAGGTATCGCGGCGGAAGATGCTGAAGTTCTGGGCCCGGCACCGGCTTTGCAGCCGCTTGCCGGCGGCCGGCACCGGTGGTCGATACTGCTGCGAGGCGATGAGTCGGCGCCGCTGGCCGGCATACTGCGGGAGGCATGGACGGCCTGGCCGCGCCGTCGTGTCGACCGGGTGATGGTGGACATCGACCCGCTGGACCTGACCTGAGAGGAGGAGGGACCTGCCGATGCCGGAGATACGACAGGTGGGAGACGTCGAGTTGCGCCGTCCAGCGGCGCCGGTCAGGCGGGCAGGCCGGACCGTGCGGGACGATCTGGATCTCATGGCGGCGACCATGGCGGCCGCGGGCGGCGTGGGTCTGGCCGCTACCCAGTTGGGGCTGAACCGTCGGTTGGCGGTGATCGACGCCGGTGAGGGTCGACTTGACCTCGTCAACCCGGAGATAGTTCGCAGCGAAGGCCAGGCAGCGGCCTGGGAGGGATGCCTCAGCGTCCCCGAGGTGATGGGACGGGTGACGCGGGCGGAGCGGATCACCGTGCGGGCGATGGACGGCCGGGGGCGGACGATCTGGGTCGAAGCGGAAGGCTTGTTAGCCAGAGCCTTGCAGCACGAAATTGACCACTTGGACGGCGTCCTGTTCCTCGACCGGGCGGAGGAACTCGATTACCATGACGAGTTGAAGGGCGCTCCGGAGGAGCCGGTGCGCCGGCGAGGCGGTCCGGACGGGGCGACCCCGCCGATGCCCTTGCGCGCCATGCGCATTGTATTCATGGGCACCTCAGCCTTCGCCGTGCCTGCGTTGACGGCTTTGACCCAACCTGCCTATAATGTGGTCGGGGTCGTGTCGCAGCCGGATCGACCGGCAGGCCGCGGGGGGCAGTTGCAGGCGCCTCCCGTGAAGCTCGCGGCGCTTGAGCGGGGCTTGGCTGTCCTCCAGCCGGATCGGGTCAACGCGATCGGCGATGAGCTGGCCCGCTGGAAGCCGGATCTGGTGGTGGCGGCTGCTTTCGGCCAGTTCCTGCCCCGTAGCATCCTGGACTTGCCGACTCGGGGCTGCGTTAACCTGCATGCCTCG
>DATIKE010000054.1:0-12827 GCA_035477895.1 Phycisphaerae bacterium
CCGCGCCGGCCGGCGCAGCCAAGGGCGTCGCCACCGTCCGGGCGGCCTTTCTTTACCCGCCGACCGAACTGCTCAAAAAAGAGGGTTACTACAGTTGGCCCGGCTCGGGCTTCGACGCCGAGGGCCATCACAAGCAGTACACAGCCAAGGTGGCGGAGATGTCCAGGGAACTCGGCATACGGGTGGTGGCTGAGGAGGCGCCGCTGTATGAGCCGGCGGCCGTCGAACGATTCATCCGCCAGATCAAGGAGCAGAAGCCGGACGGCCTGCTGCTGGTCGCTTTCAAGAAGTCCGAATGGACCAACGTCAATCGGATCATCGACGCGACCGGCGTCCCCACCATCGCGATGGCCACGATCGGCGTGCTGCTCATGCCCCACATCCAGCAGATGCGCGAGAAAGCCGGCGTGTACACGATCTCTTCGCTCGACAACTTCGACGCGATCCGCGACGGGCTGAACATGATCCGCGTGCGGCGGTGGTTGCGGGACGCGGTGATCCTGAGCATCGCCGACGGTCAGCCGGCCGAGTTGAAGGTGCCCCTCCTCGGCACGCTGATCCGCGGCCTGCCCATGAAGACCTACGCGGACCTGTACGGATCACTCGCGGAGGATGAGGAAGTCCGCCAGGTCGCCCGGGCGTACATGAACGACCCCAGCCAGCGGCGCGAGCCGAGCGAGGAGGATGTGCTCGTGGCTGCCCGGGCCCACGTGGCCCTGCGCCGGCTGATCCAGCGCGAAAAGGCCGACGCGATGATGATGATGTGTCTCGACGGGATTCAAAAACGCGTCATTCCTCCCCCGTGCATGAGCTTTATGGACCTGCGCGACGAGGGCATCGTGGCCGGCTGCCAGAACGATCTCGGCGCGACGCTGACGATGATGATCGGGCAGGAGCTGTTCGGTCGGGCCGGCTTCCAGCACAACCCGGCCTGCGACACGGAGAAGAATCTTTATTACGGCTCGCACTGCACGAGCCCGCGCAAGCTCGAAGGGAGGAACGGCCCGGTGAGCGATTACATCCTGCGCAGCCACGCCGAGGCGGGCGTCGGGACCGTGCCGCAGGTGCTGTGGCCCGAGGGCATGGAGATCACCGTCGGGCAGTATGTCGTGGGCGACAAGCCCGAGATGCTCGTTTACACCGGAAAGGTCGTATCGAATTACGACACCCCGCCGGCCGGCGGCTGCCGGACCAGCCTGTGCGCCACCCTCGACGAGATTCCGGCCTGCGACCTCAAGCTGGAGCACGTGTGGCACCCGACGATGTGGGCGGGGAATCACGCGGGGCAACTCAAGGCATTCTGCCGGATGTTCGGGATCGCGGCGAGGGCGTGAGGCGGTGTGTGAGAAGCTCGGGGGCTTTCTTCCCTCTCCAATTCTACGGCTTCTCCACTTCAAACGCGCAGAAGGGCTCCTCGGCCAGGTAATCGCCGCTCTCGTAGAAGGCCCGGGCCCGGCAGCCGCCGCAGACCGCCTTGAACGGACACCCGCCGCACTTGCCGGTGAGCTTCGACGGGTCGCGCATGTCCGCGAACACGGCACTCGATTGCCAGATCTCGCCGAAGGTCTGCTTGCGGATATCACCTGCCTCTGCCGGAAGGTAGCCGCAGGGAAAAACCTTTCCGTCGTGAGACACAAAACAGACGGCTGTCCCCGCGAGGCAACCCTTGGTGATGCTGTGCAGAGAGGCCCCATGTCCGCCGCCGTGTCCGCCCGGGTGACCGGCCGAATGTCCCCCGCGGCTCACCGGCGACAGGCCGCGCTTGCGGTTTTCCTGGCGCAGGATGCGATAGTAGTGGGGTGCGCAGGTCGCCTTCACCTGCATGTCGGTCCGCTGCTCGATGTCGTAGATCTCCAGCAGTCTTTGCTCGACCTCGGTCGCGTCGAGCATCTGGCTCTCGGCGATCTGCTCCCCGCAGCCGACGGGAACCAGCAGGAAGTAATGAATCGCCTCAACCCCGACTTGTTTGCCGAGCTGCATGACCTTGTCGAGCTGCTGCCGGTTGTGCCGGGCGATCGTGCAGTTGAGCTGGGTGGGCACGCCGGCCTTTCGGAGCAGGTGCAGCGCCTGCATCGCCCGGTCGAACGAGCCCTGCTGGCCGCGGAACGCGTCGTGGGTGTCGGCGTCCGCGCCGTCCAGCGAGACGCTGACCCGGTCGAAGCCAGCCGCCGCGATCCGCCCGGCCAGGCCCTCGTCGATCATCGTTCCGTTGGTCGCCAGCGCGGCCGGCAGGTTTTGATCCTTGGCGTGGCCGGTCAGGTCGAAGATGTCCGGGCGCATCAGCGGTTCGCCGCCGGAGAACACCAGCACGCATTGCCCGACCGCGGCGATCTGGTCGATCAGCCTCAGGCCCTCGGCCGTGCCCAGATCGTTCCGCATCAACTCGTGCGAGACATCCAGCCGCCGGCAGTGGACGCACTCCAGGTTGCATCCGGCCGTCGTCTCCCAAAACACCAGGCGCGGCGGGGGGCACTCGGCGGGATACCCGGACGAGCCGTCGGCAGGCGTTTTCGCGTTCATTATGAAGCCTCACACCACGTGCTCGACCAGGACCGGTTCCCGGGACTATCAAGGATAATCGGACGCCTCATGATAGGCCCCCCGGACCGTTGGAACAAAAGCTCCGCAACCGGCGGTCTCCAATGCGTGGCACCGTCGGCCGGGCTTTTCTCTGGTTTCAGCCGGTCGATTGGCGCTTCCCATTTCCGGGACTATGATGCCCGGCGCAGAAAGCAGTGCGGGTCGGCCGGGGCGTGGTGATTGTGGCGGCGGCCTGCCGAGAGGTGACAGGCGATGCGAGCCGGAAGATGGATTCGAATGGCTTGGACGGCGGCCATGGCCGGTTGTCTGGTCGGCGGGTGCCGATGTTCGCGGGACGTGGCAGTCAACGAAGGCCCCGAGATCGACAAGAAACCGTTGATCGAGGCCGACCCCGATGCCCCCCGCCCGCAGATCGACTTTCCCGCCGACGTCCGCCAGGAAGATCCCACCCTCAACGCCTTCGTGGATCGGGTGCTTCAGATTTGTTACCAGGGTGACTATGACGCGTTCCGACAACTGTTCGGGACGGCTTACGAGCCGACGCCCGAGGCGGATTTCAAACAGGTGTGGCTTGGTGTTCAGAGCATCGAGGTGACCCGGATTTATCCCGGGCCCCAGAAAGAGCCGCATTATTACGTGCTGGCGAAGGTCCGCCTGAGAAAGGCGGATGGCAAAGGTCGTGAAGATCGGAGCGTTCCGGTGATGGTGTTCAAGGAGGCGGGCCAATGGCGGGTGGGGCCGCCGCCTCAGGGTGCCATCGAGCAAATGCGGGTCCTGGAGAGCCAGCCCGCGACTCAGCCCGGCAGCCGGCCGACACCTTGAGTTTGGTGTGCCTTGGCCGCGACAGGGATCCCGCTCAGCGGGTATAAGAAGGCACACGAGCCGGGGCAACAGCCCGCGCCACAGGGAGGCTTCTGCTCTATCTTCTTTATGTACAGATGGTTAATCGCCAAGGCGCGTGCAAAGAGTCGCCGGGCCGCACGGTTGAACGAGAGATGTTGATGCGGGTGGTTTTGTTCTTATTGGCCGCGGGGGTGACGGCTGGGGTGGTCCTCGCCGAGCCGTCCGCCGGACAACTGCCGGTGCCGGTTGTTGCCCGGGATCCCGCGGCCATCGTCCGGGTCGAGTTGAGTCTCGAGCGCTCGATCATTCAGGCCGGCCGGGAGGTCTGGGCCCAGTTCCTGGTGTCCAACCTGACCGACGAGCCGGTCACCCTGCGCGTGCCGGACGCCAAGGAGGATGATCCGAGCAGCCTCATGGGCCTGCCCCTGCCGCACGTGTTCAGTGGCAGCAACTTCTCGGCCTTGGCCATCATCAATCAATACGGCGATCCGTTCGACCAGGAGGTCAGTATCCCGCCGCGAGGCTCGGTTCCACGGGTGGTCATCGCCCCGCACGCCAGCGTGGGGACTCGCGTGGAGCTTACCCATTACTACCAGTCGCTCCGCCGGCCCGGGGAGTACACGCTCCTGTGGCGGCCTTATCACGGGCAGGTGATCTCCCAGGCCGTCACCATCAGGATCCTCGCCGAGCGCCAGGCGGTGATCCTCACCGAGCACGGCAAGATGACCGTGCGGTTCCATTACAACGAAGCCCCGAACCACGTGGCCGATTTCCTCGAACTGGTGGGCCAGAAGTTCTACGACAACCTGACGTTCAATCGGGTGATTCCGGGCGCACTGATTCAAGGGGGAGATCCGCGGGGCGATCGGCGGGGCGTTCGGCCGGACGGCAAGCGGCTCAAGGCCGAGTTCAACAAGATCCCGTTTGAGGCCGGGACGGTGGGTATGGCCCGTTCACCGCGGGACCCGGACTCGGCCAGTTGTCAGTTCTTCATCTGCCTGAGCCGCCAGCCCGGCTTCGACGGACAGCAGACGGCCTTCGGGTATCTGGCCGGCGAGGAGTCCTTCGAGACCCTGCGAAAGCTTGCGATGGTGCCCACGGACTCCGACGATCGGCCCAAGCAGCCGATCTACATCCGGGCGATCACCCTGGAGAATGTGCCGCTCAAGGAGTCTCAAGCGGCCGGCACGCAGGGGCCGCCGGGCGCGACTCAGCCTTCCGACGGTTCTCCCGAAGCCATCCGTCTCACGACGCGGTCGGCATCCAGCGGCACCGAACGCGAGATCACGGTTCGGGTCAACAAGCCACCCGCCTCCCAGCCGACCACCTCTCCTGGCGAATAGACGCCCGTTTCGATACCATGAGTGACGCAGCCGACCATCTGGTCTTCCGCGATCTTATGGTCGTTCGCATTGAGGGCCGGGTCCCATGCAGTGGGATTGCGGGACACCGGGTCAGGACCGAGAGGTAGCAGCCCAGCCTGCCCGTTCCAGGTGCCGTGGCCAACCTGGCCCTCAATGCGGCCGACCAGCCGGCGATTGACGCGTTTCTCAGAATCCTGCGGTCCCGGATATGCGCGATTTGCGAGCGTGTTCATCCATGAGGCTCCTCTTTGGTTACGGTTGACCAAGCGATGGCCCTGAGGAGGACGTCCGTGAGGAGAATGCTGCTCTACGTGGATGCGTCGGTAGTCGGGGGTTGCGAGGACGAGGAGTTTGCAGCCGACAGCCTGACCCTGTGGTGAGCGTTCGTCCACGGGAGGCATATTCTGGTCTTGTCCGAACACACCCTGCGCGAACTGGCCGGTGCTCCGGAACCCGTGCGGAAGCGGTTACAGGAAGTGCCGGAACCGAACAGAATAATTCTGACCGACTCTGACGAGGCGGATTCCCTGGCCGAAGCTTACCTTTCACACCGAATCGCCGGGTCAGGCAGTCGGTCCGATTGTCTCCACGTGGCGCCGGCCAGCGTCGCAGCGGCGGATGTGCTGGTCAGTTGGAGCTTCAAGCACACCGTCAATATCGGCAAATACGTCTGTTCATCGCCGTTAACCTTGAGCGGGGTTATCGTCCGATCGACATTCGTTCACCGAGGGAGGTGTTGCCCGATGACGAAGACCTTTGACGCGGTGCAGTGGATGCGGCAACGTCGAGCACAGATCGACGAGGAAGACCACGGCCTGAGCTGGGAGGAGAAGCGACTGAGAACCCGCCAGATCATCAGACAGGATCCGTTGCTGGCCTCGCTCGGCGGGAAAGTCGTGTCGCCTGAAACGTTGCACCCCCTCGCGACGCAAGGGACATGAGCGCGTGGGCGCATCTTCCCCGAACGCACGTCTGCCGTGAAGCGATAGCGTGTACCGAATCCGAGGACTGCGTTGCGCCCGGTGAGGATTGCTTGAACTCTACGCGTCCTGAACGATCGTCATACCCATCAGGCTTCCGGCTTGAATCCGGTTGCCAAAGGAGCGTACACTCCTGCTCTCGGGGTCCTCTCGTCAGCCACGGGTTGGCGGTGACCGCCGGTAATCCGTGCGTGGAAGGGTTCGGCGACCGATGGCGTATACCGTATTGGCGAGAAAGTACCGCAGTTGGACGTTCGACCAGCTCGTCGGGCAGGAGGCGGTCGCGACGACGCTCAAGAACGCCATCGCCAGCGGGCGAGTTCACCATGGCTACCTGTTCTGCGGCACGCGGGGGGTGGGCAAGACCTCGGCGGCCCGGATCCTGGCCCGGTCGTTGAACTGCCTGGCCCGCGACGGGCCGACGGCGGAGCCCTGCTGTAAATGTGATTCCTGCCTGCCCATCGCCGAAGGGCAGGACGTCGATGTGATCGAGATCGACGCGGCCAGCAACACCGGCGTGGATAACATCCGCGAATTGCGGTCGAACACCATCTATCGGCCGGCCCGCTCCCGGTTCAAGATCTACATCATCGACGAAGTGCACATGCTGAGCACGGGGGCCTTCAACGCCCTGCTCAAGACCCTGGAGGAGCCGCCCGGGCACGTCAAGTTCATCATGGCGACCACCGAGCCGCAGAAGGTGCCGGCCACCATCCGGAGCCGATGCCAGCATTTCGATTTCCGTTCGATCAGCGTGGACCGCATCGCCGGACATTTCGAGTGGATTCTGAAGCAGGAGAAGGTTAAGGCCGACGACGGAGTTCTCCGGCGGGTGGCCCGGCTGGCAAACGGCTCGATGCGCGACGGGCTGTCCCTGCTGGACCAGTTGCTGGCGATGGGCGGCGATCGACTCACGATGCAGATGGTCGACGACATCCTGCCCACACCGCACGACGAGACACTGCTGCGGCTGGTCGGGCAGTTCGCGGACCATGATGCCGGCGAGGCGCTGGCCTCGGTCGACGCCTGCCTGGCCGGCGGCTACAGCCTGGAACGGCTCTGCGAATCGCTGGCCGAGCAGATCCGCGGCCTGATGCTGCTCAATGTCTGCGGCCCTGAGACTTCCCTGATCGAGGTTCCCGGAGGGGTCCGCGAGGAGATGACCGCCCTGGCGAAACGCTTCGAGCCGGAGAGCCTTGTCTTCATGATCGCGGTCCTGGAGGATCTGCGCCGTAACGTGCGGTTCAGCTCGCTGGGCCGGGCCCTGGTCGAGGCGGCGGTCGTGCGGCTGGCCGGCAGCGTATCATACCGCTCCGTTCAGTCGCTGCTCGACGAATTGACCGCCGGGTCAAGCGGCCCCGGTTCGACGCCGGCGCAGACGCCGCAGGCGGCCAGGCCCCAGACGGGTGCGGTGGGGGCGACCCGCTCATCATCGTCGGCTCCGGCAAAGGCACAGCCCGCCAGACCCCAGGCCGGCGAAGCGAAGAACGGTCCGCCGTCATCCGCAGCCCCGCCCGCCCGCCGTGGTGCCGGGCAGAAGGCGGCCCCCGCCGGCCAATCTGATGTGGCCCCCCCGGCCTCGACCCCGCCCGCGCGGCGGGGCCGGCCGGCCAGCTCCGAGGACGTCAAGCAGGCTCGCGGCGAGCCGATCGTTCGCCAGGCGATAGATCTTTTTGGGGGCAGACTGGTGAACGTCGAGCGGCTGGACGATTCGACCGGCGTGGAGCCCGGCGTGGAAAGCCCGGAACCCCCCAACGGGTCGGACGAGCAATGAATACGCCATGAGGCGTCGCATACGGGAATACGACGACACAGGAGAATAAGTGGATGTTTGGATCGCTGGGCAATCTCGGGTCGATCATGAAGCAGGCCAAGGCCTTCCAGGACAACCTCAAGCGGGTCCAGGAGGAGATGGCCCGGAAACGCTTCGACGCCGATGCCGGGGCGGGGATGGTCGTGGCCACGGTCGACGGCCGGGGCGAGCTGGTGCGGATCAAGATCGACCCGAGGGCGGCCGAGGACGTGGAGTTGCTGGAAGACCTGGTCAAGGCGGCGATCGGTGCCGCGGCAAGCAAGGCCCAGGACGCGATGAAGGATGAGATGGCCCAGCTCACCGGCGGGTTGAACTTGCCCGGCCTGACCGACCTCCTGGGGCAGGGGACGTAAGGAGGGCTGCTCGTGCCGGAAATCCCGCGAAGCGTCGCCGATCCCCTGGCCCGGCTGATGATCGAGTTGGCCGGCCTGCCGGGCATCGGGCCGCGCAGCGCCGAGCGGATCGCATTCCACCTCCTGCGGGTCGAGCGCGAAGAGGCGATGCGGCTGGCCGACGCCGTCCGCGACGTGAAGGATCGGCTTCGGCCCTGTCGAACCTGCTATAATCTGTCGGAGCAGGATCTGTGCGCGATCTGCTCCGACCCGCGGCGCGATCGCTCGATGATCGTGGTGGTCGAGCAGCCCAAGGACGTCATGCTGCTGGAGCAGACGGGGCTGATCCCCGGGCTGTACCACGTCCTGATGGGGCACCTGTCCGCTCTGGAGCGAATTCAGCCGGCCGACCTGACCGTGAACGCCTTGGTCGAGCGTGTGCGCGCCGGCGGCGTCCGTGAGGTGGTGCTGGCGACGAACCCGAACCTGGAGGGTGACGGAACGGCGCTATACATCCAGGAGGCGCTTCGGCCTTTCGATGTGAAAGTGTCCCGGTTGGCCCGGGGCTTGGCCGTGGGTTCGCAGGTCGAATACGCCTCGAAGGCCATGCTCGAGGCGGCCATTACCGGACGCACGGCACTGTGATCGTCCGTCGCCGGCCCGATCGCCAGGGGGATAGTCCTCAATCAGCCCGCGCGGTCGGGCGATGAGTGCAGGAAGAGCGGGTCGACGTCCGTGCGACCCGTCCGGCGGACCTGTGGTTGTTCTGGGTATCAGCGGATATGTCGCAGTACATGTCACAACATCTGTCTCTGGGGCTTCGACAGGAGCAGCGGTTGACGCCGCAGCTCATTCAGTCGATGAACGTGCTCCAGCTTCCGCTGCTGGCTCTGGAAGCCCACGTCCGCGAGGAACTCGAGCGCAACCCGGCACTGGAGATCGACGAAATGGATTCGGCCCCCGCCGAGTCGGCGGAGGTCCCCGCGCCGCCTGAGGCGGACGATCTGCCCGGCCCTGCCGAGCAGGCCCGCGAAAATGAGGTCCTGCACGAAGCCGAGGGTTTCGGCTTCCTCGAACGACTGAGCCGGGAGTACGACTTCGACGACGGCGACCGGGGTTACAGCCGGCGGCCCGCGCCGACCGGCGAGCGCGACGCGAAGATGGATGCGATGGCCAACACGGCCAGCCGACCCGTGTCGCTCAACGAGTACCTGCAGGGCCAGTGGGCCTTCGTCGAGGTGGATGACCGCATCCGTCAGGCCGGCGAGCTGATTCTGTCTTACATCGAGGAGGACGGGTATCTCCACACCCCGCTCGAAAAAATCGCCGAGGAGCACGTCCCGCCGTTCGCGCCGGCCGAGATGGAGGAGGCGTTGACCTGGGTGCAGACGCTTGATCCGCCGGGTCTCGGGGCTCGCAATCTGAAGGAGTGCCTCTTGCTTCAGCTCGACGCCATGTCTGGAAACCGCGATCTGGAGCGGCTGCTGGTCGAGAACCACCTGTCGGATATCGAGAAGAACCGCTTCCCGGCCATCGCCAAATCCACCGGCCGCAGTATCGAGGAACTCAAGGAGGCGGTCCACAAGCTGTCCAAGCTGAACCCGCACCCGGGGCACCTGGTCGTCAACCGCGAAGTGCCGCGGATCGTGCCAGACGTCATCGTGGACGATGCCGAGGACGGGGAGGGCTACACCGTTCGCCTGGCCCGGGGTAATCACCCGCGGTTGCGGATCTCCGAGATGTACCGCCGGATGCTGGCCGAAGCCCGGCAGGACAAGCAGGCCCGCGAGTTCCTGCGCAAGAATCTGGAGTCGGCCGGCGCCCTGATCGACGCGATCTCCTATCGGCGCAGCCGGCTGCTCGAGGTGGCCGAGGAGGTCGTGAAACGGCAGAAGGATTTTCTCGACAACGGGCCTTCCGGGCTCAAGGTGCTGCGGATGAGCGAGCTTGCCGAAAAGCTCGGATGTGATCCCTCGACGATCAGCCGCACGGTGGCCGACAAGTATGTGCAGATGCCGCGGGGGATCTTTCCGCTGCGGCAGTTTTTCACCGGCGGCACCGAGGTCGCGGGCGAGGCCACGAGCTGGGACAGCGTCAAGGCCCGCGTGCAGGAAATCATCAACGGCGAGGACCGCAAGAACCCGCTCAGCGACGACGAGGTCGTCACCAGACTGCAGGCCGAGGGGATTGACGTTTCCCGCCGTACCATCGCCAAGTACCGCCAGCAGCTTCGTATCCCGCCCGCCCGGCAACGCAGGGATTTCTGAGAAGATTCGCCACGGAGACAACCATGCCCAGCCTGCCGGTGTTCAATTCGGACAACTCCGCCGGTCCACGGCGGCGGTTGCCGCCGTGGCTGAAGCGGCCCTTGCCGCCCGGCGGGACCATGGCCGCCACCCGGCGCATTGTGGCTGACAGCGGCGTGGCCACTGTTTGCGAGGAGGCCCGCTGTCCGAATCTGACCGAGTGCTGGTCGCACCGGACGGCCACGTTCATGATTCTTGGTGACCGCTGCACCCGGCGGTGCCGGTTCTGCGCCGTCCAGACCGCCCGGCCGGATTCGCCCGCGCCCGACGAGCCCGCCCGCCTGGCCGAGGCTGTCGCGAAGCTGGGCCTGCGGCACGTGGTCATCACCGCCGTCGCTCGTGACGACCTGGCCGACGAAGGCGCGGGCCGGTTCGCCGCCTGCGTGCGGGCGGTGCGTGAGAAGACGACGTCCGCCGGCGTCGAAGTGCTGCCGGCCGACTTCCACGCCCGGCCCGAGCTGATCGCCACCGTCTGCGAGGCCGGCCCCGACGTGTACAACCACAATATCGAGACGGTCGAGCGGGTGACGCCGGCCGTTCGCCCGCAGGCAAAGTATCGCCGATCCCTAGACGTGCTTCGGATTGTCAAGAGCGAGTATCCGCACATCACAACCAAGAGCGGCCTGATGGTCGGCCTCGGCGAGACGCACGATGAGCTTCGGCAGGCACTGGCCGACCTGCGGGCGGTCGGCTGCGAGGTGGTCACCATCGGCCAATACCTGCAACCCACGCCGAACCATGCCCGGATTGCCCGCTTCTACGAGCCCGCCGAGTTCGAGGCTCTGGCCGACCTGGGCCGCGAGTTGGGTTTCGTCGGCGTGGCGTCCGGCCCCTTCGTCCGTAGCAGCTACAATGCCTCCGAGGTCTTCGACATGGCCCGCGAGCAGGCGTAAGTTGTTCGATCTTGTCCGGCGATGGGCCGTCTCGATGTCTTCCCTGTCCCGATCTGGGGTACGATCGAACCCCATCGCGTCAGCCCTGTCTGCCCCTGGCACAGGCACGCAGACAGGCAGGCTTATGGGTAAAGCTCAGGTATCTCTGGGGTCCGGTCGTAGTGTTGTGCATGATGTTCCGTGGGAAATGAGTCCGACTCGAACGGTGTCGTGACTTTTGTCCTGGGGAGCGATCTCGCGTAAATTACATCATGGATCAGGAAATCATCCGAAACGATTTATCATCAGGAAGAAGCGAATTGACGCTCAAAGCCAAACTCGCGGGCAGGTTTATCGTCTTTGACGGGCCGGACGGCTCGGGCAAGGGGACGCAGATCCGGCTGCTGGCCGAAGCCCTGGAGGCCCAGGGGCTTGAGGTGGTGTGCGGCACGGACCCGGGCGGCACGGAGATTGGCGACCGCATCCGCGCGGTGCTGTTGCGGCACGACCTGTCGAAGATGGACGTCCGCTGCGAGGCCCTGCTGTTCATGGCCTCGCGGGCCCAGTTGGCGGGCGAGGTGATCGAGCCGGCGATCGAGGCCGGCAAGGTCGTGCTCTGCGACCGGTTCATCTCCGCGACCTGCGCGTACCAGGGGGCGGCCGGGCATGACATTCAGCAGATCATCCGCATGGGTTACTTCGCGGTCGGGCAGACCTGGCCGCACCTGACCCTGATCCTGGATGTGCCGGCCGAGGAGGGTTTTCGGCGGATTGGCCGCAAACCGCACCACGCCGAACAACGCCGCAAGGCCGACCAGAACCAGGGCCTGCTGCTCAACGACATCCGGCACGACGCCATGGAGGCCCGCCCGATCGACTATCACCGCAAGGTTCGCAAGCTGTTTCTGGATCTGCCGCCCGAGTATCCCGGTCGGGTCGAGGTCATAGATGCCGTCCAGCCCCCGGAGCAGGTCCACGCACGGGTCATGGAGTTGATCGAGCGTGTCGATTTTTGACGTCCAGCACCAGGAGCGCGCTCACCGCATCATCCAGCAGGCGCTGTCCAGCCGGCGCATGCCCCACGCCTACCTGTTTGTCGGCCCCGAGGGCGTCGGCCGCGAAATGCTCGCCGCACGACTCGCTCGGTTGCTCCTGTGCGCCCAGCCCGCCCGGCTCGAACTGCCGGAGACGCTGGCCGATGTCGTGCCCGAAGGCCGGGGGTTGGATGCCTGCGGCCAATGCGAGGATTGCCGACTCGTCCAGGCCGGAACCCACCCGGACCTGCGCCTGATTTATCGCCAGCTCAACCGCCAGCACCCCGATTCGAGGATTCGCAAGCAGAAGGCCCTGAATATCAGCGTGGCGGTCATACGGGAATTTCTCATCAATCGCGTTGGCCCCCGTTCGATACGCGGGCGGGCCAAAGTGTTCATCATCCGCGAGGCCGAACGGCTCGAGGATGAGGCCCAGAACGCATTGCTCAAGACTCTTGAGGAGCCGCCGGCGGACACGTTCCTGATTCTCGTCACCACGGCCATGGACCGAATGCTTCCGACCACGCGGTCGCGATGCCAGCAGGTCCAGTTCCGAGCGCTGCCGGCGACGTTTGTGGCCGAGCGGCTATCCCGTTTTCGACCCGAGGCGGACCCGGAAGCGGTGAGCTACGTGGCCCGGCACGTCGAGGGTCGGCTGGGCGTGGCCATCCAGATGCTCGACGACGGACTCTACCCGCTGAAACGTGCATGGGGCGAGCGGCTGGCGGAACTGGCGGGGGCC
>DATIKE010000055.1:0-11679 GCA_035477895.1 Phycisphaerae bacterium
CGCAAGCATCCGAACCTGATGATCTTCGGCTGCTGGTGGTTCATCAACAACCCGCTCCTCATCGAGGAGGTGACCCGGATGCGACTCGAGATGCTCGGCCTGTCGTTCATCCCGCAGCACTCGGACGCCCGCGTGCTGGAGCAGGTCATCTACAAGTGGTCGCACTCGCGGGAGATCGTCGCCGACGTGCTGGCTGACAAGTACGCGGATCTCGCCCGGACGGGCTGGACGGTGACAGAGGCGGACATCCGCCGCGACGTGGCTCTGCTGCTCGGCGGCAACTTCGAACGGTTTTGCGAGAACGCGAGACGAACGTGAAACCACCGATGAGCGCAGATGCACGCCGATATGATCAAGAACGCAAAGTCATATCGGGAAGCGTGGAGGTCCTGCCGGTAGCGTGGCAATTGCCCTGGAGCAATCGTGCCGGGGACATCCTGCGCCGGCGCATATTCGGGCAGGACTACGGCCCTTGCTGATCTGTCATCCCGGTCGGGTCGTTGATGCATCTTTCACGATCGTCGGCTTGCCTTTGAGATAGCCGAGGGAGGCCAGGAACTCGTCGGCGAGTCGCATCGTTTCGATGAAGTGCTTGTTGCCTCTTTTGCCAGGGTTGAAGAACCCGTGGCCCTGTCCCTCGAAGCCGACGACCTCGCAGTGGTTGCCGGCCGCCTTCATCGCCTTGCCGAACTCCTCGATCTTTGTGAACGGAATGAGCTTGTCGTCCTTGCCGTGGAAAATAATTGTCGGCGGCAGACCCGGTCTGACGTGGTCCATCGGCGAGAGTTCCTCGGGCCTGGCGCCCATGCGGGCCATGAGGTTGCTGTGTCTGCTCCCTTCATCGCCGGGCTTGGGTTCCTCGGGCGTCAGGTCGATCGCCGGGTTGAATAGCAACATGGCGTTGGGCCGGAAGCTGATCTTGGCGTTCTTGTCGCCGGTGAAGTCGTCGAGCGTGCCGGTGGCCGCGGCCAGATGCCCGCCGGCCGATCCGCCGCCGGCCGCGATGCGGTCGGGGTCGATACCCAGTCGTCCGGCGTTGGCCCGGACCCACCGCACGGCCGCCTGAGCGTCACTCGTGCAGTCGGCGATCATGGCCTTGTTGCGCGTGTACACGCGATAGTCGGCCGTGATCGCGACCATCCCGCGTGATGCGAAGTATCTGCACTGGGGGACGAATTGACCGGCTGACCCGTGCAGCCAGCCGCCGCCGAAGAAGAACACGATGGCCGGCCGCTTGTCCGTAGGCTTGTGGTCCGGCGGATTGAAGATGTGGACCTTGAGCTGCACATCGCCGACTTTCCTGTAGACCTCGCGGACCGCGCCGGCGGAGTCGTCGGCCGCCGCGGCGGGTTGTGAATCCGCAGCCCGTTCCTTGCGCCCGCGTCCTTCCCGTTTCGTCTCGGCCTGTGCCCAGACGCACGATGCCGCGATGCTCACTGCTGCGATCAGACATCCGGTTCTCATCCCGCTTCTCCTGTGATTCCGGTCACTCCTATTGACGATTTCTGACGGCTTTGCGCTTTCCGAGGTTTTCCTGGTTCGGCTGAACGCCGGTCCCCACGCCGGCGCGTTCCCACGCCGGGGGCACCATTCCCGTCTCCCACTTTGCGAAGATGGTTCGAAGTTCTTTTACAATCTCCGGCCTGGCGTCACAGAGATCCCTTTCCTCGCCGATGTCGGCCGCCAGATCAAACAGCTCCTCTTCATTGGCGGTCTTGACCAGCTTGTAGTTGCCCTTGCGGATCGCTGTCTGGATGCCATATCGCCAGAACAGCGTGTTGTGCGGGGCCTCCGACTTCTGGCCGCGGAGATACGGCAGCAGATCCACCCCGTCCAGGGCCTTGTCGACCGGGATGTCATACTTGCCGCCCGAGGCAGCCAGGCACGTCGGATGGATGTCGAGCGCAATGACCGGTTTGTCGTAAACCTTGCCCGCGGGCACGTGGCCCTTCCATTGAACGAGGAAAGGCACGCGGATGCCTCCCTCGTATGTTTGTCCTTTGTACCCGCGGAGCGGATCATTCCGGGAACCGTTCACTTTCGTCGGCCCGCCGTTGTCGCTGATGAAGAAGATCAGCGTGTTGTCTTCGATCCCGGCCTCCCGGACCGCCTTCAGGACTACCCCCACGGCGTCATCCGTGGCGCTGAGCATGGCGGCTGTCTTTTGTCGAAGTGGGTCCTTGATGGACCTGAACCGGTCCAGGTACTTGTCCGTTGCCTGCATCGGCGTGTGGATGGCGTTGAAGGACAGCATCAGCATGAAGGGCTTGCTCTTGTGCCGCTCGACGAACGCCGCCGATTCCCGCCCGAGGGCATCGGTCAAATACGATTCCTCCTTGACCGTCTCGGTGCCGCGGAGGATCGCGGTCGGAATCTCGTTCCTGAAATAATCGTGGCTGCCGGCCAGGAATCCGAAGAACTCGTCATATCCCCGCTTGAGCGGATGGAACTGCGGTTGGTAGCCGAGATGCCACTTGCCGACCAAGCCGGTGACGTATCCAGCCGACTTGAGCCGGTCGGCCAGTGTTACCTCGCCGACGGGAAGCCCAAAGTGTGGTTCAGCCTTGTCCGGTGGGCCGGGGTTGAGTTCGTGTCCGTACCGTTGCTGGTACCGGCCGGTCTGCAGGCCCGCCCGCGTCGGACTGCATACCGGGCAGGACACGTATCCGTTGGTGAACCGCACGCCGCCGGCCGCCAGCGAGTCGATGTTCGGTGTGGGCATATCCTTGCTTCCCTGGCATCCCAGGTCGGCGTATCCCAGATCGTCCGCCACGATGATGACGAAGTTCGGTGGCTGCTTGGCGGAGGGCCCCCCGGTGTCGGCCGTCGCCTCGGGTGTGGCAAACCCGCCGGCCAGCAAGATCAAACCAATAGCCACAGCCCGGATGTCGTGGCCGTGAGCCGGAATGTTTGGTGTGGTTTTGAGTGTGGGTTGCATGGAGTCATCCCTTCGTTCAAAGGTGTGTGAATGGGCAAGCCAAAGTCGATTATCCTCTCCGATCGCTCGGCGTCTGTCGTGTAGGAGCATACCGGGAAGAAGTCGATGGCAACAATTCCGCCGGCGGCCTGTTGACAGAATCCGTGGGCGGGGGGGGCGGGGCTCTTCACCATCCCCTGCCGACCGGGTGTTGCATTTCTATCTCGTTGAGAATGCCGGTAGTCGTCAAGGCGCGCAATTGGGCGTCAGAGCCTGGCTCCACTGGACCTGCGGCCCGGTCCAGCAATTGTTGAACTCGGCGAAGTCGGTCGGGTCGATGCCGTTGTCGCCGTTGCGGTTATAGCATTCACAGCCGGCGGGGATGCCCCTGTTCGTCCCGCTATGACACACCTGGAACGCGCCGAAGTCCGCCTGGTCGACGTCTCGGTCGAGGTCCGAGTCCGCAAAGGGGATCGGGCAGCAGACCGTGGTCGCACAAGTCTTCCCGGCACCGGCGAAGTAACCCCCCAGAATACCGCAGTTGACCGGGTCGGTTTCGACACAGCTCAGGTCCGGTTTGCAACACGCCCCATCGGCGGCATACGACCCGAGCACCCCGTCCACCAGAGCCACCGAGTCGATTTCCCCGCTGCCGCCATGGCCGTTGGGCCCCAGCGGATGGCGCGGGCCGAGGCACTGGCCGTTGGCGTTCAGTTTGCATCCTTTCGCGCAGCCCATCGCGATGTTGTTGAAGCCGCCCAGGTACTGCCGCGGAATCGTCATGGTGTGCGTGATGTCATATTTCCAGGTGTTGTTCGTCTCGCACATCTGACGGTACCAGTGGTCGACGACGACGGTGCTGGTCTTGATCGTCAGCCGCACGCGGTTGAGCCCGTTGAACAGGCCGAAATCGCCGGGCGACTTGATCTTGCATGCGGTCGGTGGTGGTTCCGGCGAACTGCCTCTGGGGGTTCGCGTTCCGGAGCTGGGAGCGGGCACGTTGCTTTTCAGCGTCCACCACCTCTGCCCGTCGAAGAACACAAGATGCCAGTTCTGGGCCGCGTGGGCGACGTCTTCGCCGCAGTGGCAGGGGTTGGTGTCCAGCCAGGCCAGCACGCCGACCGCGATAGAAGCATGAGGTGGCAGGCTGAGCGCCGAGGGGCATCCCCAAGCCACGGTCATGGGGTTGTTCTGCTGGCAGATTATCGGGTAACCGCGGCTATCCCCGCAGGAATAGCTTTGGGAGCAGTCCTCGCTCATCACGTAGTCCGTCGGGGCCCGATCCAGCGCGACCCCATCATGCAGTGAAATGTCCAGATACGCACTTTGGTAGTACTGCCGGCCTTCGTCGTGGAAGTGGAAGACGAAATCCAGGATCAGGGGATTCGCATCCGTGCCGTTGACGGTGTTCTTGGTGGGGTCGATCGCCGCGATCGCCGGCCGCAGGTCGCGGTTGTGCTGCGTGTCGAGGTACTGGTCGTCTCCGCTGCGATACCGGACGGTGAAAGGCCAACTGTCGGCATACAACGGCTCGTTCGGGTACGCCGTCTTGTACTCGTCCTTAACCTTCATCTCGTTTCCGTTGGCGGAGACCTCGGGCCAGTTAAGCAGGAATGCCTGCTGGTCAGGGGTGCTGTGGACCACACACCGTTCCGGCCACGGTGGGGGATCGACACAATACCGATCGAAGTCATCACACAGGATGGTCTGCGGATGCCCGGCGATGATCCCTTCGCACCAGACGCCTGCCAGGCTATTGGCTTGGATGGCACCCACCACCGCTACGGTAAGACATAGCATTCCCGATCGTCGCTTCATCGTTGACCCTCCCGAATGCCGCGCCTGCCAAACACCCCGTGGTTGCGCGCCGGCGCGCAAAGTGCCTCTGATTTGCGAAGAATCCTTCCTGCTCTGCTCGGTGCCGGAGGCTCCGGAAGCGTCATTGTGGTATACACATAATATGATAATCTGTCAACAGAAAAATGTCCGTCGAACGGCGACAGAAACTTGGTGAGGGGTAACTTGGCGGCGGCAGGGCCTATTTCCTCGGTCCCAGGACGTCTTTTTTGAATATTTTTGTGCCCAGGTGGGACTGATATGGTGTCCAGTCGCTGGCCGCGTCGGGGTCGGTGGCGATCTTGGTCAGGTACATGTTGAGCTTGGCATCCAGGTTGTCCAGGTGGTGGATGGCGATGGCCTCGGGGGTGGCCGGGATCTTGGGGCTGCCGAATTCATAGGACCCGTGGTGGGCCAGCACGATGTGCAACAGGGTGGCCCGGATCTCGGGGGGGAAGATCTGGCCGGTGTCGGCCTCGATCGCCCGGATCTTCTGGTCGATCCAGATGGCCGCCTGGGTGATGTGGCCCACAAGCTGGCCCTCCGTGCTGTAGCCGAAGTTCGTTTCGTACACGAGTTCCGCGGTCTTGCCGATGTCGTGGAGGAAGACGCCGGCCAGCACCAGGTCGAGGCTGACCTGCGGATAGCGCGGGATCGTCGCCAGGGCCAGCTCGAGCACGTTGCGGGTGTGTTCCAGCAGCCCGCCGATGAAGGCGTGGTGCAACTGGGCCGCGGCCGGGGCCTTGCGGAAGCGGGCCGTCAGTTCGTCGTCGGTCAGGAATGCCTTCACGAGCTGCAGCAGGTGCGGGTTCTTGATGGTCCGCAGGATCGCCTTGACCCGCTCGAACATCTCATCGATGTCCTCGGTGGTCTGGGGCATGAAGTCAGCCAGGTTGACCGTGCCGGGCTCCACGGGCCGCATCGCGTCGACGATGAACTGCAGCGAGCCCTTGTAGTTTTCGACCCGCCCCTTGAAACGCAGGAAGCCGCCCTCGGGGATCTGTTTGTACATCGCTTCGCTGGCCTGCCAGATCCGCCCCAGCAATTGCCCCGTGCGATCGCAGAGCACGCAGTGGATGTAGAGTGAGCCGTTCGACGTCGTGCGCAGGTCTTTCGAGTTGATCAGGAAAACCTGGTCCTCAACGGCCTCTCCGGCCTGAAGCTCTTTGATGAACCGACGGGTGGGGCTGTTTTTGTTCATGATGACTTCGCCTTGGTTGAACAGGTGCGGACTTTGGAGACTTTTCGAGCTATCACCGGCCCGACAGGATACCCGGCTGGAGGGTTCCCGCCAATCCGGCACTCCCCGGGCCACCCGGAGGGCAGCGGGCCCCCCCTGCGTTGCCAAGCCGGCAGCGCGACTCCTAGGATTCTCTTTGCCAAACGAAGCCACCGTCGCCGGGGAGGTGCAGCCCGGTGCACATGAAAAAACCGGCCGGCCGGCCGGCCCGGACAGCCGATGGAGGGATTCGAACCCTCAACCCCGGCTTTACGAAAGCCGTGCTCTACCATTGAGCTACATCGGCGTGTCTTGCGAACCTGACAAGTTATGCCAAAGCGGCCGGGAAGACAAGGTCATGCGAAAGCCGGGAACGCACGGGGCAAAAAAACCCCGTGCCTCCCTGATCGGAAGACACGGGGCCGTTGAAAGGGGACACGACAGCTTCCATAGAATTAGTAGGATACGCCCCCGGGGAAAGCAAATCATACCACCCATTTTCTTGCGATTCCGATCGCGAGTTTCTCTTCCGCGCGAGGGTCTGGCCCTCTTGGGCCATGTCTTCGTCATCAACCCGCCCATGACCGCCGGTGCAGAGAGATCTACACCCAGACCTGTGGCCTTTATGGGACGCGCCGAGGGGGCGGTTGGACGCGGCGGAGTCGGCTGCCGGCCCGACTTGAACCCCACAGAAGGTGACTGTCGACCGATCGGTCGGCGGCGGATCCAGATGCCCCGGCTGACAACCCCGGCAACGGTTCCTCTATGCCCTCCGATGTTGCAGATGAGGCCGCTCCCGCAACCTGCGCGCCGATGGGGACCGGGCTTGCGTTATTCGCGCTGGTTTGGACTGTGGTTATCGCCCCTGGTGCCCACAGTCGGGCAACTCGGTTGGCAAAATGGGCAATCTGAATCGTATATTAGAGTGCATCCCAAAACCCTGAGATCCGACCGGCTGCCTGTCTGCCGCAGGCAGGGAAGCCGGTCCCACACGGGTTTTAGGATGCACTCTAGTACATGATGCATCGCTCGGGCCGGATGCCCGGTGATCATCGCGACACGAAGCATCTAGTGCAGTAGCCTGCCCGTTTTCCTCAACATACCGGGCAGGAGAGGAGACACGCCCATGCAGACCGAGCAAATCGTCAGGATCACGCGTCGCCGGGTAGCCGACCTGGTCAAGTCACGCGAGCGATCGGAGGATGCGGTTCTATTCACGGGTGACGAGAAACGGAGGAATCGCCGCTGGCCGTTCCCCGGCGCCGCCGAGCTTTCTCTTGCTGACGGCGATGGTCGGAAGCGCTGGTTCGCCACCTGCGGCAACCTGAGCTTCGGCGGTCTTGGGATTATCACCGACCGGCACTTCAGCCCCGGCACCGTGTTGGACATTTCGTGCCACCTTCCAGAGCTGACGATGGTTGGCCGGGTGACGGTCCTGCACTGTCGGCCGGCCGGGAAGGGTTTTCTGACCGGGGTGAGATTCGATTTCGACGAATAAGCGGATTCCGCTCCCGATGCCTCCCGGGGAGCACTCCCAACTCCGTGGGCCGTTTGCAGCGGCGCAGCCGATAAAACCCTGCGATCGCCGACGGCTTTCAGCGGGGGGGGGCGGCCAAGCCGCGAGCGGCGAGTCATCACACGAAAAGCCAGCAGATCAAGGCAATGTCGAGGATCGCGGCGGCCGCGACGGCGAAAAGCAGACGGGTGCCGGGCGACCAGGCTTCGACGCATGGCGGGTCGGCCACCAGCGAGGCGTCCACCTGTCGCGACTCAATGTTGTCAGAGTAGAACTGGGCCTCGGCGATCAGCAGCATCGCATCGAACTCCGAGATGCCGATCTTTGCGGCATAGTCCAGCAGCGCCTTGCGCTTTGAGTAGCGCAGGAAGCCGGACTCGAGCGAGCCGACGACCATCTGCTTGAATACCTGGCGCTTGTCGATCGGGTCGAGTCGGCCGGCCGGCGCAGTCCGACCGGGCGGCGCGTATTGCGGCGCGGGCCGCAGCACGCTGGTATCGGGTGGTGAACTCGGCTTGTTGAGACGCATTTCCCCCTCACTCCCGTGATGCGACGGTTGCAAGCACCTGATGTGTTGCTGCTGTTCGATTCTACCCGAGTCGACGCGGAGTATCCACGGGATGAAAGCGCCCGGAACGAGGAATCCATCATGTGGATGCGCCGTTTGTGTGGTGATGGTGATTATCGGGCCTGGTTTCGCCTGGTTCCGTGGAAGGTCGGTGATCGGAAAGGGGCATGATCTCACCCGCGGGGGCGGGAGTCTATTGTGTGAAGCACACATCGGGCCGTTCCGGCAGGAGACTGTCGGCCCCATTTACCTCCGGCTGGTTCACGCTACATATCGGCCGTGAAATCATCGAGCGTGCGGGCGGTAGGGAACCGCCTCGCGATCAAAACGACCGCCAGCAGGGCCATCAGCCAGGCCGACGGGTAGCCGGTCAGGAGATGCACGATGGCCGCGAAGAAGCCCAGGGCCTCGCCGAGCCCGGCGGAAACCAGGGTATAAAGGAAGAGGTGTGGGGCCGCGATGGCCGCCGGGTCGGCCGACTCGCCGGCCTGGGCCAGGGCCTGACGGGCCTTGTTGACCATCGGCCTGTAAATGATCATCGGCAGGACCGTCGCCACGACGGCCACCAGGATGAGCGCCGCCGCCATCGGCTTCTCCAACTCAGGTCGCTCGGGGAACCGGCCGGAGATAAACAGGACGACGCACCAGAAAGCGAGCAGCCCCGCGAGGATGGCACCAACGACCAATCGCATCACCATCAGGTTCTTCTCGGCCGGCGTCGGTGCGGACATGGCATGTTCTCCCGAGGTCTGCGAGGGAGGGGATGGCTTCGGCCGCCCGCATTGTCGTCGCTCGTGACGGGCCGATCAAGTTGTCAATTCCGCGGCCTCGACGGATATGCCTCTGACCGGGACGAGGTGAAGGGGAGGAGGGGCAAAGTCCGGGAGCCGTGTTGTGCGAAGCACCCCTGCCCGCACGGGCAAGCTTCGGGCGGTTCCGGAAAAGAATCCCGTCCTTATCACATGGCATTGTGACTCAACGAGCGGGCTTCAGATCCTCGGCTGCCAGGACCAGCTCGTCGCCCGGCTTGACTCGGACCTGCCGGCCGTTGACCGTGACTTGAAAGCAGACAGGGGTACGCGGCGGCCACCATGTGCTTGCGATGTCAGCAGTCGGCTCAGCCGCTTTGCCGCCGCAGGCCCGTGGCACTAATAGGAGGAACGGCAGCAGGGAAACAAGGATACCACACCAAGGACGGGTCTTCATGGACGTCCCCCGCACGAGCCAGGGATCATCGCAAGCACGACCAGGACAAGAGCCCGTCTCATTTATCGCCTGGCTAATGCCCGCTGTTGCCTGCCGGCGGTTGTCCCGGTGCGATCGCGGACAGAATGAAGGCAGTCACGTCGGCTTTGAGCCGGGCCAGCGAAGGCTGGTGGTGATACATCATGTGCCCGCCTGGGTAACAGGTGTGGGTGATGTTGCGACGGCCTTGCGGTCCGACATCCAGGCGGTTGATGGTGTAGTCGGTGGCGAAGAAGGGGGTTGCCAGATCGTAGTGGCCGCTGGCGAAGAGGATCTTCATGTGCGGGTTCTTGACCATGGCCGATCGCAGGTCGTCGGCGACGGACAGAAATCCCTCGCCGGGGGTGCCCATTCTCCAGGGGCGGACGCGGTCGGATAGGACTTCGTAGGGAAGAATGCTCTCGTACTTGAGCGTTCGGCGGACATAGTCGTTGAATGTGCTGCTGTACGCGGCGAAGTACTGGGACAGGCTGGGGTCATACGTCGTCCAGCTCGAGGCTGGCTCGGGGTCGTGGCCGGTGATGCGGCCGTCGAAGCGGCCGACGATTATCTGGTCGGAAAGCAGCAGTTGCTTCTGGAAGACCCAGGGCGGGATACGCAGGTTGTTTCGGCTGATGAGGTCCTCGGGCAGGCCGGTGTAGCGGGCCAGCCGCTCGACGATCTCTCGGCGCTGCGGATCACTCAGGGCGAACGTGTTGGCCAGCGCGGGGGCGTAGTTCTCGGTAGCCCATTGCCCGACTTCGCGGAGCGTGTTGTCGAGGTCCTCCTGCAGGTCGGGCGGGAGTTTTTTATGGTACCAGGCGACGGCGGCGTAGGTGGGGAGGAAGAGCGGGTAGGGCAGGTCGTTCCCGTCCCGCGGCTGGAGCGTCTGGAACTCGAGCACCGAGGAAATGAGGATGATGCCGTTGAGGGCGAGCCCGTAGCGGTCGAGAAGATACTCCGACAGGCCGGCCGCCCGGGTGGTGCCGTAACTTTCACCGGCCAGGAATCGCGGGGAAAGCCATCGCTGGTATTGGGTGGTGTATAGACGTATGAAGTCGGCGACCCAGGCGATGTCCTCATTGACGCCGTAGAACTGGTCGGTTTTCTCTCCTTCGGCGGGCCGGCTGAAGCCGGTACCCACGGGATCGATGAACACCAGGTCGGTGTCTTGCAGCCAGGTGTGTGAGTTGTCGTCGAGCCGGTAGGGGGGCGGCAGGGGATGGCCTTCCTCGGTGAGGGTGATGCGGACGGGGCCCGCGGTTCCGAGATGCAGCCAGACGGCGGCGGCGCCGGGGCCGCCGTTGAAAACGAAGGTGATCGGCCGGCCGGAGGGCTCCCGGCAGGCGGGCTGGGTGGCGGCCGCGGTGCTCGGAGCGCTATCCTTCGTGCCCGTCTCGTAGTCCGCCGGGGTTTCCTTTTCGTATGCCACGAAGAAGACGGTCGCCTTGAGCTTGCCGGCCTCGTCCCGCATGGGCATGTTGGCGGCGATCGCCCGATAGTGCAGCGGGCCGTCGGGTAGCGAGAGGACATGGTGGGTGACAGCAGCCTTGTCCACGGTGCCTTCGAGCGGCTTGGCCTCCGCGGGTTTGTCGGGCTTCTTCGACTCGCTCGAAGCGGGCTGGGACTCGGGCGTGGAATCGTTCTTGCCGGCGGTTGCCGGTCGGCCCATCGCCGCGAGCGTCAATGACCCGAGCAGAACAAGAATCAGGCATTTGATGGACTGGCGGTCACACATAACGGATGGCCCTCAATTTGCCATGCATGTCGTCAGGCGTGCGGTGTTCGAAGTTCCGCACATGCCCGAGCTATTGCCTGCGGTTCGCGTCCAAGTGCCTATCTCTGTTGGTGTGGCACCGGTCGTCTCGCCGGTGCGTGCGACACCTGCCTACCGAGATAGGCTCTAAGTGTGCATCCAATAACCCTGAGATCCGACCGGCTGGAAGCCGGTCCCACATGGGCTTATGGATGCATTCTAAACGATGGCAGGATCTGAAGAACAAGTCAAGCAAGATGTCCGTCGCGTCTCGGTGATGTCACGGATTGATTGGAGCGGGAGGGGACGATAGAACGGGGGCATGAATGAGACCATGGATACTCAATCTGAAGGACAGAGCCGGTTTCCGCCTGCCGGTGTGTTGTTGGCTGACCCGGCTTGCCCGTTGGATGAGATGCAGTTCCTGATCCTGCGGCAGGCGGTGATCCGACTCCGCCCGATCCGGCGGGCCGCCGGGGTGGCGAGGGGGTCGGCCCTGACGATTCTGATCGT
Source organism: Phycisphaerae bacterium (assembly GCA_035477895.1). Classification (GTDB taxonomy): domain Bacteria; phylum Planctomycetota; class Phycisphaerae; order UBA1845; family PWPN01; genus JAPKGY01. The sequence goes on from DATIKE010000055.1 coordinate 11,550, forward strand.
CGCCCTGGCGGGCTGGCCGATCCTCCTGTTCGCGCCGAGCCTGCCGGGCCTGGCGATGGTCGGCGGGATCTCCGCGATCGGCGGAATGGAGTATTTTGGTGCGATCAGGATGCGACGAGCCGATCCATTG
>DATIKE010000056.1:0-9101 GCA_035477895.1 Phycisphaerae bacterium
CATACAGACCAATAATACATCATATTCCTATGGAAGTCAAGAAACAAATCTGAAATGTACGTGGCTACATTTGAAATGCAAAACAGGTCCCAACCCATTGCCCTTCAATCACTTACCGTTTTTGAGGCGGGGTAAGTTGCGCCGAAAGACCACAGGCCGTCGGTTTTGCCGAACCACAGGTTCGACTGCGGCTCACCCACGAGAAAGTTGTGCCCGCCGCAAACCTGCCGCGGGACTTCGTAGAACATCCCGTGGATGTCCATCAGGAATCGTTCGGTCTCGACCTCGCGGATACGCGGCCACTCGGTGTACCAGGCCTGGTCGCTCACAAAACGCCGACGGGTCACGGATTCACGGCTCTCATCGTCAGGGCCTGGATTCATGGCGCTGTTTCCTCCGAGCGGGGCACGTTCTGGTTCGCCTGGCCGGCCAGCACGCGCTGCCGGACGGCATAGTACGCGGTGACGACCGGGTTGTTGCGGACAAAAAGCGTGGACATGACCCGATCGTAAGATACGAAGTCCACCTGCTCCTCGATGAGGCGGCCGCGATCATCAATCCGGCCGGTTTTGACGAACAGCGGGATGCGCCCCTGGCCGGACTCCGCCCAGTACCGGCTGTCGAAGTTGGCCAGGAAATCCAGGCCCACCTCATACTGGAACCATCGCGTCGCATCGGAGTACCCGATCATATAGAGGTTGTAATACTGGCCCTGGTAGATCATCTGATGATGGACGTGGCCGTTGGGCATCTTCTTGAACCAGGAGTGCAGGTATGAAAAATCGAAACGCGCGAGGTTCAGGCCGGGGAAGATCCGCGTCACCCAGAGCGGTGCCGCTCGCCCCTCAATGCTCCCACCGTAGATGATCAACTCGCCCTGGCCGACCTCATAGTTGTCCTCACCGGGCTTAGGCAGAAGCTTCTGATATGTCTCGTCGATCAAGGTCAGCGGGCCGGTGGCGGTCATTCCGGGGAAGAGAAGACGCAGATATCCATCGACCAGCGGCCCGGGCAGGATCGAGTCCGCGGTGTAGGTGAGATGGTAGGTCGGGTCGCTGACCTGGGTATGCGACAGGAACCCGCCGGTCGCCAGGCCGCCGTCGACCAGGGACCTGAACTGGATGGTCACCTGCCCCTTTTGAATCAGGATTTTGGCATACCCGGCGTCGGCCTGGAGGGCCTGGTTTCCGGGCAGGGTTGCCCGGAAAATCTCCGCATGCGCGTCGATGTCCAACTCGCAGCGGCGCAGAATCCCAGGGATAGCCTGGACGGCTTCACCCCCGGAAGCGGCATCCCGGGAAGCATTCCGTTCAGCCCAGCGATCCAGACGGGTTGACAGATCGGGCAGATCCAACCGCTGGAACACCAGGCCGACCCTCCCGATATGAGAATCGTCCAGCAGCTCGATCTCCCCGCTGACATTCCCCTCGGAAGCTCCGAATGCCCAACCAAAACCGTCAAGCTTCAACAGCGGCCTGTTGAACACGATCTGTCCGTCCAACTTGATATTGTCCCCGCCGATAATGCCGGTAAAGTTCTCGAAGCCTGCCTGCGCCGAGGTCACCGACCAGTCGCCTGGCGAGCCCGCGACGGCAAGGCTCAGATCGCATGTTCCCTGAAGACGGGCGATTTCGGCGGCCGCCAAGAGCTTCGTCAGGCTCTCCGGATGGCTCACGCGCACCTGAGTCGCCAGGTCGAAACGTTCCGCTTCGGCCGCCGTGCCCGACGCCCGCAGATCGACATGGCCGGAGAGGTCGGCTTCATTTCCGTCGATGTCGATGGTCAGGCATCCGATGTCAACGCTGCGCTGCCCCGCCGTCTTCTCCTCGACGGACAGATCGAACACCACGCTGGTCGGCATGCCGGCCGGTTTCTGAAGCCTCTCAACCAGTTCGCCCCCCAGCGGAACAGTAAAGGCCGCCTGCTCCCCATCCAGACGACCGCTCATGCCGAGCCGATGGTTCTCGACATCGACGGCCAACCGAAGAATCGCGCGCCCGCCCAACTGGTATTGCTCCCACCACCGCCGCGGAAGGGGATGCATGTCAGGCCACTGGGCATCGAAGTCGAACGCCCCGGAAACCTCCAGGCGGGCGTTCATGAAGCGCGGCCATAGCCCGCGGCCGATCCGATCGACCGAGATAACAGCCGGCTGTGAAGTGCCGGTCGCAGTGGTGATCGTCCCGGTAACCCCGGACAGATGCAGGCCCGCCCAGTGGGCTTTGCCGCGCGAACACTGCCACAACATAGTCCCGTCCGGCTCCTTCACCGCCCGTCCCGTGAGGTGCCCCAGCACCCTGGCCTCAATCCCCGGCATCTTGACCAAGGGCGGCATCAAGGGAAGTTCAAACCCAGCTTTCGAAGCATCCAGCATGATGTGCACGTCCTGGACACCCCCGACGAGCAGGCTATCCAGGTCCAGGCTGAACCCTCCGCTCGGCCGACAATTCGCCGACATCTGTCGCAGGCGCGGACTTACATCAAGCCACTCGATGATGTTCGCGACGTCGGCAACCAGATGCAGCCGCTCCAGGTCCTCGCCCGACTGGCCGCCGCGGCATTGCCACAGCGTGGCGGTTGCACCGCCGCCCGGCCGCCGCACGGACGCCATCCACCGTCGGTCCTGCCGCCCCCCCACTTCCTCCAGCCGCCAGTCGACCTCGGCGGACAAAGCCTTGGCGGGCGGTTTGTCGAGCAGATCCTCCCATCGGATGGTCAGATCGTCGGCCCGCACGGCGGCCGCGCACTGCACGAGCCGATCGCCCGGCCGCTGCGCGAGTCGCCCGCTGACCACGAATCCGCCATTGCCCTTCAGCAGCCCGCGGCCGTGACCGCCGAACAGTTCATTCCACCCGGGCCACAACGCACCGATCTGCTCGACGGCGGTCACCTGAAAAGGCAACCGCCAGCGGGCATCGATCGAGATCGGGGGGCCGCCCCTGCCGTCCCCCCCCCCGCTGAAGTCGAAACGATAGTCGATCTCCGCCGCCTCGGAGTCCAACTGCAGCCGGCCCGGACCGTAGGATACCGACAGGACCGGATGAGCGAGCCGACCGACCGTCGAAGGGGGCAGGTTGCACCCGATTCCGACCGTCAGCGGCTGACCCGGACCGGCCTCAAACAGGTCGCGGAACCGCACAGCACCCGCTTGCTCCTTCACGAGCGTAAGACGCACCTGATTTTCCAAGCCGCTCGGCGTACATGCGACCTTGATCTCCAGGGGGCCTCGCCAGTCCCGCAGTTCCTCGTACCGTGCCATTACCGGGAACATCGCCACAACCTGCTGGAAATCGGCACAGCGAGCAGTCCAGTTCGCCCGCAGGGAAGAGATCACCTCGTCCACCAAGGCCCGCACGAGATCCACCGGCTCTTCCGGCAGCGGATCGGGAAGCGCGAGTTCCACCTCGCCTTCGACCGTCAAGCCGCCAAGCACCGCCGCGACCCGCGGCTGGATCCGCAGCCCGTCGCGCCGAGTGAGCGCCCAGGAAGCCTGGAGGCGCTTGGGGACCTGCGCCTCAAGGCGAAGCTGGTCCGCGTTCTCACGGCGCAGCCGACAAGCGGACTCCGAAGCATCGAGAGAGAGGGACACCTGATCCCCGCGGGCCTCGTGATCGAGGTCCAGACGAAAAGTGGTCGCGCCTTCGAGCGAGGCCCCGGCTTGACGCAACGCGTGATCCAGGGGCGGCAGCTCCCCGGCAAGCAGACGCCAATCCTTGACCCTGCCCTGGACGTGGGCTTCCATCGGCGGCGCACCCTGAAGATCCAGCCGCAGCGCGGGACGGCCAGCCGGTGTTTTCTGACCGGACAGACTCAGGCCAGGCGTTTCATAGGCCACCTCTTGCAGCACCACGACCTCGCTGGTCGGGTCCCAGTGCCCGACGGCCCGAACGCGGGCGTCCGGCACCTGCGATTGCCTGTCCGCGCCGGCCCAGCGGACCCGCACGCCCTCCAGTCGGACGCGCATGTCGAAATCCAGATGCAGGTCCGGCTGCGTGTCAACCTGCACCGAGCCGGTCGAGGTGCCGTCCACCTGCTCGAACGGAATGCGCGGAACCAGGCTCAAAGGCAGGTCGGCCAGGGCCAGGCCGGCCCACTCGATCCGGATCATCCCGCCCAGTGAAACCGACGGATTGAGCCTGGGGACCATGATCTCCGCATCGATCCACAGTTGCCTCTCAGTGGAGGTTCGAGCGGCGCGGAAATCCCGCTGCGGGCGGACCTCTCCGGCAAACCGCAGGCGACCCGTCGACGGGTCCAGGCTGCACTGAAGCCGATCGAAACGCACGTTCCCCCCGGCCCCCGGCGTGCGGATATGGCACAGAAGCCCCTGAACGCGGAAGTTGCGCGCCGGCAGGCGGCCCCCTTCCTTGCGGCCCAGGTCGCTGACGTTCAACCGCCCGTTCTCGTCGGCCGCCAGGAACAGCGTCGGTTCGTGAATCTCGATCTCGTGGACCCGCCCGGTCAGCAGTGTCGTCAGTGGATCGAAATCACAGCGCAGGCGGCTAACCGTGGCCAGGACCGGCTCCGGTGAACCCGCGCGATCCCCGATCGTGATCCCCTCGAATATGACCCCATCGACCCACCCCAGTCGAACCCGCTCGATCTTCACCGGTCGGTTCAGGTCGGCTGAAAGCTGGTTTACCAGCCGGCGCAGGAGCCAGTCAGTGGGCAGCCACAACGGCAGGCTTCCGTAGGCGATCGCCAGCACGGCAATCAACCCCGCACCGAGGCGCAGAACCCACCGTCGCCGGGTCCGCCGCTTGGAGGCATGCTCGGGAAATGGTGCCGTCAATCCCATGTGTGCCCTGATGGTATACGCAGAAAGGACCCGCCCGTCTAATCCCTTCCCGCGGTTGCCTTTTGGCGGCCGCGTTATTAGTCTTGTCCGCAGGAAAACGTGCACGGGCACGAGGCGGTGATCGGCCATGAAGATCGGCGTACTATCCGATACCCACGATCAGCTCACGATGATCGACACGGCGCTGGCCCTGTTTCGACAGCACCGGGTCGAGATGCTCCTGCATCCCGGCGATGTCGTCGCTCCGTTCGCGGCCAAACACATGTTGGCCTGGACCGGACCGCTCAAGATCATTTTCGGAAATAATGACGGCGAGCGCAAAGGCCTCAAGGTTCTGCTTCCTCAGATCCAGGACGGCCCGCTTTTCGTCGAGGCCGCAGGCCGCAAGATCCTTCTGCATCATGCCTACGAATGGTGCACGCCCCATGATATCACCGCCGCCGACATTGTAGTGACAGGGCACACCCACGAAATCGTCAACGAAACCCGGGACCGGAAGCTGTTCCTGAATCCCGGCGAGTGCTGCGGCTGGGTCACCGGCCGGGGCACCGTGGCCCTTCTGGACACCGAGCACATGACCGCCGAGATCATCGAGGTAAAGCCATGAACCATCGGCGAATGGCCACCGGGCTTCTACTCGCAATACTGACCGCCGCCGCGGCATTGCCCGTCGGCTGCGTTCGCCGCACCGTGACCATCCGCACCGAGCCCGAGGGAGCCCGCATCCTCCTCAACGACGAGGAAATCGGCACCAGCCCGGTCACCGTCGATTTCACGTGGTACGGCGACTACGACGTGGCCTGCCGCAAGGACGGTTATGAAACCCTGCGAACCCACCACAAGCTCGACGCGCCCTGGTATCAACTGCCGGGCATCGACTTCTTCGCCGAGGTCCTTTACCCGTTCACCATCCACGACCACCGCGAGATGTCTTTCCAGCTCGAGCCGGCCAAGGAGGTCGACCGCAAGGAACTGATCGACCGGGCCAGGGAATTCCGCGACCGGGCGATCTTCACCCAATGACCGCCACGCGGGTTCCGCCGCACCATGGGCTCTCATCGGCACCCGTATGGCAGACGGTCCGCCACGGAATTGCGGGAGGGGGCCGTGACCGTTTAGGCGGCCGGGTCTGCGCGGGTGATCAGAACCCGAAGCGCCGGCGACGGGCAACCCGTCGAAATGCCGGCCAACCGTGCTCTCTCTCGATCACGAGCAATCGTTCGCGCTGCCGGTCGCTTGCGCTTCTGAAACGGGCCGTCGGTTCGCGATCATCCATGCGACGGGTTGTCCGCAATCAGCGCCGGCGACGGACCAGGCCGCCCTGCCTGCCCTGCCTGCCGGCAGGTAAACTGTCACGGCCTTGCGTTGCGGGAGTCCACCCGCCCGGGGGCTTGACGCCGGGGCCGATTGCAGGTTTAATGGGACTTTGATTGGCCGGTGAGAGGAATCCGCCGGCCAAGATGCTTTGAAAGCGGACACCACAACTTCCCTTGGGGCCGTAGCTCAGTTGGGAGAGCGTCTGCATGGCATGCAGAAGGTCGCGCGTTCGAATCGCGTCGGCTCCACTCTATCTCATCCATTGACAAGACCCTACCGCTTCCCCAGAATCCCATTCCATGTCCACCCAGCCCGAGACCAACCGCGGGATTGTCGGCAAGCCCGACGCCGGCCGCGCTACCCATGTCGGCTTCGTCGTCGGCATCTGCGCGATCTTCGTGACGCTGATCCTGCTGCTATACCTGCTCAAGCTGCCGCTGATCGTCGCGCACTGGTCGCAACTCCTGTCCGACGGCCTGGGACACATGCTGTGGGCGCTGATGCACGGCGTGAGGTTCAGCGCCGCGGCGGCCGCGATGCTGCTTCTCCCGCTGCTGGTCCTTTGGTACCTGGCGGCCGTCCTTCCGCGGCGACCGGTGGCCGTCCTGTTCACCATCAGTACCGGTTTGGTCGGCCTGCTGGTGCCCGTGATCGCGATCTCCGACTTCGTGTATTTCCAGGAAAGCGGCAAGCACTTCACCTACGAAGCCACCGTGTACCTGGGACCCGCCGCCTGGCCGATGATCCACGGCGCTTTTGAGATGCACCCCTGGGCGCTATCGGCCGCCCTGATCGGCTGCTTCGCCCTGGCCGCGGCGTCGGGCTGGGCGGGACGACGGCTGATCCGTTCTCGTCTGCCTGTTGACGGCAAACCCCGCCCCAACTGGCTGGCGACGTTGCCGGTCCTGGCCGCAATCATGGTGGTCTGCCTGCGCGGCGGCGTCGGCCGATTCAACATGAGCATCGGCGACGCCGTCATCTCGGCGAACCCTTATATCAACGCCCTGTGCCTCGACCCGATCTACGCCGTCCTCCGCACCGCCACGAGCCCCGAGCAACTCTTCCGCTTCCGGACCGAAGCGGAGAACATCCGTACCGTGCGCAGCCTCATCGGCCTGGAAGGCGACCCGGCCCAGCCGCGCTATCCGCTGTTCCGCGACTCGGCGGGCACCCCGCAGGGCAACCGGATGAACGTCGTGCTGTTCGTGCTGGAGAGCTGGTCGGGCAAGGACATCGGCTGCCTGGGCAGCCCCGTCAAAGTCACGCCGTTCTTTGACGATCTGGCCGGCCAAGGCATGCTCTTCAACCGCGCAACCTCCACCGGCATCCGGACGGCCGAGGGCATATTCAGCATCCTGTGCTCGTTCCCCAATCAGCCGATCAAGCCCATCATGAGCCGGTACTCGGTCCTGCAGAATCGCTGGCGATCCCTCAGCCAGATCCTCGAGGACGCGGGGTACATCAATCTGTTCATCCACGGCCGGGACGTCGACTTCGACCACCTGCGGAACTTCCTTTACGCCACACACTTCCACAAGGTGATCGATCGGCTGGACTTCCCGGTGTCGCCCGAACTCGCGAACGACTCATGGCCGGGTGCCGACGACGAGGCGGTCGTGCGGCGGGCCGATGCGGAGTTCGCCGCGATCAGGGATCGGCCTTTCCTGGGCGTCATCTACACGATGAACACCCACCCGCCCTTCTCGATTCCCGACGATTTTCCCGCTCCGCTGCCGGCGGACTCGGATTCGAACATTTTCCTCAACTCGCTAGGCTACACCGACCACGCGCTGCGGGTGTTCTTCGATCTGGCCCGGACCCGCGACTATTACCGCAATACCGTTTTCATCCTGGTGGCCGACCACGCCCGCACGCGGGATCGCTTCACCCTGGCCAGCCAGCATCATGTTCCATTGCTGTTCTTCGCGCCCGATCGGGTGCCCGCCCGCATCAACTCCGCCCCCGTCGGCCAAATCGACATCCTGCCGACGGTGCTGGGCCTCCTGCGGATCAAAACACCCCACGCTTCGTGGGGACGGGATCTCATGACCGTCTCGGAGGGCGACGCGTTCGCGGTCTCGGTCGCCGGCAGCGAGGTCCGCTGGCGCGATCGGCAATTCCTGCTGAACGACGGCCTGACCGAGGCCCGACCGATGCTGTTCGACCTTCTGGCCGATCCGGACTGCACGCGGGACGTGTGGGACCAACACCCCGACATCGGCGCGGAAATGCGGACCCGCCTGCGGGCGTACGTATCGCTCAGCCAGACGCTGCTGAACGAGAACCGGGTCATACCTCCTTGAGGAGGATAAGCTCTTGATTTACGCGTGGGCCAGCCTGCTCGTGCTGCTCAACGCCGGGTGGTGGATCGCCGGCGTGTTCGGCCTGCCCGGAAACTGGCTGATGATCCTGGGCACGGCCATTCTGGCCTGGGTCTACCGCGCGCCGGCGGACGGAAGTGAAAGCGGCATGTTCTCCGCCCACGTCCTGGTGGCGATTGTGATCCTGGCCTTTGTCGGGGAGATCCTCGAGTTCCTGGCCGGCTCGGTCGGGGCCGCGCGGGCCGGGGCCACCCGCCAGGGCTCGGCCGGAGCCCTGGTGGGCGGGATCGCCGGGGCCATCCTCGGGACTTTTCTCATTCCCATCCCCATTGTCGGATCGCTGATGGGATCGGCCGCCGGCGCGGGCCTGGGGGCCGTCGGCCTCGAACTGTCGAGCGGGCGGGCGATGCAAGGCTCGCTCAAGGCCGGACTCGGCGCCGGCGCGGGGCGGATCCTCGGCACCGTTCTGAAGCTCGTCGTCGGCGCCCTCATCTGGCTGACCGTGGCGGTCGCCGCCTTCTGGCCCTGAGGTTTCAGGATCATGAGCCCGGCGCGGTTGCCGGTCTCGTCGCCGCCGCCTGCCGGGCACCGTGGTCGACGAGCATCTTCTTGATCAACTCATACTTCCAGAGGACGGCTTCGCCCAGCGGAGTATTGCCCTTGCT
>DATIKE010000057.1:0-1757 GCA_035477895.1 Phycisphaerae bacterium
CAGGCACCATTTGCCGGAACGGCCCGGAGGGTGCTTCGCACAACAGACTCCAGAACCCCTTTTACCCTCCCGGGTTGCGGGGGAACTGAATGACTGCCGGTTGGGTGGTCGGCACCTGGAGCGACCGTTCGACCTTGCGACCGTCGGGGGTGGTGGCGGAAAGGCGGTATTCGCCCTTGAAACCGCGAAAACGAACCTGCCCCGCCGCGTCGGTCGTCTCATCCAGGCGGGTCCACCACGTTTGGCGGATGAGCTTGCGCATCACGTCGTAGACCGGCTTGGGAGACATGTCCGGGTCGAGCCAGCCGGCCGGCGCGCGTTGCCATGCGCCCTGATCCGAAAAATCCCACCAGGTGACGGCCTCAACCGCCGGGTGACTGAACAGGATGGTGTAAAACCGCTCGGTCTGCTCGGCCTGGCGCTTCAGGCCGTCGGGCGTGCTCTCCCATTTGAACCCCGGGCGCTTGTCAGCCAGTTCCCAGCCCGGCTCGCCGGACAGAAGCGTCGTCTCGGTGAAATGCAGCGGCACGCCGAACCGCGAAAAACGCTCGCACACCTCCCAGATCTTCCTGTCGGGCCAGATGCCGCCGTGCATGTGGCTCTGGATGCCGATCACGTCGTACATTCGCTTCCCCTTGCCGTCCACGAGCCGCTCGATGAGCTTTTCGCAGGCTTCCGTGGTGTCATAGTCGTTGATCAGCAGCGTCGCGTCGGGTGCGGCCGACCGGGCCGCCTCGAAGCATCGCCGAGTGAACTCGATCTGCCCCGCCTGCTCCCAGGCCGCGGTGAGTTTCGGGGCCATGCTCTTCAACATGTCGCGGTTGTACTGCGCGGCCTCATTGACCACGTCCCAGCGGTCGATCAGGCCGTGGAGCCGGGTGACGCAATCACCAACCCGCCCGTACTGCAAAGCCAGCACCTGCCCGGCGTCATCCGGCAGCCATTTCGGTTCGGAATAGTTCCAAGCCAACGGGTGCCCCTTGGTATGAATCCCGTTGCCCCTGCACCAGCGGGCGATTTGCTCGGAGCGGTCATACTGCGGCTTGCCCTGCTGCGGCTCGTAGCTCCACCAGTAGAACGGCAGGGTCGCAAAGTTGAACACATCGGCGAATCGTTTCTGGTAGGCGGCGGTCTGCTCGGGCGTCTTGCACTGCCCCCACATGAAGATGTTGCACCCGAAGAGGAACGCGTGCCGCGTCTGCCGGATCGCCACCGTCGCGCCGGCAATCGGCTTGCCCTCGCTATCGACGACGCGCGCCACGGCGTCGGCCTTGCGATGCTTCTCGATCCGGGCGGCGGCGTCCGCCAGGATCGCATTGTCATCCGGCGGCTCGGCGGCCCGGGCCGACGGGAGCATGCCCCCGAGGACGATCATTCCGAGAAACAATCCGCGGGCAAACGCGGAGCATAGCCTCCGGCCGTCGCCGATCGATCCGAACCGCGACCGCGCGGGAGCGGACTCGCTGCCCACCACCAACCAAGAAACAGGGCGGCCGATCGCGCACCACCATGTATGGACAGTCGCCTGCCTGTTCATGAGAGCCCCTTGTTATGCCGTGAAAGAATCAAGGCCAGTTGAGCACTTCCGGCGGCGCCTCGGCCAGCGTCGGTGCGAACCCTGACTTCAACATTGGGACACCCAGTCAGATAAAAAGGTCGTAGAGCCGCTGCTGGTCGTCGTCCATCTGGAGCAGTGTCCGGCGGGATTCGGGGTCGTTGGGCAGATAGAACGTCAACTCGTACATCGTCTGGGTCAG
>DATIKE010000058.1:0-6341 GCA_035477895.1 Phycisphaerae bacterium
CCGCGCCGGCCGCGCCGGCCGCCCCGGCGCCGGCGGCTGCGCCAATACCGCCCCAGGCGGCGGCGCTTGCGCCGCCCGCTGCGGTGCCCGCCGAGGCGGCCCCGGAGATGACGGTGGCGATGCCGGAGTCGGAGGAGATGAGCCGCGACGAACAGGCCCGCCTCGCGATACAGCAGGCGGCCATGGAGGCCTACACCAACCAGCAGACGCAGATCAAGTACGACGAAGAAAGCAAGATGATCTACATGATCGGCCCGGCCTCGGACATTGAGAAGATCGAGGAGGTCCTCGAGCGGATCGTCGAGCAGTTCGAGGAGATCGAGGAGCCGACCGACGGAAACGTCAAGGTGTTCCAGCTCAAACACCTGGACGTGTCGGTGGCGGCCACCATTCTCGAGCAGATGTTCAACGATCAGCCCCAGCCAGCCGCCGCCAAGGCCAAGCATGCGGCCCAGGCCCAGGCCAAAACCACCGCGGACGCCAAGACGGCCAAGGACAACGAGAAGGGCGAGGACGGGGAAGGTGCGGCCGGCGCGCGTCGGCGGGAGGAAGAAGAGAAGGCCCGGGCCGAGCAGGAAGCCCAGCAGATGCCCGGCGGACAGCGAATCCGCGTCTTCCCGAACCCGCGCGACCAGACACTGGTGGTCCGAGCGGCCAAGGAGGACTTCCCACTGATCGCCGAGCTGCTGCTCAAGATCGATCGGCCGACGGAGCAACCGCCGGTGGACATCCAGATTTTCCAGCTCAAACACCTGAACGCGCTGGAGGTCGAGGACGCCATCAAGGCGATCCTGAAGATCGATCAGGGGACCCGCGGCCGGGCGATGATGCGGCGGCCGATGATGGGGCGGGCGATGGGCGCCGCCGGGATGATGGGCATGGACGCGATGATCGAGCAGCTCGAACAGGAGATGCTGGAACTGGAGGCCAGCGGCCTGCTCGGCGGGCTGGACGTCGGACAGCCGGGGCAGCCGGGGCAGCCGGGCGAAAAGGGCACGATGAAGATCAACCCGGCCAAGGACATCAACATCACCTCGGACGCCACGACGAACAGTATCATCGTTGCCGCTCCGCGGGAAGGGATGAAGCTGGTCAAGAAGCTGATCGAGAAGCTCGAGGAGCAGGACATCCCGACGCGGATCGAATCGTTCCCGCTGCAGTACGCCGACGCGACCAAGGCGGCCGCCGAGGTGGAGAAACTGTTCCAGAGCCGAGGCGGCGAGTCGCGGGGCGGCCTGGCCGGGCGGTTGACCGGCATCAAGCCGTCGGCGCTGGGCACCATCTCGGTCGCTTCCGATGCCAGAACAAACACCATCGTGGTCCGGGCCCTCGAGCCGGACATGGAGAAGGTGCGGAAGATCATCACCGAACTGGACAAGGAGCCCTTCGGGCAACAGGTGCAGCTCTACGCCGTGAACCACGGCAATGCCAAGTCGATGGCTGCGACGCTCCAGGCGATCTTCGTGCAGGATCCCGGCGCGGTGGGCGCGCGGGCGGTGAAGATCACCGCGGATGACGAAACCAACAGCATCATGGTCTGGGCCCCGGAGGCCCAGCAGAAGATGATCGCCGAGCGGATCGCGCAGCTCGACGCCTCGGTTGGCGAGCGGATCACGCCCAAGCAGATCCAGCTCAAGGTGGCCAATCCCTCGAACGTCGCGACCAAGCTCCTCGATATCTTCGTCGGCAAGGGCGGCCGCGGGCGATCCGGCAAAAACGAGATCCAGATCGCCGGCGACGACGCCAGCAAGATCCTCTTCATCACTGCGCCGCCCGATCTCTACACCCGGATCGAGGAACTTGCCAGGATGATGGACAAGTCCGCGACCCAGGACATCCAGGTGTTCCCGCTGAAGAACGCCAACGCCGTCGAGGTGCTGGCCCGGTTCAGGGAGATGATGGGTCAGATCTATCAGCAGGTTAAAGGAGGTGTAAACGAGGTGTTCGCGGCCACGGCCGACGATCGGATCAACGCCCTGATCGTGGCGGGCACGCCGGCGGTCTTTGAGGCGGTCACAAAAGTGCTTCAGGAGCTGGACGTCGGGCCGTCGGAGGCCAACACGATCACGACGGTGATGTTCCCGCTGGTGCGGGGCAACGCGGCCTCGGTCGCCGCCTCCGTCAACGCGCTCTACATCGGCCGGCCGAACATCGGCGGAGTCCCGGCGCCCAAGGCGACCGCCGAGCCGACCGCCAATGTGGTCTATATCACCGGCACCAGGGCTCAGATCGACCAGATCAAGGCCACGGTGATCGATCCGCTGGAGCAATACGCTCCCGCGGTCGCGCTGAAGTCGTTCCAGATCCCGATCCAGCATGCGGATGTCACCACTCTGGCCCAGACGCTGAACAACTATTTTTCCCAGCGGTTCGCGGCCATGCTGGCGGCGGGCGGGTCGGCCAGGGCGCCGGCGGAGATGGTGGTCAAGATCGTGGCCGATTCGGCGACCAGGCTGCTCCTGGTTGAATGTACCGAGAGCAACAAGGCGGCCATCGACGATCTGCTCAAGATGCTGGACAGCCCGGCGGTGAGCGACCTTGGCCAGCAGGTGAAGGTGATCCCAGTCAAATTCGCGGACTTGGGCTACACGTCTCAGGCCCTCAGCGTGGCGTTCACGAAGACGGGCAAGATTCCGGAGAACGAGAAGATCTCCATCATTCCGGAGTACGGAACGCAGTCGCTGATCGTCAAGGCCCGGGCGGAGGACATCGCCGACATCGAGAAGCTGCTCGCCCAGATCGACCGCAGCGACGCGGGCAACATGACGCCGCCGGAGACGATCCGGCTTCAGAACGGTCGGGCGTCGACGGTGTCGACAACCATCACGCAGATGATTGCGACGACCAAGCGTCGGGATCGCACGACCGGTCAGTATCCGGTGAGTGTCTCGCCCGATGACACGTCCAACACGCTGCTGGTCACCGCGATCAACAAGAAGGAAATGGACGAGGTCAAGGTGCTGATCGGGCAGCTGGACACCCAGCCGGCGACGGACACCGAACGCACGGTGCAGTCCTACCCGCTGCAGTACGCGGACCTGGGCTCGGTGATGCAGGCGATCAACACGCGGTTCGCGGACTACGCCAGGATGCCGATCCAGCAGCAGGTGAACATCACGCCGGACTACATCAACAACTCGCTGCTGGTGACCGCGTCGGACGCCAATCACAAGAAGGTCGAGGTCATCGTCAAGGAGCTGGACCAGAGCAACATGGCCTCGGTGGCGATGCCCAGGACGATCAAGGTCCAGAACGCCAAGGCATCCATTCTGGCGGCGGCGCTGACGGAGACGATTCGCACCAGCAAGAAGGTGGACCGCAGGACGAATCGGTATCCGATCTCGGTGACGTCCGACGATGCCTCGAACACGCTGATCGTGACCGCCAACGAGAAGGACATGGCCGAGGCGATGCAGCTCATCGAGCAGTTGGATGTGGCCCCGCCGAAGGAGCAGGATCGCCTGCTCAAGTCGTACGCGCTCAAGTTCGCGGACCTGGGTTCGGTGATGCAGGCGATCAACACGCGGTTCGCGGACAACGTCAGGCTGCCGGTCAAGGACCAGGTCGGCCTGACGCCGGATCACGCCACGAATGCCCTGATGGTCACGGCCTCGCTTGAGAACCAGGAGGAAGTCAAAAAAATCATCGAGGAACTGGACAAGAGCGACGTGGCGACCATGCGCATTCCGGAGACGATCAAGGTTGAAAACATCAAGGCCTCCGATCTCGCCAACACGCTGACCCAGATGATCCGCACGAGCAAGAAGGTCGACAAGCGGACCGGGCAGTATCCGGTGACGGTGTCGGCCAACGACGCGTCGAACACGCTGCTGTTGACGGCCACCGCGACGGATATGGCGGAGATGAAGGCGCTGATCGCCAAGCTGGACGTGGCGGTTGCCGAGGAGGACCAGCGCATCACCAGGCCGTATCCGGTCCGCTACGTGGACATGAGCGCGGTGGTGTCGGTGATCAACTCGCGATTCGACAGCAACAACAAGACCCGCAGTCTCAAGGACCAGGTTCAGGCGTTCCCGGAAGCGGCGACGAACTCGATCGTGGTGACGGCCGCGGCCGAGAACCACGACAAGGTCAAGGCTTTAATCGACCAGTTGGACCAGGAGTCCGAGGGCACGATTCAGCAGGAGATCATCCGGCTGACCAACGCCCGGGCCGACGACCTGGCCCAGGTGGTGACGACGACCTACCGGGCCCGCAAGCTCCGTCCGGGCGAGCAGGCGCCGTCCATCACGGCCGACGCCAACTCGAACTCGCTGGTCGTGTCCGCCAGCATGCATCAGACCAGGGCGATCAAGGAGTTGATCGCCGAGCTGGACAAGCCGGTGGATCCGTCGCGGGTCGAGGAGCTGCGGGTGATTCCGCTGCAGTACGTCGAGGCGACCGAGATCAAGGACATCCTGACCGAGTACCTCCGCAAGCCGGGCCTCGCACCGGGCCGGGGCGCGGCCGAGTTGGTCAACGACACCCGGCTACAGGCTTCCCCGACGATGAACGCCCTCGTGGTCAGCGGATCGACCAGTGAGATCGAGCGGGTGCAGAAGCTCGTGCAGACCATGGATCGCGAGGACGTGGCCGGCTCAAGCTCGGTGCCGCAGATCATCAAGGTGAGGAACACCTCGGCCTCGCAACTCGCCGCGACGTTGACCCGGATGTTCACCGAGCCGGCGACCGCCCGGGGCCGGGGGCGGGCCGGAGCCGCCGACCTGGTCCCGCTCATTCTGGCCGATGACACGACCAACACCCTGGTGGTCCGGGCCCGGACGGTCGACTTCAACCAGATCGAGATGACGGTCGCCAAGCTCGATGTCCCGGGCGAAGGGACGTCGGGCATGGAAGTCATCCAGGTCAACAAGGGAACGGATGTGGCCGCCTTGGCTCGGGAGATCGAGCGGACGATCAACATGGGTGAACGGCTGAAGGCCCAGCAGCAGCCGGGGTATCGGGCGGCACAGTTGGCGATCGGCGTGGACGAGCGGTCCCCGGCCCTGATCGTGGCCGGCTCGCCCGAACTGTTCCCGATGGTCAAGGGGCTGGTGGCCAGATTGCAGGAGATGAAACCGTCGGGCGGAACCACCGCCCGGGTCATCCCGGTGCGGAATATCTCGCCTCAGGACATGAAGCGGGTGATTCAGCAGTTGATCGACCAGCAGCAGGGAAAGACCACCAGCGGGAGACGATGATCGGAGCGCGGCAAACTGGGCAAGCTTTGGCGCGGTGATGCCCGGCCCGGTCGGCTGAAATCTCACAGGCGCGGCGATCCGAACGTGTTTTCAGTACTGGGAGTGCGACTTCATTTTCAGCACTGAAAATGCGTTTTCAGGCCGATCGGCCCCATCAGGTTTCGCGGGCGGATGGGTTGCTCCAGAATCGCCCATCAGGCCGAATAATGAGCATCGAAACCCCATGCCCGGGGTATAAGTTGGCGGCTGTTTTCAGCCGCTGACCCCGACGGATGGGGCTGAGATCGCCGGTCGGCTGCCCGGTCGCCCGGCTGAAAAGGGATACGGAGGAAGCGTGTGATGTTGCATTCCTTGATCCTCGTGGCAGCGGTTGCGTGGGGTCAGACGACGCAGCCGGCGACGACCGCCACTCGGCCCGCCGGACCGCGGATCGTGGTTCAGCCGACGACCCGGCCCGCGGCGACAACGCAACCGTTCGATCCCCAGCTCCTGGCCCGGCTCGCGACGCAGCCGGCGTTCCGCAACGCAACCAGCGCCTTCGGGGCTGCCGACGACGGCGACAGCGCGGTGACCAATCTGGGGTCGCTTGGAATTGACGAGCTGTCCGGCAATCCCGTGGACGTCGAAGTGACGGCCGACGGCACGATCGTGCTCTACGGCGACAAGCAGGACGTCGCGATCCTGGAGCGGTTCATCCTGGGGATGGACAAGGAGTCGCCGTTCAAACCCGAGTTCAGGATCTTCCATCTCGAGAGCGGTGATGCCAATGACCTGGCCCGCAAGATTCAGCAGCTCTGGGACGCGGCCAAACGTCCGCAGACGGGCCAGATGCGGCCCGAGGACCGGATGACGATCATCCCGGAACCGCGCTCCAACATTCTGATGGTCGCCGCGACCGCCGAGAGCATGAACCAGATCGAGCAGATCGTTGTCCAGCTCGACAAGCCGGCGCTCGGTGAACTGGTGCAGTTCGAGTCGATCCAGTTGGTCAACATCAAGGCGGCGGAGGCCGAGGCCACCCTCAGGGACCTGCTCAAGAGTCTGCAGGAACGCCGCGGCGCGACGCGGGAACTGGTGACGATGAAGGCCAACCCGCGGCTCAACATGCTGCTGGTGAACGCGCCGGAGGCGGACCTCAAG
>DATIKE010000059.1:0-4517 GCA_035477895.1 Phycisphaerae bacterium
CTCCTCGTCGGTTGTTGCCTTAAGCTCGTCGGCCTTCTCCTGTATCTGCTCGACCGTCACGCCGCGCGTCAGGAGATTTGAGTAGCGGCGGCGGAGAAGCTGCTCCGCCTGCGCCGCCACGATGTTCTCAGGAAGCTCGAACTGCGTCTTCTCAAGCAGGTATTTGCATATCTGGTCGCTCATCGCGGAGCGGGCCTGCTGCTCGGCGCGTTTCTCAAGTGCCTCGCGAAGCTCCTTCTTAAGCTCCGTCTCGTCCGCAACGCCGAAACGCCTGAAGAAATTCTCATCCATTTCCGCCGGCTTGATGCGCTTGATGTCGCGCACGGTTATTGATACTTCGACCTTCTTGCCGCGATATTTTTCGTCATAATACGTCTTGGGGATATCGAACGTCGTTGACTTCGTGTCTCCGGCCGTGGCCCCTTCCAGAAGCTCATCGGTCTTTTCGACTACCACCGGCCCGACCATTGCGATACGGCGGGCATAGACTTCAATATTGTCGAACTTCTGGCCCTCGACGTCGCCCTCGGCCTTTACGACGACATTTGCTATGACCTGGTCATCCTTTTCAACACGGCCCCCCTCGACAGGGGCCCAGATACCAGCTTGCTTCCTCAGGTATTCCATTTCCTCGGCAATCTGCTCATCGCCGACGGCGGCAGCCGGCTTCTCAACTTCAATGCCATCGGTCTCAGGAAGCTCAAACTCCGGCTTGACTTCGACATCGAACTCAAACTTCAGCGGACCGGTATCCGGAAGCGTGATCTTTTCGTGGTCAATCTCAGGGTCGTTGAGCGCAGAGATGGCGTTGTCTTTCAGCGCGGCCTGGCTGGCATCGGCCAGCAACTTGAGCTTCACCTGTTCAATAACATCCTTGCCGAACCGCTTTTCGAGCAGCTTGATGGGCGCCTTGCCCTTGCGGAAGCCCGGCACCATTGCATCTTTGCGCAGCTCTTTGTACTGCTCATCGAGCGCGGCGTGCACGGCCTCTTCAGGCACTTCGATTGCCACCTTCTTCTTGCACGGGCCGGCATCGGTGATGGTAACTACGTTCTTGTACTCGACGCTCTTGGCATCTTCAGTCATCTGACTACTCCCTTTAGCTATCGTCGGAGGCCGTAACGGATACGTGCCGGGCGGTTTGCCGGCTGCCGTATCGCGACTCGGCGCCAATTAAAGAAAAAGGCCTCAGGAACCGGAGCTTCCCTCAGCCGCTGAATCCTGCTTTTGAAATTGTAATCTGGTACAGCAATCCAGGCCGTCCGACCACGGAACGGCACACCTTTGACCTTTCACAAAGCGGGCGATGAGACTTGAACTCACGACATTCACGTTGGCAACGTGACGCTCTACCACTGAGCTACACCCGCGAGCGTCGCCGCCTCGTGCGGCAGACTCGCAATATACACCCCCTATCGGCCGATTCAACCCCCACCCTGGCGAATTATAGACCACGTGCCTGTCCCTGTTTTTGTCTGAAACGACAAATGTCAGTGTCGCTGAGGTCCGCCCGGGCATCGGCCCTCATCCGCCCACGATCCCGGGTCCTCACCCGCGGAGATGCAATGTCCGCCCGGCGGGGGTACACTGGTCCACTGGTTGATCGGGGCCCACGAGGGTTCCGCGGTAACCGTGCGGCATTTTTGAAGCGAAGGAGAATGAGATGCCTCTTGTCCCGATGCGAGCCCTGCTGGACCATGCGGCTGAGAACGACTACGGGCTGGCTGCCTTCAACGTCAACAACATGGAACAGATCCAGGCGATCATGATGGCCGCCGAGGAAACGGAATCCCCGGTCATCGTCCAGGCCTCGCGCGGCGCCCGTGAGTACACAAACGACGCCTACCTGCGGCACCTGATGCTGGCCGCGGCCGAGCTGTATCCCAAGATCCCCATCGCGATGCACCAGGACCACGGCAACTCGCCGGCCACGTGCATGAGCGCGATCGAGCAAGGTTTCACGTCGGTCATGATGGACGGCTCGCTGACGGAGGACGGCAAGACGCCGGCCAGCTTCGAGTACAACGTCAAGACCACCAAGCAGGTCGTCGACGCCGCCCATGCCAAGGGCGTGACCGTCGAAGGTGAGCTCGGCTGCCTCGGCGGCATCGAGGACGGCCACGGCGCAGGCCTGACCGGCGAGGAGGCCATGAAGCATTTGACCGACCCGGCCCAGGCGGAGGAGTTCGTCGCCAAGACCGGCGTCGACGCCCTGGCGGTCGCGATCGGCACCAGCCACGGGGCCTACAAGTTCACCAAGAAGCCGACCGGCGACGTGCTGGTCATGAGTGTGATCGAGGACATTCACAAACGTCTGCCCGACACGCATATGGTCATGCACGGCTCGTCGAGCGTGCCCAAGGAGCTGCTGGACATCATCAACCAGTACGGCGGGAAAATGAAAGAGACCTACGGCGTGCCGGTCGAGCAGATCCAGCGCGGCATCAAGCACGGCGTGCGGAAGGTCAACGTGGACACGGACAACCGCCTGGCAATGACCGGTGCGATCCGCAAGGTTTTCGCGGAGAAGCCGGGCGAGTTCGACCCGCGCAAGTACCTCGGCCCGGCCCGCGATGCGATGCAGAAGGTCTGTGTGGATCGGATGGTCGCGTTCGGCCAGGCCGGCCAGGCCGGCAAGATCAAGCCCGTCACCTGCAAGGAGATGGTCGCGATCTACGCCAAGGGCGGGAAATAATCCATTCGTTCAGATTGTGATGCACTGTGCTGGTAGATGATCCGGGTAAACGTGGAAGGCAGGTCCGCCTCGCACACGCCCGCGAAACCGGCGTCGTTGAGCCGCACAAAGCCGAAACATGGATAGGCGGGCAGGCCCTTTACGGCGAACAGCCCGAGGCAGTTGATGGTGATGGCGAAGGCCACTTTCGGACGAACGAGAAGGCCTGCCTGCCGCAGGCAGGGCAGGCAGGCTATCCCACGACCGGGGAAACGGACTCCCATACAGGATGTTTTGTCGTCCCGCAGGGACGCGATGATAATAGCCCGCCGTTTCAACGGTGGAAAAAAAGAGGATTAGAGAACAGATCAAGTCCCGTAGGGACGATTGATACCTCACGTGAAGATGGTATTCAGTAAGGTCGGTCGTCCCTACGGGACTGTGAGAAATGAATCAGGCGTACTTTTGCCCCGGCGTTGAAACGCCGGGCTATTGTCGTTCGTCCCTGCGGGACTCCGAACGTTTCCGTGCAACAGGCCTGCGGGACTCCGAACGCTTCCGTGCAACAGGCTTCGTGCAACAGGCGCGCGATTCGCGCATGTTTGGGTCGTGGCCGAAGGCCACTTTCGAATCTGACGGCCTGAAATCCGCCCTGGTGTCACGAGAACCGGCGTGATGCACGGAACCACCCGCCCGGATATACTCACCACAGCCGCCGGCCTTTCGCCGCATTCGGGAGTCCCTCATGCGTCACTTACTTCGCCACTTCCGATCGGCCTCTGTCGCGGTTCTCTTTGCGGTTCTCGTGGCCGTCAATGGCTGCGACATCCGCAAGTACAGCGTGATGACGCGCATCGAACCGGACGGGCGGCTCAACCGCGGCGTCTCGATACCGAGGGACTGGACCCTGCCGCCCGAGGCCCTGGTCGCTCCCAAGACCTATCCGCCGTCAACCCAGCCGGGCGACTACATACTCAATAAGGAGTGGGCGGACCTCTGGTCCCAGGAATCGCCTGAACTCAAGGCCGGCGTGGGCGAGTCCGGCAAGACCATCGTGGCCGGCGGAGAGTTCCCGTCGGCGGAACACATTCCGCGCAATTACCACCTCATCGCCTATCCGCTCGACGACCGGGCATCCACCAACAGGATCGATCACTCCCTCGACGATTGCCTGCTGTTCAATGTCGACAACTGGACGGAGACAATCACCGAGACCGTTCAGCTTGGCGAATTTGTGGACACCGTCGACGAGATGGCTCTCATGCTTCTGCCGCCATTCCAGACGACGGTCGACGATATCCTTGGCAAGGAGTACGACTTCAAGGATCTCCACACCTTCGGTCGAGAGCGCCTGGACCCCCTGGTCCGTGACTTCGTCCTCCTTCTGTACGAGGCGGCCGGCGCGGGCTTCGGCGCCAAGCCAAGACCGCAGGATCTGCCGGTCATGAAGAACAGGCTGAGAACGATCGGCTTCGATCTCCCGCTGAACGAGTCGGGCGACGATGTGGACGGCGACAAGATGTCCACGGTCCTGACGGATTACGTTCGCGACCTGTTCCGAACCACGGTACGTCTGAGGGCGACCGGCCGTTATCTGAACACCGAGCAGGCAGAGCAATTGATGAAACGCTTCGGCTGGGAGCCTGAAAAGGACAGCACAAGCCGGCCCGCTTCAGGCCCCGCGACCGCGACATCCCCGACCTCGCAACCCGCCACACAGGAATCGTCGGTCTGGGACAGTATCGCGGAGGCTTTCCCGCAACGCTTTGAGGTCATGAACGGCCGCACACTGGAGGCCATGTGGTTCCTCTGGGGTGCACGGATCGGCGGGGCCAACCGTGGA
>DATIKE010000060.1:0-2973 GCA_035477895.1 Phycisphaerae bacterium
GGTACACCAAGCCCGCCTGAATGGATCGCGCAGTCCGGGGCATCCCCATCCCTCTAACCGATCATGGAGCGTATGTCAATAATCAGTGATGTCCCCTCATATAGTCGTCGGGCGACCGAAGAAGGCGAAAGAGGTGGCATAAATGGCTTCTGACCCTTTTTCGGTCCATCTGGTGCGACGGAACGCCTGCACGCAACAGTGACTACTTGCGCCATGCCCAGGAATCTGCGATAATGCGGCGATGCGATTGCGGGCATTTATTCAGGCCTTGGTGGCGGCGATGCTTTTTGGCATTGCCACGCCCTTCTCCAAGTCGCTCTTGGCCGACCTCCAGGCCAACCAGCTTGCGGGCCTGTTGTATCTGGGCGCGGCAGTTGTCATGCTCCCGTTGGTGGCCATACGCTGGCGCGAGGGCAAGGCGGTCTTGCCGCGCGACTCGCGGAATCGCCTGAATCTTCTGGGCGCGATCATATTCGGCGGCATCTTGGGGCCGGTCCTGCTGCTGGTCGGTTTGCAGCACGCATTGGCCGCATCGGTGTCGATGTGGCTCAACATGGAAGCCGTCGCCACGGCGGTGCTGGCATTCCTGCTGTTCCGCGAGCATCTGGGCAAGTGGACCTGGTTGGGCAACCTGGGTGTGGTGGTGGCCGGGGTCATGTTGAGCTTTGACCAGGGGTGGGCGGGCTGGATCGGCCTGTTGTGCGTGGCGGGTGCGTCGGTCGCCTGGGGCCTGGATAACAACTTCACCGCCGTCATCGACGGCATCAGCCCCGAGGACAGCACTTTCTGGAAGGGCTTGATCGCCGGTGGAACCAACCTCGCCATCGGCCTGGCGCTGTTTCCTGCTCACTTCGGGTGGGACTGGTTGGGGGCCATTCTGCTTGGAACGCTGGCCTACGGGCTGAGCGTCGCCCTCTACATTCGTTCAGCGCACGGCTTGGGGGCCACGCGAGCCCAGATGGTTTTTGCATCCTCTCCGTTCTTCGGCGTACTGCTGTCCGTGCTCTGGCTGGGTGAGACGCTCAGCCTGTTGCAGGTGTTCGCTGCCGTCGTGCTGACCGGATCGATCATCCTGCTCTTCCGCGACAAGCACGACCACGAGCACATCCACGAGGCGCTGACCCACGAACACGAGCATTCACAAGACGACGGCCACCACAACCACGCGCACGAGCCGCCCGTTCGCGGCAAGCACACACATGTTCACGCCCACGAGCTGCTGGGGCATCGGCATCCCCATTGGCCGGACCTACACCATCGCCATGCCCATTGAGGCAGGAAGCGGAGCGCGGTTCTGCACAGACCGTGACAGTTCGAAATCGCTCATGGTCCCGGTGCGAACGGGTCTGTTAACTGGACGGCCGCTGTTTACGAGAGAGTCGGAGAGTTCGGGCCGTTGCTCTCGGCGGGCGGGCGAGAACGTGTACGTTTACCGCCGCGACGTGGTGGAGGCGGGTTGAAACAGAGAGCGCCCCCGGAAGCGGCGGCAACGCCGTAACCCTTTGACGGCATAGAGATACGAAAACGCCCGGCCAGTGGTCTGGTCGGGCGTTTGCGTTAACTTGGACTGGCGAAGAAGCTCGCCAGGTTGATTTTGGCTCCCCGAGCTGGACTCGAACCAGCAACCTAGCGGTTAACAGCCGCTCGCTCTACCAATTGAGCTATCGGGGAAAGGTAGAGGCTGGCGTCAACGCGGACCCCAGACGATCAGTATTAGTGTATCGGGTTTCAGCCGGAGGTCAACTCGCGGAAACCTGATTCTCACTGACCGTGCGGGGCGGCGCCGAGGGATGGGGACCACGCGAGGCTCGTTAGCTTACCAGGCCGCATCTTCGAGCGAAGCCCGTCTCCAAGCGCCACTCCCGGCGGAAGTTGCGGAGTCGGTCGCGGCTTGGGGCCTGCACGGAGGCGCGGTATCCTACCGGCTGGGATGTGGCTTGACCGATAACCATTCCGATCCGTCAGCCGCAACCGATCGACGACCGTTGCCCGATCCGACCCACGGCGAACCGATCGACCCCGGGGCCCGTAGCTCAGCGGTTAGAGCAGGCGACTCATAATCGCTTGGTCGGGGGTTCGAATCCCTCCGGGCCCATCATCAGGCTGTTTCGCGGGCGGACTTACCCTTGGTGGTTCACCAATACCAAGGTGGTACGATGAGTCCGGTGCCGTACTCCCTTCACCCGTTTCACCGCCATGTTTTCAATCGCCGCTCGCGCCAGCCATGCCGGCATCAGCGGCAGAAGACCTGCCGAGGATTATTCCGTGCGGCCCGTGGCTTTGATGAGTGCGCCGACCAGCTCGGGGTTCGGCGTCCCGCCGAGCTGCCTGTACATCTTCAAGTCCGCCCAGGCCCGGTCGTACCGCTTCAGGGCGTAATGTGCGGCTGCCCGGTTGAGATAAGCCTCCGCGAAGGTCGGGTTCAACACAGTGGCCCTGGTGTAATCGCGGATCGCCCGGCTGGAGTCGCCGATGTCTCCGTACGCGTTGCCCCGGTTGTTGTAGTACTGCTCTGAATCCGGGTTCAGCTCGATCGCCCTGGTGTAATCCCGGATTGCCGGACCGTGGTCCCGGATGGCGCGGTATGCGAGGCCTCGGTTGGCGTAGGCCTGCTCGAAATCAGGTTTAAGCTTTATCGCTCTCGTGTAATCGCGGATCGCCAGATCGTGGGCCCCCGCCGCGCGGTGTGTGTTGCCCCGATTGTAGCATGCGTCGGCGTAATCCGGTTTGCTCTCGATCGCTTTCGTGTAGTCCCGGATGGCGAGGTCGCGCTGCCCGACGGCGGCGTAAACGTTTCCTCGGTTGTTGTAGGCCAGGTGGTCGTCGGGCTTCAGCTCGATGGTCTTGGTGTAGTCCCGGATCGCCGGATCGTAATGCCCCAGGTGGGTGTAGGCCAGACCACGATTGCAGTATGCGACCCAGGCCTTGTCGTTGAGGCCAATCACATGTGTCCAGAGGGAGATCCCGCTCTCA
>DATIKE010000061.1:0-1595 GCA_035477895.1 Phycisphaerae bacterium
ACTGCACATATTAGGCGACGACGTCGGCCACCTCATCCGCACGATCGACCACAATCTCGAATGCAAGGACCCCCAAGCCGCGCGCTTCCAGCGCAAGGTCAGCTACGACAACCTGCCGGCAGAGGCCCTGCCGCAATTCAAGGACCTGTCGGCCGAAAACGCTCAGCGGCTCCTCGAGAAGCTCGACGAGTGGCTCAGCCGGTGGGACCGGGACAACAACCCCGAAGTCAAAGGAGAGGGCCGCTACACTGCCGGGCTCGGGATCTACTATTTCGAGGAAGAATATCGGGAACGGGGGGATGGGGATGAAACGTAATACGCCCACCTGTTTGATAACGATGCTGCTCATAGGGGCCGCCTTCCTGTTTTTGGCCTGCGGCGGAGGCAGCGGCGGCGGAACGCTCACGGCCGGCGGCGGCATCGGGGGGTCTGGAGTCACGGTCGGGGCCGCCAGCAAGTACGGCAGCATTTTCGTCAACGAGATCGAATTCGACACCGCGTCGGCGGCCGTCGTCGTCGATGGAATTCAAATGGGCTCCGGCGACCAGGCCGTTCGCGACAACATCGCCATCGGGAAGATCGTCCGAATCGAAGGGCCATCAGAAGAAACCGGGACCGGCACCGCCAACCGGGTGGTCTACAACGAGGACATCATCGGCCCGGTCGAAAGCGTCACCGTCATCGATGCGAACACCCGCCGACTCGTCGTCATGGGGCAGACAGTGGTGGCCGACGCACAAACCCGCATCGATGGGGCGACGCTGGCTTCCATTGCAGTCGGCAACCTCGTCGAGGTATCCGGTTTTATAAACGAAGTCGGCGCGATCGAAGCGACCTACCTCAGAAAAATTGCAGTCGTCTTCGTTCCCGGCACCGAGGTCCAGTTGAGAGGCTTCGCCTCGGACGTGAACACGACGCTCAAAACGTTCCGGATCAACCTGTTGACCGTCAACTATGCCACGGCCGATGTCGGCCAGCTGACTGCCGGGAACCCTGCTGCCGGGCAGTACGTGGAGGTCAAGGGGACGCTGACCGGTTCGACCTTGAGCGCCACTCTCGTGCGCCCCGAGGATATTTTAGGTGTGAGCGACGCCGACAACGTTCAGATTGCCGGGATCGTCACCGCGGTCGAATCGCCCACGAAATTCGTGCTCAACGGGATACCGATCGAGACCGATATCGGAACCGTATTCAAGGGTATCCTGGCCGAGGACATCGGTCTCGGCAGCCGGCTGACGGTTCGGGGGAGCCTCACCGACCGCGTACTGCTGGCCGACGAGGTGAAGTCCTCCACCCAGGCCGTTCTGGAAGGCAACGTGGCCATCGCCGCCGGCGACGCGATCACCTTGTCCGGGTTCGGAACCTCGATCACCGTCGAAACCAACGGCTTGACCCGGTTCCTGGGTGCTGCCGGCTCGGTAGCCGAAATCGGTGCAGGGGATCACGTTAAAGTGTTCGGGAAGTCCTTCTCTGCAGGGGCGCTGACGGCGGAAAAGGTGATCGTGCGCAGAAACCCGAGCGACAGGGCGTGGCTGCGCGGCCCGGTGGATGAGGTGGCCCCCGACCGGACCTCCTTCTCAGTTCTCGGGTTCGAG
>DATIKE010000062.1:0-10284 GCA_035477895.1 Phycisphaerae bacterium
AAGCGATGACAGGAAAACGGGCGGGATCAGTCGATCCATCCGCCACCAAGGACGACGTCGTCATCATAGAAGACGGCGGCCTGGCCTGGGGTGATGGCCGTCTGCGGCTCGTCGAAGCGGACACAAACGCGGTCGGAAGCCATCGGTTTGACGGTCGCGGGGGCGCCGGCATGAGCATAGCGGATCTTGACGGTCGCCCGGATGGGGCCGGGCGGCGTTTCGATGAGCCATTGCACCCGTGAGGCGTCGAGCCTGTCGCGGGCGAGGTCCTGCTTCGGGCCGACGACGACCGTATTGGCGGCGGCATCGATGCGGACGACGTAGACCGGCGAGCCGGCGGCCACGCCCGTCCCGCGGCGCTGGCCGATCGTGAAATGGGCGATGCCTGCGTGCGTTCCGACCTGCCGGCCGGCAGCATCCACGATCGCCCCCTCGTGAAACGCCTCTGGGTGCCTCTCACGGACAACCCGGGCGTAGTCACGGTCGGGCGCGAAGCAGATGTCCTGCGATTCGGGTTTGTCGCCGATCTTCAGGCCCAACCGCCGGGCATGTTCGCGAACCTGCTGCTTGGTCAGTTCGCCGAGCGGGAACAGTGTCCGCGGAAGGATGTCCCGGCCGATGCCGAACAGCACGTAAGACTGGTCCTTTGATTGGTCGATGGCCCGGCGAAGGCGCCAGATGCCTTCCTGCCGATCGACGCGGGCGTAGTGCCCCGTGGCGATGAAGTCGGCCCCGGCCGCCCGCCCGTACTCGACCAACCGGCCGAACTTCAGATCGCGATTGCACAGGACGCAGGGGTTGGGCGTTCGGCCGCGGAGGTATTCGTCGGCGAAGAAGTCGATCAGGCCGTCGAACTGGCGGCGGAAGTTAACGGCATAGAAGGGGATTTTCAGGTGCTGGGCAACGGCCCGGGCATCGGCGGCGTCGACCGGGCTGCAACAGCCGAGGTGGCGTTCTTTTGGGCCGGGCTGAGTCGGTACGGCCTGGATTGGCGCCTCTGCGTTGTCCTCGGAGGCTCCGGTGCACATGTAGAGCCCGACGATCTCGCAGCCTCGCTCGGCCAGCAGGGCGGCAGCCACGCTGGAGTCCACGCCGCCGCTCATCGCGACGACCACCTTGTGATGCTTCTGGGGCAACCGCCATCCCTTTTAGCGGACACGTCTTGAGCAGGCGGGGATCCCGCGAAGTCGCAAGCAGCGTTCTGCGAGCGGAATCCATCCACCCGTCGACAGCCGGGGTGCTTTCGGCGATTATAGCCATAGCCCGTCGGTAAGCCATTTGTAACCCAAAGGTTAGCGACGGACGGAGCGATCACCATGCAGACACTCGAGGTTCGCACGGCACGACGGTGCCAGATGGTCGATGTGACATCCCAGGTCCAGGACGCCGTGCGGGCGATGGGACTGAAAAGCGGGGCGGTCCTCTGCTATGTGCCGCACACGACTGCCGGTGTAACCATCCAGGAGAACGCCGACCCGGACGTCCAGAACGACCTGCTCTGGAAGCTGGAGCAACTGGCCCCCCGGGACGAGGGGGAGTATCGGCACAACGAGGGCAACAGCGACGGTCATGTGAAGTGCTCGCTGGTTGGGGTGTCGGCCTGGGTACCCGTGGAGGAAGGCCGACTGGTCCTGGGAACGTGGCAGGGGATCTATTTCTGCGAATTCGACGGGCCACGGAGCCGGCGAATGATTGTTCAGGGCCTCGGAGCCTAAGCGGGCGAAGGTAACAGGGGACAGACGTGGCAGTCCGCGTCTGCGGCCGGCGGCTAACCCCTGGAAAGAAGAGGGGTTGCAAGCGATAAGGATGCAGCGCCGGCCGCTTTTGCATACCGGCGAGACTTGCCATATACTACCGAATCTCGGTCAGCGAAACTGAGGCGTGGATGGTCCGCGCCGCGCGGTCGAGAACTGACATGCCCCTGCAACGTATTTCACTCCCATGGGGCCACTGGTTGCAGGGCTTATTGCCGCTACCCGCCTGACTCGGCCCCGTCGGCATGAAGGTTACGCATGGTCGATTACAACCTTATCAACAGTCTTGGCCTTGATGACGAAAGCGTGGAAAAAGAACTGTCCGACGCCTTGGGCATGGTTGAGGGCACCCAGGCTGCCTTGGCCACTGTGCTGGACGAGGCCGTGGGCCAGTTCCAGGCCGGCACACTGCTGAAAGGCCGGATCGTCGGGATCGTCGGCGATGACGTCGTGGTGGACGTCGGGCTGAAGAGCGAGGGGATCATCCCGGTCAACGAGTGGGATGATCGCTCGGCGATCGACTCCGGCGATGAGATCGATGTCTGGCTGGAGAGCGTTGAAAGCGACAGCGGGCTGGTGGTTATCAGCAAGCGGAAAGCCGATCGGCTGCTCAACTGGCAGCGGCTGGTTGAGACGGCCAGGGAGAACGACGTTGTCAAGGGCCGGGTCATGCGAAAGATCAAGGGCGGGTTGCTGGTGGACATCGGGGTGCCGGTGTTCCTGCCCGCCTCGCAGGTGGACATCCGCCGTCCGGGCGACATCGGCGAGTTCATCGGTCGCGAGATCGAGGCCCGGATTCTCAAGATCGATACCGATCGCCGGAACATCGTCATCAGCCGGCGCAAGTTCATCGAGGAGCAGCGGCGCAGCGCGAAGGAGAAGGTGCTCAAGGAGATCCAGGTCGGCGACGTGCGCAAGGGCATGGTCAAGAACCTGGCGGATTTCGGCGCGTTCGTTGACCTCGGCGGCATCGACGGCCTGCTGCACATCACGGACATGAGTTGGGACCGGGTAAACCACCCGTCGGATGTTCTTCGGATTGACCAGGAGGTCGAGATCAAGGTCCTGAACGTGGACCGCGACAAGGAGAAGATCGCGCTGGGGCTCAAGCAGCTGACTCCGAACCCGTGGGAGGCGATCGATCAGAAGTACCCGGTCGGCTCCCGCCACAGCGCCGAGGTCGTGAACATCACGAACTACGGGGCCTTCGTGAAGCTCGAGGCGGGCGTCGAGGGCCTGGTGCACGTGTCGGAGATGAGCTGGACACGACGGATCAACCATCCGTCCGAGGTGGTGAGCCTGGGCGACAAGGTCGACGTGATCGTCCTCGATATCAACAAGGATAAGCAGGAAATCAGCCTCGGGATGAAGCAGACCGAGTCGAATCCGTGGATGAAGGTGGCCGAGAAGTACCCGCCGAACACGATCATCGAAGGCAAGGTTCGGAACCTGACGAATTACGGCGCGTTCGTGGAGATCGAGGAAGGGATCGACGGGCTGCTGCACGTGTCGGATATGAGCTGGACGAAGAAGATCAGCCATCCGTCCGAGGCCCTGAAGAAGGGCGACACGATCCGCTGCGTGGTGCTCAGCGTCGATCAGGAGAAGATGCGGGTGGCGCTCGGCACGAAGCAGTTGACCGAGGACCCGTGGATTCACGCCATCCCGTCGACCTATATCCCCGGCCAGATCGTCAAGGGCAAGGTCACGAAGATCACGAACTTCGGCGTGTTCGTCGAGCTGGAGCCGGAACTGGAAGGCCTGCTGCATGTGAGCGAACTGGCCGACCACAAGGTCGAGGACCCGCACGACGAGGTGAAAGTCGCGGCGGAGATCGAGGTCAAGATTCTGCGTGTTGATTCACAGGAGCGGAAGATCGGCCTGAGCAAGAAGCGCGCGGAATGGGCGGCCGAGGAAGGCACGCGGGCGGGCAGCGAGATCAAGGCCCGCCGAGGCGGATTGCACGGGCCCGGCGAAGTCTCGACCGATCTCATCCCGCAGTTCCCGCTCAAGCCGGCAGAGGTTAAGGCAGATAAGCCCGGCGAGCCCGAGCAAGCCCCGGAAGGTCAGTGAGGCGGCCGGCTTTGAGTGCATCCTAAAACCCGTGTGGGACCGGCTTCCCTGCCTGTGGCAGACAGGCAGCCGGTCAGTTTTCAGGGTTTTAGGATGCACTCTTTGCGGCCGCTGGGGAGGATAGAGCCATCGCCGTCGAAAGCGGGCTCCAGCACTACCTGAAGCAGATCGACGAGGCCCCGCTCCTCAGCGCCGACGAGGAGAAGGAACTCGGTCGGGCGATCCAGTACGCAATCAAGGTTCCTGCTCTCTTTCAAGACAAGAAGATCGACTTGAAGGAGAAGCTGCGGGCGGAGGAAGAAGCGGCCAAGGCCCGGGACCGGATGATACTGTCCAACCTGCGGCTGGTGGTGAACATCGCCAAGAGCTACCTGAACCGCGGCATGTCGCTGGCGGACCTGATCGAAGAGGGCAACATCGGCCTGTTTCGCGGCGTCGAGGGTTTCGACCCGGATCGCGAAACGCGGCTCAGCACCTACGCATCGTGGTGGATCAAGCAGGCGATCAAGCGGGCGCTGATCAACGCCGTGCAGCCGGTGCACATACCGGCCTACATGGTGGCGATGATCGCCGACTGGAAAAGAGCCCGGGCCGAACTCGAGCACGAGCTCAACCGCCAGCCCAGCCTGACCGAGATGGCCAGGCACATGAACCTGTCGGAGCGGAAGGTGCGGATCATCCGCCGCGCCGTCAAGGCCTTCCACGCCCCGACGCAGTCGGGCAGCCTTGACGGTTCGTTCGGCCTGGGCGAGCTGCTGGCCGATCACCGGACGCCGACCCCGCAGGAGACGGTGCTCTCCAGTGCCGATGCCGAGGTGATCGAGCGGCTGCTCTCGCGAATTGATGAGCGCGAGGCGACCATACTCAAGCTGCGCTACGGCCTGGACAAGCAGGAGCCGCTGACCTTGAAACAGATAGGGGCCAAGGTCGGCCTGACGCGCGAGCGCGTCAGGCAACTCGAGCGGGATGCGATCAGGAAACTCAGGGAAGCCCTCGAAGAAATGTAACGCGCGGAAAACGCCGGCACCTCCTCCTCCAGACGGGATGGAGATGAGCCGGATATACCTTGCACAAGCGGAAGGAGTCAGAGACGATGCCGGTAACGATTTACTACGACAAGGACGCCGACCTGTCCGCCCTGAAAGGCAGGAAGATCGGCATTCTCGGCTACGGCAGCCAGGGGCACGCCCACGCCCAGAATCTCCGTGATTCCGGCATGAGCGTGGTCGTGGCGGAACTGCCCGGGACCGACAACCACAAGCTGGCGGTGGAACACAACTTCAAGCCGGTCAGTGTCGCCGAGGCGGCCAAGACATGTGACCTCCTGGTCATGACCCTGCCCGACGAGTTGCAGGCCCGCGTCTACAAGGCGGACATTCAGCCGAACCTCAAGCCGGGGCAGGCGATCGGATTTACCCACGGCTTCAACATCCACTTCGGCCAGATCGTCGCCCCCGATGGAGTCGACGTGATCATGATCGCGCCCAAGGGCCCGGGGCACTTGGTTCGCAGCGAGTTCGTGAAGGGCGGCGGCGTGCCGTGCCTAGTGGCTGTCGAGAAGGACGCGACCGGCAAGGCCCTGCAGATCGGTCTGGCCTGGGGCAGCGGCATCGGCGGCGGCCGGGCGGGCATCCTGGAGACGACCTTCAAGGACGAGACCGAGACGGACCTCTTTGGCGAGCAGGTGGTGCTCTGCGGCGGCGTGACCGCCCTGATCAAGACCGCCTTCGAGACCCTGCTGGAGGCCGGGTATCCGGAGGAGATCTGCTATTTCGAGGTCATGCACGAGCTCAAGCTGATCGTCGACCTGTTCTACCAGGGCGGGATCAACTACATGCGATACAGCGTCAGCAACACGGCCGAGTACGGCGATCTGACCCGCGGGCCGCGGATCGTCAACGAGCACACGCGGGAGGAGATGAGAGAGATCCTGGCCGAGATCCAGACCGGAGAGTTCGCCCGCGAGTGGCTGCTGGAAAACCAGGTCGGCCGCCCCGTATTCAACGCCCTGTACAAGCAGGACCACGACCATCCGGTTGAGGTGGTCGGGCGCAAACTCCGCAAGATGATGAAGTGGATCGACTCCAAGGAAGTCTGATCCATAAGGTGAGCATGTACGCCCAGGAAGGGCCGCCGGGAATTGCCGGTGGCCCTTTTGCCGTCCTCACCAGAGAAACCCGGCTCCCCGGTGACAGGGGACCGGTGAGGGTGTTTGGTACGCAGTCGTGACGCGCACGGGGGCCGACGTGGAGGTCGGCACGACGATTTTGGCCAGCACATGTCGGACGAATGGCTCACTGGTGGCATCGGTGTGGGAGCCGGTCCATCCGTACTGCTCATAACGGGAAGACCATGGAATGTTTTCGATGCGGCCGCGGTCTCCGCGAGTCGGCCGCAGGCCGACCAGGCCCGCGGCATCGACGCCTATCTTTCCGTCGATGGTGCCGATAGTTCGGACGGGCCCCTGGAGAACCATGTCATAGGTGGAGTGATAAACGTAGATTTTCCCGGCAATGTGCTGCAGGGCCGTGCTGACGTCGTAGTCGGAGGACAGGCTCGATCCGAGCATGATGATGTTGTTGACCTTCGCGGGGAGCGTCGTGTTTTCACAGGCCCAGATGCCAACGCCGGTGCCGGCGCTCAGACAGATGATGTTGACCTGGTTGTCGGGGTAAAGCTGCAGGTATTGCGTGATTTCCTTGCCGAGTTCCTGGCCGCGGCCCCGGGCGGCGATCCGGCCGATGGTCTGGTCCAGGGCGGGGTTGAAGGTCGCGGACCATCGCCAGTTGATGATGTTGCCCTTGTAGCCGGCCCGGCGAAGCCCCTCGTTGACCTCGACGACGCCGTAGCCCCAGTTGCCGGCCCCGTCGATGTAATAGGTTCTGCCGAACGGGTCCTCACGGCTCGTGGCCATGCCGGTGTCTCCGCAACCGGTGGTGGCCAGGAAGACCAGGATGCCGGCTGGAACGGCTGCCATTCCGAGCCGCCGCATTACAGATCGTTGTTGATGTCTCATGGGCGTTAGCTTGCCTAGAACGCTGGTTACCGCGGACCTGTGACGGCAGCCGCCGGATCCGTGGGCGGCTCCAGCAGCCGCGATCACGCTAGAGTCTAGGGAATCGCTGGGCAAGATCAAGGCGAAGGAAATATGGCCGGCATCATTGACCCGCTGGTGGGGCGATTCTAGGATCGGAGGCTGCTGCCCGGCTGCCCGGCCGTCGGGGCGGCGGAAAGGTGGTCTGTCGGTGCGGGTCAAGGTCTGTGGCATCACCTGCGTTGAGGACGCGCTGGCGGCCGCCGAGGCCGGAGCCGACGCGATCGGACTGAACTTCGTCGGTGGACCGCGGCAGATCCAGCCCGAGTACGCCGGGGCCGTTCTCGAAGCCTTGCCCCCTTTGGTCACCCCCGTGGCCCTGGTGCGGCTCCAGGGAGGGGCGATTCCGGACGAACTCCTGGAGTTGCTGGGGCGGCACTGGGTGTCGCACATCCAGGTGTACGGGGACTACGAGGCTGAGCACCTGACGATCCTGGCCGACGACGGTTTTCGGCCGATGCCGGTGGTTGCGGTGGCCGACCCGGCTTTCGCGGTCGATGCTGGCGAGCGGCTGGGCCTGTCGGGCGATGGCCGCCCGTCGGCAGTCGTCCTGGATGCCCACGACCCGAGCCGGGAAGGCGGCACCGGGCGATCGTTTCCCTGGGGGTGGGTCCGCGATGCTCAGTTCGCGGGTCAGATGCCGGCTTGGCCGCCGATCATCCTGGCGGGCGGGTTGAGGCCGGACAACGTGGCCGAGGCGGTTCGGACGGTGCATCCATATGGTGTCGACGTGTCCTCGGGGGTTGAAGTCGAAGGGCACCCGGGAAGGAAAGACCCCGCCGGGATGCGGGAATTCGTGCGGCAGGCCCGGGCCGCTCCGGCTTACAGTGCGTCCTAAAACCCCTGCCTGCGGCCTGTCTGCGTGTCTGTGCGTGTATCTGCCTGTGCGTGTCCGCACGCAGACAGGTCTCGCCGGTGTGCTTTCGGGGTTTGAGGACGCACTCTTAGCAGGGTTGTTGAGCCGAACCGTCCTGGAAGCCGTTACGTATACATGGTTCTCAGTGTTTACCGACGAGTTGTTTTCGCCACGGCATGCGGCCTGATGGTCCCAGGGTGCATGCCGACCTGGCGCCCGCCGGTCGCTGCCAGCCGCCCGGCGACGACGCAGCGCGTCCTGTCCCCCGCCGATTACCTGGAGGCCTGGTGCCGGCCGGGCGAATCGGTGTACCAGCGCCGAGAGATGGGGGTGGAGGGTCCCGAAGCCGTCGACACGTACGTCCGTCGGAACACGACCCACCGAATCAGTGAAGGATCATTGGCCGACCGGTGGCTCATGCCATTGGACGCTTACCTGCAGAAGCAGGATGAATCAGCCGGCGACAGTTCACCGACACGCAGACCGACGGCACCGTTGGGTAAAGCTTTCTG
Source organism: Phycisphaerae bacterium (assembly GCA_035477895.1). Classification (GTDB taxonomy): domain Bacteria; phylum Planctomycetota; class Phycisphaerae; order UBA1845; family PWPN01; genus JAPKGY01. The sequence goes on from DATIKE010000062.1 coordinate 8,290, forward strand.
GGTGTTTTTTGAAGTAGCCGAGCCGATGGACCCTATTCCCCCGGCAATCGCGGATGGGGAGCCGGCGGTGACCACCACGTCCCTTCAGTATTTCGATCGAACCGGCCGGCCCGTGGCCAGGGGCACGCTCACGCGCACCGCGGTGCTGGAAGGCTACGAGCAGGTCACCTGTCCGGCCGGGCGATTTGACCGATGCATGCGCGTCCGCGTCGATCTGCGGGTGTACTTCCCGCTGGTGCTGACGATCAACTGGAACAGCTACGTCTGGATTTCCCCGGAGGCGGGGGAGGTTCGCCGGGTACAGCAGTTTTCGGGGTGGTTCCTGCTATTCTGGTTCGGCAGCGCCCACGAATTTCTGCTGGAATCGCACGATGGGAGGTCGGCCTCGGCACCGGCGGCACCACCGACGCACTGGGCGCGGGGCATGGTCAACCTGGGGCGCAAACTGCCTCGGCCGCGGATTGAGGGCATCGTTGTGGATGTGGTCGCGACGCAGCCGGCGCCATGACCGGCGAAGGCTGTCGGTTTATCATGTTCGCCATTGGAGGCAGCATGGGCGGCGGCATCGGACTGTTCGGAGGGAGCTTCAACCCGATTCACCACGGGCACCTGATCGTAGCCCGTGCGGTGGCCGAGATGCTGCGCCTGTCGCGCGTGGTGTTTGTCCCGGCGCCGAATCCGCCGCACAAACCGGACGCGCGCCTGGCCGACGCCTCCGACCGGCTGGAGATGGTCAGGCTGGCGGTCGCGGGCGAGCCGCTCCTCGAGTGCGGCGATATCGAGATCCGCCGGCCGGGACCAAGCTACACGATTCTTACGATCCAGGAATATCGGCAACCCACCGGCGACCAGGAGTTGTTCTGGATCATCGGAGCCGACAGCCTGGCCGAGTTGCACACCTGGCACCGGGTGACCGAGCTGGTCGAACTGTGCCGGATCGTGACCGTGGCGAGGCCGGGCTTCGAGCTGCCGGACCTCGGCGGACTGGAAAAGATGCTCTCGCGGGAGCAAGTCAGCCGACTGAAACGCGACATACTCTCAACCCCGCGCATCGACATATCGGCGACCGATATCCGCCGGCGCGTCGCCGAGGGCCGGTCGATTGGCTACCTGGTGCCCACGAGTGTTCGCCAATACATCGAGGAGCGGGGTCTTTACCGTTTGGGTGACGCGCCGCCGGCGGCGGGCGGGGGTCCTTGCCAGCGCAACTGCGGTTGAGGCGGTTCCGTCCTCTTGGAAGCGGCCGAGTGGATGTATTCCAGCAAGGCCTGTCGCTGGTTCACGCCCCCGGAGAAGAGGGCCTATTCACACGGTGTGATAACAAATCGAGCCGACGGCCTCAACGCCGTCGGCTCGTTGGTTTCCTTTCAGTCCGTTCCGGCAAACTCAGACGGTTCTCCTGCGGCGGCTGAGCACAAGGCTGCCCAGGGCGGCAAGTAAAACCGTCGCAGGCTCGGGCACTATGAGCTGCTTATCCTTGCTTATCAGCACGGCTTTCTTCGCCGGTATCACGAAATCCCACTGGAAGGCCCAGGTCACATCGCCGGAGACAGGCCCGGCATTGCCCGAGAGAGTCGTCGGCGCTCCGTCGGTGAGCTTGGCGAGGGTGATTCCCGCGAGTGCCACTTCCCGGTGATTCGGGGCCGGAGTGATCACCGTTTCGCTGGCCACAAGCACGCCCGCAGTCTGCCGCACGGTGTTGGGATTCATGAAGCTCACGGTGTCATTGGGGCTCAGGTTCAGATCGACGTACTGGAAGAAGTGGAAATCCAGCGCCGCATCGCCCGTGTTCGTGATCTTGATCGATTCGGCCAAGTCGGCACGACCGGCGCCGGGGGGCGTGCCCGCAAGATGGAAAACCAGGTCGATCATGAAATTGTTGACGGCGTCTGTATATCTCACGGCCAGAGTGTCATTCCCCGGGTTGAAGTTCGCATGGCTGACTATCGGAGGCGACGGCATGGACAGGGCGTCAATGGAGTACTCGGGCCCGCC
>DATIKE010000063.1:0-39760 GCA_035477895.1 Phycisphaerae bacterium
ACTGGAACTCTGCGACCTGATCCGGGATATCCCGGATTTTCCGAGGCCGGGGATTCTGTTCCGGGATATCACGCCGCTGTTGGCCAGCCCGGCGGGGCTGTCGCTGGCGGTGGAGTTTCTGACGCAGCCCTTCCGTGACAAACACATCGACGTGGTGGTCGGCGCCGAGTCGCGCGGGTTCATCTTCGGCACGGCGGTGGCCCGGAACCTGTCGGCGGGCTTCGTGCCGATCCGCAAGCCGGGAAAGCTTCCGGCGAGCAGGCGTTCGATGGCCTACGACCTGGAGTACGGCACGGACGCGCTGGAGATCCATGCCGACGCGATCCGGCCTGGCCAGCGGGTCTTGCTGGTGGATGACCTGCTGGCGACCGGCGGGACGATGCGGGCGTGCTGCGACCTGGTCGAGCAGCTCGGCGGGCAGATCACGGGCATCGCCATCCTGATCGAACTGGCGGACCTCAACGGGCGCGAGAAGCTCGAGCGCTGGCCACTGTACTGCGTGCTGTCGTACGATTGAGGGCTGGCGGGTGAGGGGCCGGAGACCCGGCTGGAAGCCGGTCCCACACGCTCCTCACACACCAGCCCGTCACACTCTAGGTGCATCATCTTGTTCGGGCGGCTGTACTGGTCGATTGTGGTCGTCGTGGCGGGGGCGTGCGTCGGCAGCTTCCTCAACGTCCTGATCTATCGTCTGCCGCGGGGGCTGGCGGTGCATCGGCCGGGGCGGTCGTTCTGCCCGGAATGCGGGCATCCCATCTCCTGGTACGACAACATTCCGGTGATCAGCTACCTTCTGCTGGGCGGGCGATGTCGGCATTGCCGGTCGGCCATCTCGCTGCAATACCCGCTGGTCGAGTTGTGCACCGCGCTGGTTTTCCTGATGCTCTTTGATGGGTTCTTCGTCGCCCAGTTGCGGGAGGGTGTCGGCGGTCTGTCGGCGGACTGGCCGCTGCTGATCGCGCATCTGGTCCTGATGGGCGGGCTGATTGCCCTGGCGGTGATGGATCTCGAAGCGTACATGGTCGACGTGCGGATTACGTGGCTGATCGGAGCGGTGGGGATTCTGGGGCATGCGTTGTGGACCCCGGCCTCGAGTTTCAAGGTGGAGTTGGTGCGGTTGGGCGGGGCGGTGCTGCCGGGTTTTGGCGGGTGGCTTCGGCCTGGGCCGACCGGGGCGGTGGTCGCCTGTGCTGGGGTGGCCGGCCTGGCGATCGGCGGGTTGCTGTTCCTCCGCAGGCGCGAAGAGATGCCGAGCGAGGAGCCTGTGCCCCCGCCTCCCGGCGAGATGCCCGTGCCGGCGCAGTCGATCGAGGAACCGCCGGCGGCGGGGATGCGACCCCGGCGGGTCGGAGGCTGGTATCGGCCGGCGATCGTGCTTCTGGTCGGGCTGGTGGTCGCGTATGTATGGCAGGTGGCGCGGGATGGACAGCCGGTGCCGCTGAGCGGCCTCGAAACGCCTTCCTCGGCGGTCGCGGATGCGGGGCCGGGCGATGGCGGGCTGTGGACTCACCCGGCGGTGGTCCGCCTGGCTTGCGGGTTGGTGTTGTGTTTTGCGGGCTTGGCGCTGGTGGCGAGTTGTCCGCAGCCCCAGGCGGATTCGGAGATCCTGGAAGCGATCGACGCGGAGGCGGTCGATTCCCGTCGTAACGCCTTGTGGGAATTGAAGTTGTTGGCCCCGGCGATCCTGTTGGTTGTTGGGGCGGGGGCGGTGTTGGCCTGGGCCGGGCCGTCGGGCTGGCGGTATGTGGAGGCGTGGCTGCACTGGTCGCCGACCGGCTCGTGGCGGCCGATGTGGGGTCTGGCGACGGGCTTGAGCGGCTGGATTCTGGGCGGGGCGGTTGGGTGGCTGGCCCGGATCGTGTTCACGCTGGCGTTCGGGAAGGAAGCACTGGGTATGGGCGACGTGCACATCCTGGCGGCGGCGGGTGCGGTGGCGGGCTGGCCGGTGGCGTTGGCCGGGTTCTTTCTGGCGGCGCCGCTGGCGCTGTTGGGGCTGGTGGTGATCGCGCTGCGGCGGCAGTCGCGGGCCCTGCCCTACGGCCCGTGGCTGGCCCTGGGGTTCGTGGTGGTTTGCCTGTTCCAGGATGTGCTCCTAGGGTATCTTCGGGTGCGGTGGATACTGGAGTGAAGGGCGCGGTTCCAGAATGGCATCCGAAGTGCTCCCCTTCGGGTCGCGGCTAAACGGCGTATGCGGTCTTACGGTTGAGTTGTCGGCCGGAAGTGGGCAGCAGGCGGAGGTATGAGCGAGATGGGGCTTGCCGTCCGGCGAATCAAGGTTTATGGTAAGCTCGTCGCGATCATCGCTGTCGTCACGGCGGGATTGCTGGTCGTGCTGATGAACCTGGGCCGGTCGGCCGACGTCTGGTTTTTCCGCGAGTACCCGCAGGTTCCGACGTTCTGGTTGATCCTGATTACGGCGGCGGCGGCGATCATCGGCTGGTGGGGCTTCTGGAGGGTGAGCGGCGTGTTGCGCGAGGTGCGCGAGCATCGCCGGACGGCCCAGGCGGATCGCCAGCGGGCGGCGACGGATCGCGTCGCCCGGGACCTGGCGGAACGCGAGAAGCGGCTGGATCGGAAGCTTCGCAGTTCGATTACGGATGGCCCGGGAGGATAGGATACCCTCTCAAAACCTGGGAAATGCACCGGCGAGACGCCGGTGCAACACCGGTTCCGGAGCGGGCTTGGAGTTGGTCGGTTCACGAAGGAGATGTGGCCATGAAACGTCATGCGAAGAGCCTTGCGGTATGGATGTCGCTGGGGATGGTTGTCGCGGCGGTCGGGTGCGCCGAGCAAAAGAAGCCGGGGCCGGTGCCCGACCAGGGCGCGACTTCGGCCGCGGACCGGATCAACGAGCTGCAGAGCGAGTTGAACCAGTGCAGGAACGATCTGGCCGCGTGCCAGGAGCGCGAACTGGCGATGCGGAACGAGAACGATCGGCTGAAGGAGCAGTTGGCCCAGGGGTCTCCGGCGACGGAGGCGGGCTGGACGAGCGTACCGGGCGGAGCGATGATCGCGATCGAGGGCACGGTGCTGTTCGACTCGGGCAAGGCCGATCTGCGCAAGGGCGGCGCGGATGTATTGAACGGCGTGGCCGGGACCATCATGGATAAGTACGCGGGCTATGACGTGTATGTGTTCGGCCACACGGACAACGAGCCGATCCGCAAGAGCGGCTGGAAGGACAACTATGAGTTGAGCGCGCAGCGTGCACTCACGGTTCTGCGGCAGTTGCAGGGCCAGGGGGTGAGTAAGGACATCTGCGCGTGCGGCTGGGGCGAGGATCGCCCGGTGGCGGACAACAAGAGTCCGTCCACGCGCCAGCCGAACCGGCGGGTCGAGATCTTCGTGATGGCCAAGGCGAACAAGTAAACGTCGAAACGCCGAAACATCAGTATCAGAGATGGGGACCGGTGCTTGTTGAGCACCGGTCCCCATTTGCTTGGCCGCACGGGGGGTGTGTGGGTTGCAGAGAGAGGCGGGCGGGCGACGAGGCTTTTCGGGAAACGGAACAGGGGCGGCGGAAGTGAGATCCGCCGCCCCTGCAAGGCTTATGGGGAGGTCCATTCGTTCGTTCAGGGTTGTGCGACCGGGAAAACCGCGACCCGAAGGCGGGCACATCCCATCGGGATGAGGGTGATGTCCTCGGCCTGGGCGTCGAGTTTGTCGGCCGGCACGGGGCTTTGCGGCTGCATGCCGATGAGACCGTTGGCCTCGAGGGTCCAGCCGGGGATCTTGCGGCCCCTGGCCTTGAGACTGATCGGAGCGGCGTCCGGGGTGAAGGGCTGCGGCTCGATCGGCCGATCGGCTTCGACCACCTCGAAGGAGGCTGCGGGCGCGTTGGCGTCGACGATCAGCGCGTAGTTCCAGGAAGTGGTTGGGAACACTTCCCAGCAAGGCCAATTCTCCAGGCGGGGCTGCAGGTCCTCCGGGCGCGCTTTCTTGTCCTTGTCGTGCACGGGCAGGTAGCTCCGCCATTTCTCGCCGATCTTGAGCGAGTAGGTGAGCGGCCCGCGGTCGACGGAGACGCTGTTGGCGTTGGCGGCCCAGGTGCGCAGGCGGATCTGCATCGGCAGTTGCAGCTCGACGGTATCGCCGCTCTGCCAGATGCGCTCGACGGTGACCCACTGCGCGGGTTTTGCGGCGGCTTCGACAGGTTTGCCGTTGAGTTGGATCTTCGGGTTGTCGCACCAGCCGGGGATGCGAAGCGAGAGCGGGAAGCGGACAGCCTTGGCCGGGGCGACCTTGATGGTGATCGTGTCGCCGAACGGGTAGTCGGTGGATTGCTCGATGGTGACTTCGGTGCCGTCGCCGACCTTGGCCTTGACGGCGCAGTCGGCGTAGAAGACGGCGGCCAGACCGTTGCCGGCGGAGGCCATCCAGAGGCGTTCGGCGAAGTAGGGCCAGCCGAAGGCGACGTTGTGCTGGCAGCAACGGTAATGTTCGTAGGGCGAGTAGCTGAACATGTCGCCCTCGTTCTGGATCATGGGAGCCTTGTCGGCCCGATCGAGCTGGACTTGGTTGGGGCAGGTGATGTAGTGAAGGGCCTTGAGGTCCGGCGTCATTGAGGGAGGCAGGGTGTTGAAGGCCACGTCTTCGCAGCGGTCGGCCCAGGTGATGTTGCCGGTGGAGGCCAGGAGCAGCTCGGCGCTGTGCATGAACTCGACGTGGGCGCAGGTTTCGGCGCCGTTTCGGGGGTAGATATAACCCTTGCGGGCGTTCTCGTCGGCGGCGAACATGCCGCCGGGCATCTGGCCGAACTCGGCGTAGTATTCGTCGTAGTTTCTTTCGGCTGCCTTGAGATAGCGGATGTCGCCGGAATGGGGCCAGTAGATGCCGGGCTCGCGAAAACACTGGGCGAAGTTGACGCCGTGGAAGCTGGCGATGCGGGCCATCCAGTGGGCGGCGGCGTTGTGGTTGACCTGGGCCAGATCGAGGAGCCATGGCTCGCCGGTGTGATTGTAGAGCCAGTAGACGCTTTCGAGGTTGTCGCCGGCGCGGGTGTGCTGCCAGCTCTTGGACAAGTAGTGTTCGAGCGGCACGGTCGTCTGCCAGCGGAAATACCTGCTCATGAAGTCGAGAATGCGTTTGTCCCGTGTGATCTCGTACCAGGTGCGGACGGCGTGGAGCATGGGCATGTTCGGCCAGAGGTCGTGGTTGTTCTTGTTGACCTGCGGGCCGAAGTAGCCGTCCTCGCGCTGGCTGATGATGGTGGCTTCGAGCCATCTCCTGGATTCTTCGAGGATGCGTTTGTCGTTCAGGATTGCGCCGAGCGAGACGTAGCCCTTCAACCAGTAGGGCAGTTCCTCCCAGCCATGCTCGCCGACGCCGTTGGGGTCGGCCCAGGCGCTGCCCTCGAACCGGCACCAGTTGCTGAGCTTGGGCAGATGGCCGATCATCCCGTCGGCCTTCAGGACGAGCTGTTGCCGCACCCAGCCGCGGGGCTTGACGGCCCCGACCGGCAACTTGATCAGCGGGCTGGGCAGCAGCGGCCGGCGGTTGCCGACGTGGAAGTCGTTGCCGCGCTCGGTCGAGGGGGCGGCCGAGACACTGATCTTGAGGTCCTGCTCGGCGGCGGACGCGCTTGAGGCGGCGACGGATAACGCCGCGAAGAACGTTGCGATCAGCACGCGGATGGTCGTCCGGTTCATGGTATGTGCTCCTTGTAAATGAGTGTCTCGCCCGATTTCCGCCGGGTCTTTGGCCGAGGCATCAGGATAGCGGCGATGGTCCCATGAAAAAAGGCCGGTGGGTGATTACAATCCGGCCGTGCAGCGGGATCTGATGCGGCCGCCGATTGATGCGATGAGGCGTCACAGTTCAGCGGGTTCAGCAGTTGACGGCGGGAACAGGTCGTCACCGGTCCCGCCGGGGAAACTCCCGGCATGGGCTTGTATGCCGGTGCTGGCGGCGGTGGTCATGTTTGCAGGAGCAGGGCGCATGGAGATGGAGCCGGCCAGCGGAGCGTCCGTTTTCTGGACCGTTGTCGACGAACGGGTTCATCGAGCCCGCGAACTGGTGAACGGCGGCGGGCTGGGCGCGGCGGAGGCCCTGCTGGCAGCGACGGAGGACGGCGGTGGTCCCGAGTTGAAGCGGGCCTGCCGCGAAGGCAAGGAGATCATCCGGCGCATCCGGCTGGACTACAGCCTGTCGCCGGAGGAGCTGCTGGACCGGGTTCGGAAGGTGTTGCCGGACGCCTCGACCGGGGATATTGAACGATGGCGGGAGGCGGGGCAGGTTCTGCACCGCGTGCTTGACGGACGTACGTGCTACTGGCAGCGCGAGCCGGCGAACCTGTGGAAGCTCTGCGAGGAGGCCGGATGGCGGCGGGCGGTGGTGGAAGGGTGCGATCCGAACACCCCGGCTCCACTATCTGCCGGTGAGCGGAAGCTGATCGAGCAGCTACAGAAAGTAGTCGAGGAGGCGCGTCGAACGGGCAAGGCGGAGGTTGTTCCTGTCCGGCACACGATCCGCTACACGCTGACGGTGAATCCGAGTCGCCCCGGGGCGCGGACAGATTCGATTGTCCGTTGTTGGCTGGCGTTTCCGCAGGAGTATCGGGGTCAGCACGAAGTTCGCCTCTTGCGGACCGATCCGGCCGGGCATGTGATCGCGCCGGCCGCGGGGACGTGTTCGGGCGACTGCGCTCATCAGCGGACCATTTACCTGGAGCGGAAGATCGACGACCCGGGCCGGCCGGTCCGATTCTTCGCCGAGTACGAGTACCTGTCGCACGCGTACTATCCCGACCTCGATGACCGCAAGGTTCGACCGGCGACCGGAGATGATCTGCGGGTTTACCTCGAGGAGCGCCCGCCGCACATCCGGTTCACGCCGGAGATCCGGGCCGAGGTGGAACGGATCGTGGCGGGCGAGTCGAATCCGCTGGCCCGGGCCCGGCTGATCTTCCGCTGGTTCAGCGGGAACGTCCGCTATGCGTACGAGGAGGAGTATTCGACGATCCCGAGTTTCTGTGAGAAGGTGTTTCGGCTTCGGTGGGGCGACTGCGGGGTGCAGTCGGTGCTGTTCATCACGATGTGCCGGCTGGCGGGTGTTCCGGCGCGGTGGCAGTCCGGGTGGGTGACGTTCCCGGACAACTGGAACATGCATGACTGGGCGGAAATATACGTCGAGCCGTGGGGCTGGCTGCCGGTGGACGTGTCGTACGGGACCAAGCCCTCCGACGACCCCGCGGTGCGCGAGTTTTACTTCGGGCACCTGGATTCGTACCGGCTGATCAGCAACCTGGACTACGGCTGCCCGCTGACGCCGGCCAAGCGGGACCTGCGCAGCGAGACGGCGGACTTTCAGCGCGGCGAGGTCGAGATCGACGGGCGGAATCTGTATTTCGACGAGTGGGAATACGATTTTAACTTCGTAGTGGCGCCTCTGGACGGTGGGATGGAGGAATTGAACCACAAGGCCACAAAGACCCGAAGATGAAGGGAATCGGAGGTCAACAGGTCGCCCGGGCGGCGATTTTCCAGGCGATGAGGGAATTGGATATGACGAAGGTGGAGTGTTGATTCAGAGCGAGAAAGAAATCCGAACGATGAGGATGTACGCAACAAGGTGGACACGATCCTGGTGGTCGAGGCCGAGCCCGGGCAATAAGGGTCATCGTCCGTCGCTGCGGAGATTGTCGGCGGCTGCGGAGGGATCCTGTCGGCCGAAGAGGCCGTCGGGGCCGGCGCTGATGAAGATGGGCTTGCCGCCGTTGGCGGCCAGAGCTTCGGCATCGGATGGGGAGGTGCAATCGGCGGTGAGGCAGCACAGTGGCCGACCCCATGCGTCCCGAATGCCGGCCCAAGGCTGAGTTACGGCCTGGCTAACGCCCTGCGCGGGCTCCATTCGGAAGATGCTCGGGACGTGATCGAGCACTTTCAGGGACTCCGGTACGGCGGCCAGAGCGCCCACGATGCGGCTTCCGCTGCCGTCATCCTCGGATAGCGAACTTCGCCTCTCGTCGGCGGACGAGTTGGCCGGCCATTTCCCCGCAGCCTGTTGGTAGGCGGTCAGCGCGCGGTCCAGGATGGCCAGCAGGTTCTCCGTCTGTCGCCGCTTGAGGTCCTGCCGGACCGTGTCCACTCCCAGGCCGGCCACCCCCAGCAACAGACCGATGATGGAAGCGCAGAGCAGTGTTTCCGTGATGGTCAATGCACGTCGCATGGCTCCATTGGTAACCGGTTGCGGTCTGGGGGGAAAGAGCGCGGGGAAAACGAGTGCGATCGAAAGGCCCGATCGGGGCGATGTTGCGCTTTAACTCATTATTATTATTGATGTTATGCGCCATTTCCCGGGGTCTTCACGAGGGGCGATGTTCCGGGGTGAGGCCCGATCTGTCACCGGGGCAGGTTCGCGGGTAGACTGCCACCTACGTGCGGCCAAGGAGTCGCTGGGCGGTCGAAGTGGCTTTCTGGGTTCAATCGGGAAGGGTTGGCATCATGGCGGATGTGATTCGGGTGGGGATGATCGGAGCGGACACGTCGCACTGCATGGCCTATACGAACTTTTTTCATGATCCGAAGTCGCCGGACGAGATGAAGGGCTTCAGGGTCGTGGCGTGCTATCCGTCGTTCAGCCCCGACCTGAAGCCCAGCGCCGACCGCGTGGAGGAGTACAAAAAAGCACTGGTGGAGAAGCACCGGATCAGGTTGACGGATTCGATCGAGGAGATGCTCGAGCAGGTGGACCGCGTGCTGCTGGTGAGCGTCGATGGCCGGCGGCATCTCAAGGAGTTGATCCCGGTCGCCAGGGCAGGCAAGCCGTGCTACGTGGACAAGCCGTTCGCCGCCAGCCTCAAGGATGCCCTCGAGATGGTGAAGGTGATCAAGGACCACAAGCTTCCGTGCTTCAGCTCGTCTTCGTTGCGTTTCGACAGCACGTACATCAACTTCCTGGCCGAGATGAGCAAGGAGAAGGAAACAGCCAAAAACAAGGCGGCGGGGGTTCTAGGGTGCGACGCGTATTCCCCGGCGAGTCTTGAGCCGACTAATCCCGGTTTCTTCTGGTACGGGATTCACGGGGTGGAGATTTTGTATACGCTGATGGGCCCGGGCTGCGTGCGGGTGGCATGCAGCAGCACGCCCGACGGCGACATGGCCGTGGGGGTGTGGAAGGACGGGCGGATCGGGACGTTCCGCGGCATCCGCAAGGGGCCACACCACTACGGGGCGACGGCGCTGACCGCCAAGGGCATCAAACCGCTGCCGGCCAGCGGAGACTTCTACAAGAGGTTGTGCCTGGCGATCGCGAAGTTCTTCCGCACCAAGGAAGCTCCCGTGCCGATCGACGAAACGCTGGAGCTGTGTGCGTTCATCGACGGTGCGTTGCGGTCAAGCGAAAAGGGCGGCTGCGACGTGGAGATCGGCCTGTAGAAGGCATTCCAACCGGGGCCTCCCGGGGCGAATCGGTGAACCGGTCGATTACCCCGCCTTGTCCTGCTTCAGCCGTGCCTCGAACTGCGGCAGGAGCGGGTCGCTCGTCGACTTCATGGTTTCCCGCAATCGTTTCCGGAATCCCGCGACCGTCTTCGCATGGGACGCGTCGTCGATCAGGTTGTGCAGCGCGCACGGGTCCCTCTCGAAATCATAGAACTCCTCGGGCACGCGATACAGGAAGTGTTTAACCCGGCCTTCGATCTGCGGGTCCGACTCAGCCGCCTTCTTCATGGCGTCGAAGGTCAGGCCGGACTGGGATTCATTCCTGAAGGTCGTCTTGCCGTCCGACCACGCGTTGAAGATGTAGCCGAACCGTTTCGTCTGCACGCAACGCATCGGGAAGTTCTGTCTTCCCGACGTTTGGTTGAAGACGGTGCAGACCCAGTCGCGATCGGGCCGGCGTTCTCCGCGAAGCAGCGGGGCGAACGATCGCCCGTCCATGCCGTCCTCCATCGGCAGGCCGGCGGCCTCCAGCACCGTCGGCATGTAATCGATGCCGGAGATCATGTGTTCGCTGTCGACCGTTCCGGGCTTTGTCCCGCCCGGCCAGCGGACGATCCAGGGCGTTCGCGTGCTCGCGAGGTAGCAGTTGGTCTTGGCGAAGGGGAATGCCATTCCGTTGTCGCTCAGGAACATGACCAGCGTGTTGTCCTCCTGGCCGACCTCGCGGAGGGCCCGGAGGATCTCGCCCACGGTTTCATCACATCGGTGCACGGACGTGAAATACTCCGCGACTTCCTTGCGCACGTCGGGCAGTTCGGGCAGAAAACCGGGGATCGTTACCTCGTTCGTTTTATAATATCGGCCGGCCCCGGGCCAGGGGCCGTCGTCTTTTTTCCCGCGAGCAATCTGTTGTTTTTCCTGCCGGCTGCCGGCGAAAGGACGGTGCGGGTCGTGCGAATTGGCCATCAGGAAAAACGGTCGCCCCGCGTCCCTGGCGGTCTGGAAAAAGGACTTGGCGTGTTTGTAGTACAGGCCGGGGTCGCGCCCGTGGCCCAGGTCGTCCGTCGCTACGATCGCGTCCCAGCAGAACTTGCCTTGGGGAGCAAGGTGGTTCACTTTCCCGAAGATGCCGTTCATATAGCCGGCCGATCGCAGGGATTCCTGCAGTGTGGGCACGTCTTCGCGGATCGGTTCAAAGCCCATCGCGCCGTTGCGGTGCGGATACCGCCCGGTCATCAGCACCGACCGTGAGGGCTGGCACACGGCGCTGGTGACGTGGGCGTGGACGAATCGCATGCCTTGCGAGGCCAGCCGATCGATGTGCGGGGTGATCGAGGGCACGCGGCAGCCGGCCACGCCCGGCGAATCGTAGTTCATGTCGTCGGCCGTGATAAGCAGCACGTTCAATCGCGAGGGAGAACCGGCCGCGGGACGCGATTGGCTGACCGCCGAGGCGGCCGACGGCATCGGGCTCTGGTTTTCCGCGGCGATGGCTGGAAGCGTTCCGAGCAGCGCCATCAGGACGGATCGAAGCATGTGCGCCCGGGGCATGAGGACCTCCTGATATCAACGGGAATGAAATACGCCGCTCATCCGCCCGGCGGCGTAGGATAAGGGGCGGCGCGTGTTCGTGCCAACAGGAAAAGAAGGCCGGCGGGGCCGCCTGCGCGAAGCCTCCGGCTTGTGGGAGCTTCGTTTCCGGGGGTATAATCCTTCCTCTGATTTCATTCCCGGGACGTACGGTACAGGAAGTGGTATGTGATTATTCTTGATTTCCCCAGCAAGGTGTTTCGCAAGGTGTTCGGCACGCGCAACGACCGGCTGTTGAAGCGGTACGGGCGGGTCGCGGACGCGGTGGTCGCGATGGAGGACGACATCCGGGCGCTGAGCGACGAGCAGTTGCTTGCTCGCAGCGAGGAGCTGAAACAGCGCCACTCGAATGGGGCGACAGAGGCGGAAATGCTTCCCGAGGTGTTCGCGGTCCTGCGCGAGGCGTCGGATCGGGCGCAGAAGCACCGGCACTTCCACTGCCAGGTGATCGGCGGGCAGGTGCTGTACGAAGGCAACGTGGCAGAGATGAGAACCGGCGAGGGCAAGACGATCGTCTGCCACCTGGCCGCGTACCTCAAGTTCCTGCAGGGCAAGAAGGTCCACATCGTCACGGTCAACGACTACCTGGTGAAGCGCGACGCCGAGTTCGCCCGGCCGATCTTCGCGATGCTGGGCGCGACGGTGGGCTACATCCAGTCGCAGGTCGACCCCGGCGGGCACGAAGGCGTGCGGCAGAAGGAATACGCGTGCGACCTCACCTACGGGACAAACAGCGAGTTCGGCTTCGACTACCTGCGCGACAACATGAAGATCCGCAAGGAGGACCAGGTCCAGGGTCGGCTGGACTTCACGATCGTCGACGAGGTGGACTCGATCCTGATCGACGAGGCCCGCACGCCGCTGATCATCAGCGGGCCGGCCCGCGACGAAGTGTCGCGCTACAAGTGGGCGGACAGCTTGGCCCGGTCGCTGGTCCGCCAGCAGCAGGATCTGAACAACCAGACCGCCCGGCGGATCCAGCAGTGGGGTGACAACCCGCCGGAGGATCTGCTCCGCAACCAGAAGTTCCAGGATGCGATCAAACGGTTCCGGGTCGACCCGGCCATGCTGATCGAGGATGAGGCCGAGGCGATCCTGCACAAGCAGCTTTACGTCGTGCAGGAGGACCGCAAGCAGGCCCACCTCACTCACGACGGCGTCCAGCGGGCCCAGGACGAGGCGGGCATCGGGAGCTTCTATGTTGGGGCGAACATGGAGTGCCCACACCTGATCGAGAACGCCCTGCGGGCCCACGTGGTCTACGAACGGGACAAGGAATACGTGGTCCAGGATCGGCAGATCATCATCGTCGACGAGTTCACCGGCCGGCTGATGCACGGCCGGCAATGGTCGGATGGGCTGCACCAGGCGGTCGAGGCCAAGGAGAACGTCCCGGTCAAGGAGGAGACACAGACGCTGGCGACCATCACCATCCAGAACTTCTTCAAGCTGTACGCCTCGCTGGCCGGCATGACCGGGACGGCCATGACCGAGGTGGACGAGTTCATGAAGATATACAAGCTGGAGGTGGTGGCGATCCCGACGAATCGGCCGGTCGACCGGATGGATCACAACGACAAGATCTATCGGACGGTCAACGGCAAGTACGAGATGATCGTGGAGGAGATCCACGAGGTGCACCGGCGTGGCCGGCCGGCGGATGCGTTCCTGATGGCGGACCTGTTCCGCCGGATGCAAACTCTGCTGCCGGCGTGGCCGGGCGAGCAGGCGGAGATCGACAGGAAGCTGGAGCGGATCGGCGAGGCTCTGCGGCGGTTCGACGAAGCTGAGGCGCCGGACCGCGAGACGATGCAGTTCCTGCTGGAGACGTACGACGAGGTGATGGGCGATCTGGCCCGGGGCCGGCCGATCCTGGTGGGCACGACCAGCGTCGAAAACTCGGAGAAGCTGTCGAGGCTGCTGGAACGGAGCTACGGCATCGAGCACGAGGTGTTGAACGCCAAGCAGCACGCCCGCGAGGCGGACATCGTGGCCAAGGCGGGCCAGCGGCACGAGCCGACCCGCGGCACCGACCGCCGGCCGGTGGGCAACGTCACCATCGCCACGAACATGGCCGGCCGGGGCACGGACATCAAACTCGAAGTGGGCGTGGTCTATGAGAAGTGCAAAGTACCCGAAAACACCCGCGAACTCGCACCGGACTATCCCGACGATTCGCTGCACCTGTTTCCGGTCGGAACGACCAAGTGCTGCATCAAGTGCCCGGAGCACGACCCGGCGACGAGCTGCGCTCATTGTTTCAAGCCGAAACTCGACCCGCGGTTCCCGGCGCTGGGGCGGGAGATCTGCCCGCTGAACGTGCCCTGCGGCCTGCACATCGTGGGCACCGAGCGGCACGAGGCGAGGCGGATCGATAACCAGCTTCGCGGGCGGTCCGGCCGGCAGGGCGACCCGGGTTCCAGCCGATTCTTCCTGTCGCTGGAGGACGATCTGCTCAAGCTGTTCATGCCCGACTGGATGCTGAGGATGATGGAGCGGCTCGGGTTCACGGAGGGCGTGAGCCTGGAGGACAAGAGGATCACCAAGGGCATCGAGCGGGCCCAGAAGAAGGTCGAGGAGCGGAACTTCTCGACCCGCAAGCACCTGCTGGAGTGGGACGAGCCGATGGATTACCAGCGGCGGGCGTTCTACTCCGAGCGGCAGATGATTCTGGAGGGCAAGCGGCTCAGCGACCTGATCTGGCGGATGATCGACGACACGGTGGCCGAGGTGGTCGGCGAGTACCTGGCGGAGAATTACGTCTCGCGTCGATTGAGCGACTGGGTGAAGAGCACCCTGGACATCAACATCGACGCCAGCCGGCTCGACGAGGCCGACGCGGACTACCTGGCCAGACGCATCCGCGACAAAGCCAAGGACGAAATCCGGGACTTGGTCCGCACCTCGCTGGGTGAATACATCGACGTGGAGGACGAATCGGCGGTGTGGGATGTCGGCGGGCTGCTGAAGTGGGCGCAGCGGATGTTCCCGGTGTCGCTGACCCAGAATCAGATGCGCAAGATGTCGCCGCAGGAGATCGAGGAGGCGCTGTTGGAGGCGGCGGACGCCCATTACGACAAGGTCGACCTGTCGCCGATCGCCGTGTACCTCGACCCGATGTATGGGCGGGGCGCGCTGGCTGACTGGGTGCGCAACAAGTTCGTGGTCGATTTGAAAACCGAGGAAATCGCCGCCGGCTCGATCGCCGACGTCACTCAGCACATCGGCGAGAAGGTTCGGGCGGCCTACGCCCAGCGCGAGATCGCCTACCCGGTGGACTCGACTCTGCAGCGGGCGTTTTCCACCACGGGCGTGGACAGCGTATACGCGCTGCAGGTGCTGGTCGGATGGGCGAACTCGAAGTTCCGTGCCGGCTGGACGACGGATCACCTGGCGGGCAAGAGTATCGACGGTTTGCGCGACGAGTTGATTCGGCTGAGCCGCTCGTTCCTGGACGAAGGGCTCGACCGGGAGATCGAGGAGGCCCCGGGCCTGGCGTCCGGGGATCGCGAGGCCCTGGTGGCCTGGGCGAAGGAGCGGTTCGGGATCGCGCTCGAGGAGGACGAGCTGGGCGAGGCGGCCGATCCGCGCGCGGTGCTTCGCCGGGTCGGTCGGGAGATGGTGCGGTGGGAGCTGACGCAGCTCGAGCGGTGGGTGCTGCTGCGGATCTACGACCAGGGGTGGAAGGATCACCTGCTGGAGATGGATCACCTGAAGTACGCGATCATGCAGCGGCCGATGGGCGGCGACCAGACGCATCCGCAAAGCCAGTACGCGATCGAAGGCCGCGAGTTGTTCGAGCAGATGTGGAAGACGATCCGCGGCCGGGTCACGGACATGATCTTCAAAGTGGGCATGGGAGCCGCCCCCGGGGGAGGCGCGCCGACCGAGGGGACCTTCGGCGGTCCCGGCTCGGGCGGTTTGCTCTCGCGGGCCCAATTCCGCCACGACGAAGCGAGTTCCGGTCTTTCCGCTGGCGACCAGGAGGCGGCAATGCGAGCCCAGGGCGAGGTCAAGCCGTCGACGATCCGGCGGGAGCAGCCGCGGGTCGGGCGGAACGATCCGTGCCCCTGCGGCTCCGGGAAGAAATTCAAGAACTGCCACGGGAAGGGAAAGTGAAACGCCGAAAGATGAGAAAACGCTTCCCTTCGGGTGGCGGATGAGAGGTTGGATGGGGGATTCTCAGGAGGTTGCGTATGTCGCTGGGAGATCGAAAACTAACCGAGCGGTTTGACCGTCAGCGGGAGAAACAGGACCAGATCAAGGCCGGGCTGCCGGGTGAGGACGACCCCAAGTTGCCGCCCCCCGTCGAGCCGATCCACAAGGGCGAAAAAGAGATCGGCCGCAACGACCCCTGCCCCTGCGGGTCGGGCAAGAAGTACAAGAAATGCTGCGGCAAGAGCAACTAATGAGCGTCGACCTGCTGGCTTGGGTTGCGAGTGGCGAACTGCCGGCGAGCGGCGGGTGGTGGTCCAGTTGGTCGGCCAAGGTGTGGGCGAGCTTCTGGGATCCGCTGTTCGTCTTCGGCATGGCCGCCCAGGGTGTGTTCTTCCTGCGATTCGTCGTGCAATGGATCGTGAGCGAGCGACAGGGCCGGAGCACGATCCCGATCGCCTTCTGGTATCTGTCGCTGGTCGGCAGTGCGCTCATTTTCGTGTACGCCATTCTGCGGGCGGACCCGGTGTTCATGCTGGCCCAGGTATTGGCCTGCGTGATCTACGTGCGGAATCTGATGCTGATATCCCGTCAACGGCGTCGGATTCGACCCCTGGAAGGGCGGGCCGGGAGTGCGGGAGGCGGAGAGCCGGTCGCCGACGAGTCGGCCAAGGTTACGTGAAATGAAGAGGCTGGTTTTTTGTGCGATGGGGAGGGGTTCCGTGGGGCATTCAAGGTGAAGGCAAGGAGCCCAGGCTGATTCAGACGGATGCCCCCGAGGCCGAGGTGAAACCTTGGAAGCGGGGCGTCCTATAATGAAGCAGTGGAGCGATCGACGGTGACGGCAGCGTTGTTGGCAACCTCGACGTCCGAGAGCGTGCGGCAAGTCCTTATCTGGGGCGGGGTTCTGATTCTGGCGGTCGTTGTCCTGTTCGGAGGGTTATGGTATTATCGGCGGTGGTGGCTGGAACGGAACGTCGGAGACGGCGGCCCGTCCTGGACGCTGGACGACCTTCGACGAATGCGTTCGGAGGGGCAGATCACGGACGAGGAATACCAGGTTTTGCGGGCAACATTGTTGGGTTCGTTTCGCCAGGCAGATGGGGGTGGACCGGCTCAGGGCGGCCCCACATCCCCCGTCGAAGGCAAGAAAACCGGGGAATGAGCCGATAAAAACGTCCCGCGTTTTGATCTGAGGCGGTCCGCCTTTTTGTGGACCGCAAATAAAGAGGGACCTTGCGGAAGAACATGCGTGCAAGCCGCGCAACCGACTGGCCGTAAGATACTAAGGATGGAGTGGTCGGGCTGACGATAGATTGCGAGCGACCTCGAATGAGCTATCGGTCGTGAGGTGTTGAAAGGGTCACGAACGCGTGTGCCCGGCCGACGGGTTCGGGCGGCGCCAGGAGCGTGTGGGATATGGCGGGATCGCGAGGCGGACAAGTGGGCGGCGGGTCGGGAGGCGGCAAGGGTGGTCGGCGGTCGACCACGTGCAGCTTCTGCGGCAAGACTCAACGCGAGGCCGGCCCGATGGTGGAAGGCCCCGGCGACGTGTACATCTGCGCCGCCTGCGTCGATCTGTGTCACAACATCATCAAGCAGGAGAAGCGCCGGACCGGCCCGGCGCGGCACCTGGCGGAATCGATCCCCGCGCCGCGGCAGATCAAGGAATACCTGGATCAGTACGTCATCGGGCAGGAGCAGCCGAAGAAGTGCCTGTCGGTGGCGGTCCACTCGCACTACAAGCGGCTGGCGCACTCGGACTCGGCTGACGAAGACGATGTCGAGATCGAGAAGTCCAACGTGCTGATGATCGGGCCGACCGGCTCGGGTAAGACACTGCTGGCCCGCACGCTGGCCCGGATGCTCAACGTCCCCTTTGCCATCGGCGACGCGACCACCCTTACCGAGGCCGGCTACGTTGGCGAGGACGTCGAGAACATCCTGCTGCGGCTGCTGCAGAACGCGGACTACGACCTGGAGGCGGCACAGCGCGGCATCGTGTACATCGACGAGATCGACAAGATCGGCAAGACGCAGAACAACGTCTCGATCACCCGCGATGTCAGCGGCGAGGGTGTGCAGCAGGCGCTGCTGAAGATGCTCGAGGGCACGATCTCGAACATCCCGCCGCAGGGCGGCCGCAAACACCCCGAGCAGCAGTACATCCAGATGGACACGACGCACATCCTGTTCATCTGTGGCGGGACGTTCACCGGCCTGAAGGACATCATCCGGCGACGGATCGGCCAGGCGTCGATCGGCTTTACATCCGAGATGAACGTTCAGGACCGGGAGTCGGAAGTGAAAAACGTCCTGGCCGAGGTCACGCCGGACGATCTGGTGGAATTCGGGATGATCCCGGAGCTGATCGGCCGGCTGCCGGTGATCACCGCGCTGGAGCCGCTGGGCGTGTCGACGCTGATGCGGATCCTGACCGAGCCGAAGAACGCCCTGGTGCGGCAGTATCAGCGGTTTTTCGAGATGGAAGGGTGCGAGCTGGAGTTCACGCCCGGTGCGATGCGGATCGTCGCGGAGCGGGCGCTGGCCCGCGACACGGGCGCCCGGGCGCTGCGCGGCGTGCTCGAGGAAGCCATGCTGGATGCGCTGTTCCGCTTGCCGGACGAGGGCAACAACGGCCGATACATCGTGAACGAGGCGGTCGCCCGCGGCGAGGCCGATCTGTTCAGCCAACGGGAGCGCAAAAGAGAGTCGGCCTAAACCGGATCACATCCCCGTCGTTCTCGCCTTTGAGGAACGCATTCAACTTCGGGATGGCGAACGCCGCATCGCCGGATCATTTGCTCGCGTCGCGGGGGTCTCGGGAGTCGCGGGGGTCGTCGCGAGGCGGCGGCTCGCTGGGGCTGGTGCGGAAGCCGGTGATGATCGGCACGTCCTCGGGTTTTTCCGTCGGATGAACGGCGAAGACCTCGACGCGGACGATCTCCTCGTAGGGCACGGAGACGATGAACGCGCCGACCCGGTAGTGCTCGTCGACCGGCTCGCACTCGAAGGTGAGCAGATCGGAGTGCAGGCCGACGGGTACGACATCCTTCATTTCGTAGCTGAACCCGTCACGGAGATAGATCAGCGTGCGGGTCTCGAGCTCGCCGAGATAATTGCAGTACCCGGGATTGCTCTCGGCCGATTCATCGGTGAGGTCGGGGAAGTGGCGGCGGGCGCACCGCCGCTTGGCCTGCTGTTTCTGGGACTCGAAAGCCGGACCGCTGAACCAGTCATAGTTGAATAGACTCACGGGATTCCTCGTGAATAACGGGCCGGCGGGCGCATCCTCCGCCGGCAGACGATACCTGGAGGCCTTTCCATGCATGTGATGCGGCCCGACACCGTAGGTTAACGGGCCGGGGCTGTCAACGGAGCCGGGCTTTGCGCCCGGTGCGGCCGGCGCTACCATGTGCGTATGACCCGGCAGGAACGGTCGGAACTGGTTTGCTCGCTGGCCCGGCAGGCCGGCTTTGATGCCGTGGGAATCGCTCCGGCTGCACCCATTGCGCGGCGGGCGTACTTCCACGACTGGCTGGACCGCGGCTGTCACGGAGAGATGGCCTACCTGTCCCGGACGGCCGAAGTGCGCACCGATCCACGCCGACTGCTCGAAGGCGCGCATTCCGTCATCGTTGTCGCCCAGTCCTACAAGCCCGCCGAGGAACAGCGGGCCGTCGAAGCATCCACCGCGGCCGACGGCTTAAAGCCCATCCCAAAACCTGAAAAACACCACCGGCGAGACCTGTCTGCGTGCGTACACGCACAGGCAGACGCCGGTGCCGCCCGGTTTCGGAATGGGCTCTTGGGTCCCCGAGGCCGGGTGGCCCGCTATGCCTGGGGGCGGGACTATCACCGCGTGCTCCGAAAAAAACTCCATCGTCTGACAGATGCAATCCGTGCGGAGATGGGCGAGCCGTTCGATGCCCGCGTGTGTGTGGACACCGCTCCGATCATCGAGCGCGAGTTGGCCGCCGCGGCCGGGGTTGGCTGGATCGGCAAGAACACGCTGGTGCTGCACCCGAAGCTGGGGTCGTACTTTTTCCTGGGGGAGATCGTGACCACGCTGGAACTCGCACCGTCGGCACCGATGACCGACCACTGCGGCTCCTGCACGCGCTGCCTGGAGGTGTGCCCGACGCAGGCGTTCCCCGGGCCGTACCGGATGGATGCGACCCGCTGCATTTCGTACCTGACCATCGAGCATCGCGGTGAGATCGCGCCCCAGCTTCAGTTACGGATGGGCGACTGGGTCTTCGGCTGCGACATCTGCCAGGAGGCGTGTCCGTACAACCGCAAGGCCCCGGCGAGGACCGAGTCGGTCTGCGGTATCAGCGAGCGATTTCCGCTGGCGCCCCGGCCGCTGCTGGAGACGATTCTGAACCTGACGGAGGAGCAAAGGCGGCAGTGCCTGTCGGGCAGCGCAATGAAGCGGGCGACGCCGGACATGCTCAAACGCAATGCGGCCATCGCGATGAAAAACGTGAAGGAAATGTAGAAGCTCTGATAATTGGAGGTATAAAGAGGAAACGGTTTCGTCTCAGTTTGGGGCGGTGGTTGCCGGGGGGCGGTCGGCCAAGGTCTGTGATCCGGCCGGTCGGGCCTGGCCCTCGATGGCGAACCGGCCGAAGCTGGCGTGGTCGTCGAACGAACCGAGAGCGACGAAACCCCACTCGTAGGTTCGATCGTGCACCTCGAACAGCGGCGAGGCGTTTTCGCCGCCCTTGTCGCGGTCGACGTAAACCTTGATCGTTCCGGCATCGCAGTCGCGCATGACGTCGACGAGGTGCCAGTTCTGGTCGGTGATAGCCGGCCGACGCGCCGGGTCGGGCGGCAGGAGCGACAGGCGGGTCGTTCCGTCCACGCGAATCAGGTTGTTGTGCCAAGTGTCGGAAAAGCCGGACAGATGGGCGTAGTAGAAGTGCGTGTCGTCGCGCCGGCCGAAGATGATGCAGGCATCGCGGCCGCGGACGGCCGCTCCGCGGTCGATGCGCACATAGCAGGCCAGTGCGAATGAGCGGAACTCGAACTTGTTGTAGACGGCGTATTCCTGAGGCCGGCGGACACCGGGCAACATCGGCCGGTCGGGCGGATAGGCCATCTGAAGAAACCGGCGATCGGCGGCGGCCACGATGCGCCAGAGCTCCGGCGTGCGGAACGTCCAGGCATCGCCCGGGCGATCCAGGTCGAATCCGTCAGCCGCGTGAACGATGGACCAGGCCTGAGAATCCTGTTTCTGTTCGAGGGGCCCGAACGCTTCGCAGCCGGCGCAGAACGAGATGGCTGCGGCAAGGGTTATCGCAAGAATGGCGGGCGGCAATCGCATGGGTTCTGCGGGAGGCAACTCCCCCTTTCCATTTACTGTGCGTCCTGAAACCCGTGTGGGACCGGTTCCAGCCGGTCGGATTTCAGGGTTTTAGGACGCACTCTTACTCGTTGATGCCCAGGTCGGCCTTGGTCATGAGTGCGTCGAAGGCATGGCCGGCGGACTCGATGTTCTCGCGGGCGCCTTCCTGGCGGTCGATGACGGCCACGATCTTCTGGACGGTCGCGCCGGCCTCGGTCAGTGTCCTGGCGGCCTCCAGAACCTGACCGCCGGTTGTCGCGACATCCTCAACGAGCAGCACCTGGTCTCCTTTTTCAAGTTTTCCTTCGTACATCTTCTGGGTGCCATAACCTTTCTTGGCGTTGCGAACGATGACGAAGGGGATTCCGCTGGCCATGGACGCGGCCGCGGCCAGGGCCACGCCGCCAAGCTCGGCGCCCGCTATCCGTGTGGTCTTCGGCGCGACATGCTTCGCGAAACGCTCGCCGAGTTCCTTGAGAATCACCGGGTCGGCCTCGAACAGGTACTTGTCGAGGTAGTACTTGCTCTTTCGGCCGGAGCGCAAGGTGAAATCGCCGCGCAGCAGAGCGGCTGACGCGATGGCCTTGAACAGTTGGCTGTCCTTCATGGGGTGTCCACCTTTCGTGATCCCGGCCGTCATTGTTTTCCTGGTCGCACGGCCGGCAACATGGTACCCGCATCGATACGTAGTTTCACGGGCTTGCGGGCGGGCAGGGGCAGCGCAGGTAATTGACGCCGACGACGATATCGAGCCCGCCGGGAACGGATCGAAGGTCGAGGATCAGGCCCGCGCCGTAGTTGTCGGCGAGGTTGGCGGACAGGGAGCCGCCCAGTTGCCGGCCGGTGGCCTTGTCGAGCACGATGATTTCCACCCGGCTGACCAGCGGCGTGGTGCGATCCGTCCCCTGGGGCGGGGGAAACTGCTGGGCCGCGTTGCCGCGGGCGGGGAAAAATGCCGCGAGCGGGATCGCATTCTCCGAGATGCGCAGAACAGCGGCATTGAGGTGCGTTCTGGCGGCCAGGTCGCCGCGTTGCCAGAGGACCCGGCCGTCGGCCGCGTTGACGGCGGCGACGCCCCACCGCTGGGACTCGTGATCGGGTCGCGGGCCGCGAGGGCGTTTCTGCAGGCCGCACACATAGAGGGTGTCACCCTGGATCATACCGTCGGTCACGCCTTCGGCGCAGGCCTCGACGGTGGTCTGCCATCGGCTTGTTCCCGTGGCGGGGTCGACCAGGGCCAGGCGGCCCGCCTGGTCGCTGACCGCCAGCAGATCGGGCGTGGGCTTGAAGACCTGGGCGAGCACATCAGGCATGGCGAACCGCCACCGCTGGACGCCGGGGGCGGCCAGCTCGAAGGCGGCCACCTCGCGTTCGGAGGTTGGTCCACATATAACCTCTGAATAGAGTGTCACGCTCACCTTGTCGGGCGGCTGGGTGAATAGGCATCGGCCGACGGCCGTCCCGTCGCGGACCCGGAAGAGGTCGACCTGTTCGAGGTCGGCGTCCATGGCGGCCAGGAATCCGCCCCGGGCCCGGACCCAGTGCCATCGTCGGCGGGGGCTGGTCCGCCGCCAGAGGATGCGCTGGCCGGACTCGGTGTGGCAGACTTCGAGCCGACTGCCCGCATCGACGGTGGCGAGGAAGCCGTCCTCGGCCCAGAACCAGGCGTCGGAGTCGGCCGGGTCCTGGTTGGGAAGGCAGGGCGCGTCGAACAGCCGGGACCAGAGCCGCCGGCCGGTCAGCGCCCCGACGGCATGAAGGCCCAGCGGGCTGTTGATCAGAAGTGTCTGGCCCTCCAGCAGGGCCTTGGCCCGGCTGATGTACGGGCTTCCGGGCCGGGGGAAAGGCTGCGGCATGGATTCCTGCTCGGTCTGCGACTGGACGGTGAGTTCATTGAGCAGCCGCAGCTCGACAGGCCACAGCAGCTTCTGGTCGGCGATGTCCAGGACTTCGAGCCGGGCGCGATCGGCCAGCAGCAGCCGCTTTCCGAGCAGGGGCTCCAGCGGCTCGTTGTGGAGCACGACGGGCCTGGCGTTGCGGTTGAGGGTCGGGGTGGACGAAAGAGGCGGTCCGAGCCGGACGGGGGCAAGTTGCCGGCGGTGGTCGGCCAGCAGACGCGAATCCAGGAGCGAGCGCAGCCGGCTTGCGATCCGGCCGGCGGTAAGAGAGGCCGTCGACCGGTCGCTTTCCGCCCGGAATCCTGGAAACGCATGAAGGATAGAGTCTGATAGAGTCTCGGACGCGAAGTCGTCGGCCAGCCGGTCGAGCAGTTCCGCGGCGGCCACGGGCTGGTGCAGATCTTCCGGCTGGAGGTATATGGTTGCCAAGCGGGCGGCGGCCTCGGCCTTGAGACCCGGGGCGTCGGCGTGACGCAGCACGCGGATGAGGAGGGTTTCGGCCGCCTCGAATCGGCCGGCCTCGATGGCCCATGCGGCCAGTTGCAGGGCGGCCTGGTGGGCGACGGGACCGCAGGCGTCGCATTCGGAGAGCCACAGGACGAAATGCTCTTCGTGTTGCGTGGCGGCGGCATTCAGGCGATCGCGGGTCCGGCGGGTAAACTCGGCTGACCGATCGGGTGAAAGCCTGGCGAGCGCCGTGGTCAGCCTGTCGCCCGCCATTTCGCGAGCCCGGCGTTCGAAATCATCACTCTCGCTCACGAGATCGTCCCCGGCTGAACTGAGCATGAGGGACAGGTGCGTCAGACAGGCATCGAGGGGCCTGCCCTGTCGGAAGTGGAAGTCGGCCAGGGCCAGGGCCGTATCGATGGTGTCGCGACTGGTCGCGGCGGTTTGGCGGGCCTGCTCCAACAGCGTGCGAGCCCTGTCGGGGGTCGTCGAGTCGGCGGCCGCGAGCTTCAACATCGCGGACACACGAAGGTGGGCGAGATGGCGATGGCGGTGCGGGTCCTGTTGGGCAAACGCGGGCGGGACGTGCTCCAGGGCGGCCAGAGCGTCGGCCGGGCGATCCCGAAGCAGCTCCATTGATGCCAGCCGGATCGCCTTGGAACCATCCGCGGGGTCGGCGCGATGGACGGCGACAGCCTGTTGATAGCCCTGGTTGAGATCGTGGACCTTGCGGATGCTGAAGCCGTCGGCCACGAACAGGGCGGAGTCGAAGGCGAGCAGGTTTGCAAGCCGATCGCCCGGTAGAGGCTTGAGGATGTCGATTTGCTTGCCGGTGGCGGCCTCGATCGCGACCAGCCCAGCCTCGGTCGGCACATAGAGTCGGTCACCAGAGAGGATGGGCCGACCGCTGGGTCGGGAAACAGGCTGAACCCAGGCGGGTCGGCCTGTGGACAGGTCCAGAGCCACGATCTGCCGTCCGCCCAGCCACACCAATTGGTCGGAGGCCGCGATGATGCACTGAAGATCCTTCCGCTCGGCGGTCCAGCGGATGCGGGCGGTGACCCGGTCGATGCAGAGCAACTGGTCGGCGTCCGGGGGTGCCAGCAGGAGAAGGTCGCTGGCGGCCACCGCCTGTGGGGCCTGCCAGCAGGTTGAGCTTGTTTTTCGAGCGGTCTTGTCGTACCGCAGTATCCAGCGGATGGAGGCGTCGCTTGCATCCAGGGCGGCCAGGGCTCCGCGGCTGGTGGGGAGGTAAACAGTTCCGTCGGCGATGCAGGGTTCGCACGCTTGCAGGCTGTCGAAAACCCCTCCGCCGACGCCGCAGAGATAGACGTGGCGGGTCAGCCGGCCTGTGGCCGGATCGAGGAGCACGGCATACAAGTCGTTTTGAACGCGAGCCGGCGCGAGAAGAGAGGGTCCGAGGGGTATTGGGGGGGACAGGAATTGAAGACCGGCCGGCTCGCCCTCGCCGCCGGCCGAATCCGTGGACCATTCCAGCTTGCCGGTGGCGGCGTTGTATGCGGCGATCCTGTTGGGCGCGGGCCTGCCGGCATCGAACTGGACCTGGACGATGTCGGGTCGGCCGTCGTCGAGCCAGAGCGCGGGCACCGGCGGCGGCTCACCGGGCCACTCGACGGTCAGCGCCAGGCCGAAGGCCAGCGAGACGGATGATCCCACGTTGTCGCGATACATCTCGCGCACGAACGGATGGTTGTCGTATTGCCGGGCAGGCTCATCCGGCTGGATGATCCACATCGGTTGGGGCTCGGTTCGCCCCCGGGCAAGAAACGGGTCGCCGGTCAGTGGTTGGGAGGACCACAAGGGT
The DNA here is from genome assembly GCA_035477895.1 of Phycisphaerae bacterium. Classification (GTDB taxonomy): domain Bacteria; phylum Planctomycetota; class Phycisphaerae; order UBA1845; family PWPN01; genus JAPKGY01. The sequence goes on from DATIKE010000063.1 coordinate 24,646, forward strand.
TCGAAAGTTTCCAGGTCAATTGCGGTCAGCGCGCCGCCGGCCTTGAGATACAGGGTTCGGCCGTCGGTGACGGGGCGGGCGGCGGGCCACCAGCCCCGGCCGGCCGCGTAGGATTGAATGGCATCGAGGCCTTCTCGGGGTGGCAAGACGCCCAGTGGCACGCGCCGGTTGCGGTCGGCAGTGAAAGTGGGCTCGACGGCGTCCATTCGCCCGGTACGTGCCGGATCGCCCTGGCTGAACGGCCACGCGGACCGCCGCTGGAGGACGGGTTCCGTGCCTTGGTGTTTCAGCCACGCGCCGATGTGCTCGAGCGCCGGGCTGGACGCGGTGCGTGCATCGCCGGGGCGGGTCGCAGTGGGCCGATCGAGTGTTTGTCGGCCGCGTCGGGGCTGGCCGCTCAAGGTGAGAGCGACGGCCAGGCGCGCGGGTATCACCCATTCGGGCAGGTCAGAGGGGATGCGCAGAGACTGCACCTTGCCGAGCAGACTGGCGGCCTCATCGAAACGGCCTGCGTCCATCATCCAGTCGGCCTGCGTGACGGCAGCCTGCGGGCCGACGCGGGTCATGACAAAGCGATCCACGATAGTTTTCAGCGCGGCCGGATCGTGTTGCTGCCGGGCCCGGTCGAACAGGGCGGCCGCCTCGCCATCGTGAACGAGACGATACGTTCGCAGCCCGGGCTCGGGTAGTTGGCCGATCCGCTTGATGGCCAGGTCTCGAGCGCACTCGTAAAGCCGGCCGTCGCCCGACAGGATGTGCTCGCCCGGCAACTCGACGATCCGCTGAAGCGAGTCGATGGCCAGCTTCCAGTCCTGGCGTTCGATGCCGTCCTCGGCTCGTTTCAGCAGCGTGGAGGCTTCTTCGGAGACGTGGAGGACGGCCGCGTAGGGGTTGTCCTGGGGCGGAGGAGGCGCGGCGGTCTGGTCGGCAGTTTGACCGCCGACCGGTGCTATCCAGACGGCCAGGTATATCGTGGCGATGATGAACCGGGTGGCGGACAATAGTGTGTTGAGGCGATACCCGGATCGGCATTGCGGGGTCGGCATGCTCGCCGACGGTCGTGGTGGATAGGGGGGGCACAGCATCAGATTCTGTCCCTGCCGATGGCTGGTTGGTCGACTCATGGCCCCCCTGGGTCAGCCTGCGGCTTTGGTGCCGACCGGTGCGGCGGGTCGGCGTGTCTCAGGGAGGTTCGTCGAGGCCGGCAGCATGTCCAGCAATGTTGGCAGCAGAGGGGCGGCGGCTTCGGCGGTCGCGGTCCAACTGCCCGCCAGAAAGGGCCCCCGTGGTTCGCTGAGGATCGTCCGGCGCCGATGGTCCGCATCGCCCGCGAGCAGGTGCTGTTGATAGCGTTCGAAGGCCCGGCGGGCGGCCGCATCGTCGTCGTACCGGATGAGCCAGACAAGGTGCTCTGAAGAGGGTAATAGTGTCTCCGAGAAAGCAGGCTCGGCGGTGGGGGTTTGCGGGTCGGCGGACTCTCCCAGGGCGGCGATCCAGAGCCGCGGCTCGCCGGTCAGGCCGAGCACGTCATCCAGGCCCGCCGAGGCGATGCGTGTCAGCGCCGGCAGGGCTGTGCTGTTCAGCGTCGACGTTCGGCGGACCATCCACACTTTGCCGTTCGCCAGCTTGGCTCCGGGGATGGCCCGCATGATGAACGGCGGGTCGGAGGCCGGCACGCTGAACAGAATCCGCCGGGCCAGAAGATCCACGGATTGAATATGGTCTTCGCCGGTGGCCTGGGCTGCATCCAGGACAAGGCATGTTCGGCCCTGCCAGCCGACCGTTGTTGTGCGGTCACCCGACCGTCGGTGTTCGATCATCATGCCGTCTTCCGGCCGCGGTCGAAGGCCCGCCCGCCGCGTCAGGACGCTGAACAGGCCGAAGGCCTCATCCGAGTCGGTCAACTCGAAAAGCAGGGTCGTTGCCCGGATAGGAGGCGACGCGTACGTGCAGCCGGCGCAGCGGTCGAGGCGATAAGCCCGTGCGGCCTGGAGAACGGAGGCGTCAGTGATGAGAGTATCGATCCGCGCGGGGTCGACCACTCGGATCGGCTCGATCTTGACCCAGCCGGGCAGGTCGTCGGAGCTTGGCAAAGCCCGGGGGGCGGCGGGGTCATCGCGGGAGTCCGCGGGCACCGGTGCCGGGGCGGTCGCGGTGGTCGGCCGGGAAGCGGGTGTCGCGGTTTGTGTTGGGGTTGTGTCGTCACGGTCGCAGGCGATCCACAAAACGCAGATGATGCCGATCAGCCATCCGATGGATCGGGACAGGCGTACTGCAGGAGGGTTTGGTCGCATGATGTGGGCCTCGCAGGGATGTATTTCGCCTCAGCGGCATCGGTCATTCTAACGGTGCGAACGCGCCTGGTCCATACGCCGGGAGACGGATAGTCCCGGCTCCAACAGGGCCGGGCGCGAAGCCCTGTCGCTATAATGTTGTTGACGTCATTATTCCGGCTTGAACACGGGCGGGTTCGAGATGGCCCCGACGCTTCAGGATATTCTGGCGGAGTGCACGATGCCATCGGCGCCGGAGCTGGTCCGGGCCGCGGCGGACGGGGTTCTGCAGTGCCTGGCCTGTGCTCACCGATGCCGGATCGCCGACGGCAAGGCCGGCGTCTGCCGGGTGCGGTTCAATCACGGCGGAGAGCTGCGGGTGCCCGCGGGCTATGTGGCCGGCTTGAACGTCGATCCGATCGAGAAGAAACCTTTCTACCACGTGTTGCCCGGCAGCGACGCCCTTTCGTTCGGCATGTTGGGCTGCGATTTTCATTGTTCATTTTGCCAGAACTGGATCTCGTCGCAGGCCCTGCGCGACAAAAATGCGACGACCATGCCTCACCGCATCAGCGCGGACGAACTGGCCGCCCTCGCCGTGCGGCATCGCACGCCGGTGGCGGTCAGCACGTACAACGAGCCGCTGATCACCGCGGACTGGGCGGCGGAGGTGTTCAAGCGGCTTCGGCCGCACGGCATCCGCTGCGGATTCGTCTCCAACGGCAACGCAACCCCCGAGGTGCTCGAGTTCCTCCGGCCGTACGCGGACCTGTACAAGGTGGACCTGAAGTGCTACGAAGACCGCCACTATCGCCTGCTCGGCGGCACATTGCGGGCGGTGCTGGACACGATCGCGCGGCTCAAGGAGATGGGCTTCTGGGTGGAGGTGGTGACGCTGGTGGTGCCGACGCTGAACGACAGCGACCAGGAGCTGGGCCGCGTCGCCGGGTTCCTGGCCGGGGTCGATCCGGGTATCCCGTGGCACGTGACCGCATTTCATCCGGATTACAAGATGACCGACCCGCCGCCGACGCCGGCGGAAACGCTGATCCGGGCACACGACATCGGGCTGGCCGCCGGCCTGCGGTTCGTCTACTGCGGCAATCGGCCGGGCGGCATGGGCAATCGAGAGAACACATTCTGCCCGGGCTGCCGGGCCACGCTTATCCGGCGATGGGGCTTCACGATCGAGGAAAACCGCCTCAAGGACGGCCGATGCCCCGACTGCGGATGCGAAATTCCCGGTGTGTGGAAGTAGAAAAGACGGCCTCAGTCACGTTCCCGCGGCGAACCAGTTGTGGACCGGGCGGGAACAGGCCGCGGCGATTCGTCGGGCGTCGTCGGCGGCAGAAACAGGCGCGGTGTTCGAGATGACGACACCATCCGGCGATGTGGCGAGGGCGTCGGCCACGGGCAGGATGGGCAGGCCGCGATAACATCGGGCGGGCCGGGAGAAACGATCGTCGGCGATCGCGAGGACGCGCAAACCGACGGCCTTCGCCCCGGCGACGAACGGATAAATGTTCTTGCCCAGATCGGCCAGGATGATCCGGCGCACCCCGCTGTCGGCCAGGGCCCGCATTCTTCGCTTGATTTCCTCGAATCGGAACAGACGTTCGAACTGCGGACCGGTGAGCCGCCATCGTGCGAAGCGATTCCGTTCGCTCCGCAGGCGTCTCCAGCCCTCGCGCCGACCGCGGGCATAGGCCCGGAGTTGGCCCGCTGATTCCGCGATCCAGCGGTATCGCTGCGTGTAGTCCTGCAGCAGGGGCAGCAGCCGGCGATCGGGCGCGTAGCGGGCGGCGACGAGCAGGTTGTTGCGGGTGTCGAGGTAGACGGTCCGCCAGCTCAGCCGGGCCTGCGGCGTCTTGAGGTGCTCGACATGCAGGTCGTCGAACACGGCGATCTCGAACCCGGCGCGGACCAGACGGAAGCTGAGGTCGTATTCCTCGGCCTGCATGAACAGCGTCCGGTCGAGGCCTCCTGCCTTGCGAAGAGCATTACGGCGAAAACCCACGCCGCAGCCGACGTGGATGTCCGGCAGGGCGCCGCCCTCGCGCCGGCCGTCGGGCAGGTGCACGGTGAAACCGGCCTGGGCCAGGCGCGGACTGGTTCGAAAGTGTTCGATCATCCGGGCGATGCTGCCGGGCCGCGGATGCGAGTCGTCATCGAGGAACACGATGTATTCACCGGCCGCCCGGTCGACGCCCACCGCCTTGGCGCAGCTTCCGATATTGTTCTTCAATGCGATCAGGCGAACACCGGCGAACGATCCGCGAATCATGTCGGCCGTGCCGTCGCGGGAACAGTTGTCCACGACAATGGTTTCCGTGCCCGCCGCTTCATTGCGAATAGTCAGGAGGTTTTCCAGTGTGGTCTTTACCGCCTCGCGACGGTTGTGTGTGGCCAGGATGAAGGAGACCTGCGGCCGGTGGTCGGTGACGGATTGCCCTGCGTCGTGGATCACGGTTCGTGGGCCGCCTGCATCTTGTTCGGGCTGACGGGCAGCCGATCGGTCCTCGGCAGGGTGGTCGTCGGCCGATCGGACTGTACCGGGGTGACCACGGGAACCCGGATGCGGCGTGGGCCAAGTCGGCGTTCCCGGATCGCAACGTCGAGGCCTGCTCGCGGCGGCGGAGTGCGTAATGCCCGCCGTTCACCCAGTTCGATTCGGCCGGCCAGCCAGCGGCGCAGGCTTCCGGCGTCCAGCGGGACATTGCCGAGTTGTTTGATCTCGATGGCCGCGGCGGCACTGCCGAGGTAGGCAGCCTGCATGAGATTCCCGCCGGCGGCCAGGGTCAGCGTCGCGACTGCCAGCAGGGCGTCGCCGCAGCCCAGCGGATCGGTTACCTGGCCGGCCAACGACGGCAGATACTCGCTTCGCAGTCGCTGCCGCCACTCGGGCGAGGACGGGTCCTGCGACTGACGATCGAAAACCACGACGCCCTTCTTGCCCAGCGTCACCAGCATGTGCCTGGCCCGCGTGGTGTCCATTGCCGTCCAGGCGACGTTGGACAGGCCATTCTCAAAATCATGCAAGGCCAGGCGCAGTTCCCGCTCGGTCGGGCAGAGCAGGTTCACGTCGCGGAATCCGAGCAGTCGCCCTCGCTGGCCGCTGACGTCCGCCGTGACCACGTGCCGGTGCCCGCCGAGAAGGGTCCGAAGCTGATCCAGCAGTCCCGCGGTGATCGTGCCGTAGCCGAAATCACAGAAGATGACCGCGTTGACCCGGTCGACCACGGACTGGGCCCAGGCGATCGCTTCACGCTCGGCGACGGAGTCCAGCGGCTGGGATTGACCGTCCTCGACCCGGAAAAGCTTTGAGGTCTCGACGAGGTACCTGGTTTTTTCCGGCAGGCTGGCACGGCAGGGGATCAGCCGTGCCTGAATGGACTCGTTTTCGAGGATGGCCCGGACGTGGTCCGAGACGGCGTCCGTGGCGGTGGTGCTGAGCACGAACGTTTTGGCCCCGAGGCCGGCCAGATGTCGCGCGACGATACCCGCGCCGCCGACGTACCGCCGCTCCTCCAGTCGGGTCAGCGTCATCATGGGTGCTTCGCTGGCCAGGTCGGTGGCGTCACACATGACGTAGCGGTCAAGAATCACGTCGCCCACCACGAGCACTTTCAGCCCGGCGAACGCGTCGATGAGGGTGTTGACGTTTGTCCGGTCGATGCTGTGTCGGCCGCAGAGACACCCCAGGCGAGCCGATTGCAGTTGCGGGTCCCGGTCCATTGACTCGATCAGCCGGGTGGAGCTGAAGACCACGTCACCGCTGCTGAAGACCACACGACCGCCGTACCCCTCGACGACCTCGCGCTCGGCGGCGAAGTCGGGATGCGGTTCCTTCTCGTACTCCCGGCCTTTGACATAGACGTCCGCCCGGAGTTCTTTCAGCAGCTCGACGGCGGTCGGCTGGGGGTTGATGTATACCAGGCCGACGACTTCGAGGGCGGCCAGGTTCTCGGCACGCAACTCCTCGGGGATGTAGGGGCGCTGGTCGCCCTTGGCGACTTGGGCGTCGCCAGTGAGGGAGACGATCAGGAGGTCGCCCTGCCGGCGGGCGAATTCGAGGTATCGCACATGGCCGGGGTGAACGATGTCGAAGCAGCCGTGGCAGTGGACGATGGTCTGCCCCGCCGCTCGGGCTGCCGCCACCTGGGCGAGGAGCTCGGATTTGTTCACGATCTTGTCCGCCACTGAGCTATTATCGGCCAGCCCAGCTTCATTCATGCACGGAGCAGCTCCCGGCCACCTTGGCCGACTTCCACCGATCTGGGGAAGGAACCAAGCACTCATTTGAGAGGCGTTGACGACTTTGCGACCGGCGGGATTATGAACTTGGGCGGCGGGGGCGGAAAGGCCTCCATTGCTGATAACATATTATTTGACAATCAGTTAAGTTTTTTATCCCGGCCCGAAGTCCGGGGACGGCTTCGCGGCCGGTTGCACTTTCATGTCAGGGATTGTCTCGTACTTGCAATATCAGGAGGGCGGAGTTAGAATCGGGTGAGGGGTTTGGAAGAGGGTCGCGGACAATCCTAAGAAGAAGGAGCCGATCTCAGGCGCGACTTTGAATCCTGGTCGCCGGAGGTGCGGGCGGGCTATAACAGTGACAGTGATTTTTTAATTCAGCAGGTGCGGGTGTGATGTGAGTTCGGCCGTCCGACAGGACGGACAACATAGCGCTTTTCCCCTCCGGAAAACACCGGGCTGTCTCTGACGCCTGGTGTTTTCTTTTTTGCTTCGGTGTATGGCGGCTGAAAAACGTGGCGATTGGCCGAGGCGAGCCCCGGAACGCGGTGGTTTTCCGGTAAGGTCCCATAAACACGCTGATATCAACTTCACGGGAAGATGCGGCCAAGCCTCAAGTGGCACGGGGTCCACTGTAGGCTGGAGTCCCTTATTCCGTCAGGCCGATGATACCTGAGGCGCCCAGACCGCGCGCCGGGGAGATCGGGCATGGGAAGGATACAAAGCAGCGTCGGGCTGATTTCGGGCCTGGATATCCAGAACATTGTCAAGCAGCTCGTGGAGATCGAGTCCCGCCCGCTGCAGCTTATTCAACAGCGGATCGAGAAGACCAGGGAGCAGCAGTCAGTCTACGCGACGATCGCCGAGAAGTTGTTGGCGGCCAAGACATCCCTGGGGTCGCTGGGTCAGGTATCGCTCTTCAATAGACGGTCGGCCGTCAGTTCGAATCCGAGCGTGCTGAGCGCGACGGCGGCGGGCGGGGCCTCGGTCGGGACAACGACGTTCACTGTCCGCTCGCTGGTCAGCACGCACCAGATGGTTTCCGGGGGGCTCCGCGACCGGACTTCGGCGGTCGGGGCGGGCAAGCTGGTGTTCGAGACCGCCCGGGCGGACATGGCTCCCTCGACATCGCTGAACGTGCTCAACGGCGGTTCGGGCGTCAGGCGGGGCGTGATTCGGATCACGGATCGAACGGGCTCGTCCTCGGATGTCGACCTGACGGCCGCGGCGACCATCAACGATGTTCTGGAGGCAATCAACACCCAAAGCAGCGCGAACGTCCGTGCCCGGGTGGACGGCGGTCGCCTGGTCATCGAGGATCTCAGCGGCGGCTCGACGACGGGCCTGCGGGTGATGGACGTGGGCGGAGGGTACGCGGCCGCGGACCTGGGGATCGCGGGATCGTCGGCCGCCGGCACGATCGCGGGCAGAAACCTCATGTCGCTCACGGAATCGACCCGGTTGGCCCGGTTGAACGACGGCATCGGCGTGCGGTTCAGCGATTCCGCGGCGGATCTGCGTTTCACCCTGGCCAACGGCAACTCATTCGACGTGGGTTTGACGACAAATCTGTCCTACGGAACTCACCTGGCCCAGCTCAACGACGGGCACGGCGTCCGATCGGGCACGATCCGGATCACCAACCGCGCGGGTGAATCCGCGGAGATCAACCTGAGCGGCGCGCAAACGATTCAGGATGTGAAGGATGCAGTCGAAGCGGCCAACATCGGCGTCAGGATCACCTCGCTGACCGGGGCCGGGATTGTCCTGTCGGATTCGACGGGGAGGACATCCTCGAATCTGAAGATCGAGGACGTGAGCGGTTATGCAGCCGCGGACCTGGGGATCGTCGCGGACGTGGCCGCATCTTCGGTCCGCGGGGCCGGTGTGTATCGGATGGACACTCTCGGGGCCGTGGTGAAAGCGATCCAGTATGCCGCCGGGAATAGCGGCCAGCTCTCGGTGACGCTGTCGGACAACAGCCTGGTTCTTCAGGACAACACAGCGGGCGGCCTGCCGACCACCGTGACCGCGTTGAACGGTTCGCTGGCGGCCCGCGACCTGGGTCTTCTGGGCGGGTTCGACTCGACCGGGCGACTTGCGTCGCGCGACCTGATTGCCGGCCTGAACACCGTACTTCTGGCCTCGCTCAAGGGTGGCAGCGGCTTGGCGACGGGTTCGTTGAGTTTCACGTTGCGCGACGGCACCACGATCGACGGCCTCAATTTCTCGGGGGCGCAAACGCTGGCGGACGTCCTGGGCGTCCTCAATGCGACCGGCAAGCTGTCGGCCCGGGTGGACGACGGCGGCACGCGGATTCGCGTCAACGACCTGACGACCGGCACCGGCAGCTTTACCGCCGGCGGGGACATGGCGACCGGACTCGGCCTGGTGTCGGCCGGCGACGGCAAGCTGGTCAGCGACGACCTCCAGCTTCAGTACGTGGCTGAAAGCACGAAGCTCGGCGACCTCAATGCCGGCAAGGGGATTACCTACGGCTCGCTTCGCATCACCACGGCCGGCGGCGTCAGCCGGGCATTGACGCTGACCTCGAGCCAGCACGAGACTTTCGGTGATGTGATCAATTCGATCAACGGCCTGGGGATCGGGGTCACCGCCCGGATCAACGCCAACGGCGACGGGATCGAGCTGCAGGACACGACAACGGGTTCGGGTCGTCTGACCGTGGCCGAGGAGGCCAACGGCAGGACGGCCTCCGATCTCGGTCTCCTGGGCACCGCGGATGGCAGCGGCGTACTGACGGGCACGCTTGCCAAAACAATCCAGGTGAGTGCGGCCGACACGCTGGAGAGCCTGGTGACGAAGATCAACAATGCCGGCATCCACGTGACCGCCTCGCTGGTGAATGACGGGACGCCGGACAACCCGTACCGACTGGTCCTGACGTCCCGGTCGGCCGGTACTCAAGGCCGGGTCACCTTCAGCACTGACATCCCCGCGCTGTCGCTGGACACCTTGACCAAGGCCAGGGATGCGACGGTGGTGGTGGGGGAGCGGAACTCTCCCAACGCGGTCGTGGTCACCAGCTCCAGCAATACGATCAAGGACCTGATCCCGGGCCTGACGCTCAACCTCGTCGGCACGAGCGATCAGCCAATGCAGGTGACCGTGGACCGGGACGACGAGGCTGTCGTTCAGACCGTGAAGGATTTCATCGCCGCGTTCAATGACATCATGGATCTGATCGATGAGGTGACGCGGTACGATCCGAATACGCAGGAGAAGGGCATTCTGTTCGGCGAAAGCACCGCCCGGCAATTGCAGTCGCGATTGTTCCAGATGGTCACCGCTTCCCTGAACAAGTCCGGGGTGAGCTTCAGTCGCCTCAGCGACCTGGGCATCATGATCGATTCGAGCAGCGGGTCGGCGCGTTTGACGCTGGAGCGGACGCTGGCGGGCGAGGGGAACACGGCGGGCAGAACCCTGAACGGGGAACAGAGGCTCCGGGACGCGCTGAGCAGGGACCCCGAAGGCGTCAAGAAGCTGTTCAGCCTTGTCGAGGCGGGCGAGGACGGCAAGGCGATATATAGGGGGATTGCCGCCCGGCTGAACCGGGAACTCACTTTGATGACCACGACGGGAGGGTTGATTCCGAACGAGAATAACCGGCTTCAGGACCGGGTCGACCAGTTCGGCCGGCAGGTGTCGTCCATGCAGGAGCTGTTGGATCATAAGGAGCAACGGCTGTACGCCCAGTTCCAGGCGATGGAGACGGCACTGGCGGGAATTCAGGCCCAGCAGTCGTCGCTGACCTCGCTGGCCCAGTTGGCCAGCTCGATGGCCTCGACCTGACAGTCGCGGCAATGGGCTTCGGGGAAAGAGGTTAACCGTCGTCGGTCACGAGCCGATAACAACACCAGCCATGGATACCCGTTCGAACGAATACCTCCGAAACGCCGTCATGACTGCCGCGCCGGAGCAGTTGCATCTGATGCTCTACGACGGGGCCGTCCGGTTCACGAGGCAGGGGATCGAAGCGATCCGGGGGAAGAAGTGGGAAGACGCGTTCAACGGGCTCAGCCGTGCCCAGAAGATCATCCTGGAGATGACCAGCGCGTTGAATTACGACGTGGACCGGCCTCTGTGCGAGCGGATGGCCGGCCTGTACACGTTCATTTACCGGAAGCTGGTCGAGGCGAGTGTGGACCGCAACCCGGAGGCCGGCGAGGAGGCTCTCGGCCTGCTGGAGTATCAACGGGAGACGTGGGTTCTGTTGTTGGACAAGCTCCGCCGGGAACGGACGGGGCAGACGCCGGCCGGGCCCGCTCCGAAAGGCGCGGCGGAGCCTGTACAGGCCGAAGCCCTGTACGGCACGCTGTGTGTCGAGGGCTGAGGCCCCCGCTTGACCCTCATCCGTCACGTTTCTATATTCCGCATTGCATTATTGCATTCGACCTGCGGGCGTTTTTGCAGGATTGATGACGGAACAATGCCTGTCGGGGCCTGGGAACTTCAAGAAGACCTTGTGTGGGTCCGGCATCCTGCCGGCCCCACAAGTTCTGCCGGAGACCCTTGGAGCCGCGATGGGCGGTCAGTCCTGCTGGGGGCGCCTCGCGGGAGAGGGAGGTTTTATGGGCTCATCCCGGATACTTCAGGCGGCGTGCGGCCCGGCCTTGAGGCGGCCGCGACGTGCCGGTCGGGCTGTTGCAGCACTGGGTATGCTGCTGGCGTCGTCGTCCGGGGTCGCATCGGCCCAGACGACGAGTCAAGCCGTCGCCGCCACATCCCAGCCTCAGGAGGTTGAAGAAAGTTTGCAGGGGATCGAGGGCGTTCGTCCGGGAATGACCGTCGATCAACTCGTCGACATAGGCTCGAAGGCGGTGACCGCCGGTCGGCTCGACGAGGGGCGGAAGGTTCTGTTGGCCGCCACCGCCCGGGATACGATGAATCTACGGGCATTGAGCGCGTTGGCTTACGCGTATGAACGTTCCGCGGAACGCGCCCGCGGCGGCGAGGCGGACGCGGCGACGCTGGCACAGGCGGACCGGTTTATCGAGCAGGCGGTGGATGTCTATCAAGCGGCCGGAAACCAGGCAATTGATCAGGGACGGCTCGACGTGGCAGAGCCGTGCTTCAATCGAATCCTGCTGCATCAGCCGGCCAACTCGAAGGCTCTTCTGGGTCTGGCCCGCATTTATGCGGCGACCGAACGGCGAATTCAGGCACTCGACCGGTACAAGGACTATCTGTATTCTTCGGAGGGCAAGAAAGACGCCCGGGCTCATCTCGAGGTGGGGGAATTGTACCTGGACGGCACCTATTGGCGTCTGGCGATGGATCAGCTTGCCCGGGCCCGGGAGTTGAACCCGAACGACCCGGACGTGGATATGGCCTTGGCCCGCGCCCACCAGAAAGCGGACCGGATGGATGAGGCCATGGCCGCGGCCAAGGAAGCTTCCAGGAAGGCTCCCGGGCGGGCCAAGTACCACAACCTGCTGGCAGAGTTGCATTTGGTCAGGGGGGATGGGGAGCAGGCCAGCATCGAGTCGCTGCGGGCGATCGAGTCGGCGCGCAAAAACTTGAATAACGCTCCTGACAGTACGGCTCTGCTGAAAGAGCTCAGTCAGTACTACGGGACCCACGAGAAGGCATTTCGTCTGCTGATCAACGAGGGCAAGGCGAACCCGGTGGTTCGGGTGGATCTGGCCCGCGCAATTCAGGAGCATGCCGCCGTGGACCGCATGCTCGCCTTGCGGGAGGCTCTGAAGGTGTTGAGCGACGTCTCCGGCGATGCCCGGGACGACGCTCGCCTGCTGGAGGAGCTGGCGCATGTGCAGCAGGCGTTGGGCCTTTCGAACCAGGTCCGGGAAACGTGCCGGCGCCTTCTCCAGGTCGATCCCAATAATGCCGCTGCCACGCGAATACTCGGGGAAATCGAAGCCGCGTCGGCCAAGTGACCGCCTGCCGTGCCTTCCGGCTCGCGAGAGGGGACGGTCGGGGGGGTTCCCAGTTGATTCCATGTCCAGCATCGGCGTGAAAGCAACCGGCGTTCGCCGGTCCTCCTTCCCGAGGGTATAATCCGGGGTTATACCCATTCGGGGGTATTCCGTGTGGCTTACGGGGCACGGCACATGCGCGTGGCGCGGGTTATCCCCGGCAAGAGCAGTGCATGCTCTCCTGAGAAAGAGTGATGGCCGACTTCCGCATACAACCTTCGCAACGGATCTCCCGTCTGCCGCCGTATCTGTTTGCGCGGATCAACGCGCTGAAACACAAGAAGCGGCAGCAGGGGATTGATATTATCGACCTGGGCATGGGCAATCCCAGCGATCCCACGCCACAGGTCATCGTGGACAAGCTCTGCGAGGCGGTGCGCGATCCGCGCAACCACCGCTACAGCGTGTCTCGCGGCCTGTTCAACCTTCGGCGGGACGTGGCCCGGTATTACCGCGAGCACTACGACGTCGAGCTGAATCCCGACGACGAGATTGTCGCCTGCATCGGGAGCAAGGAGGGCATCAGCCATATGCTGCTGGCGATGCTCGGCCCCGGGGACACCGCCGTGGTGGGGGACCCGGCCTTCCCGATCCATGTTTACGGCGTGGCTCTGGCGGGGGCTAATGTCATCTCGGTGCCATTGGGCAACGACGACGCATTCCTGGAGCGGGTTCGTTACGTCGTCGAGCACCTCTATCCCCGGCCGAAGGTGCTCATCCTCAACTATCCGCACAACCCGACGGCGATGACCGTCGATCCGCCGTTCTTTGAGAAGGTGGTGGCCCTGGCCAAGCAGTTCGGCGTGGAGGTCATCCATGACTTCGCCTATGGCCAGACGTGCTTCGACGGGTACAAGGCCCCCAGTTTCCTGACCGCACGGGGAGCCAAGGATGTGGGCGTCGAGTTCATCACCATGAGCAAGCCCTACAACATGGCGGGCTGGCGGATCGGGTTCTGCGCCGGCAACCGGACGATGGTCGAATCGCTGGCGACGATCAAGGGGTATTACGATTACGGGATCTTCGCGCCGGTCCAGATCGCGTCGATCATCGCTTTGCGGCACTGCCAGCAGGACGTGATCGATCAGGCCAAGGTTTACGAGCAGCGCCGTGATGTTGTGGTGGCCGGCTGTCGGCGTCTCGGCTGGGAGGTGGAATCCCCGAGAGCGAGCATGTTCGTCTGGGCCCGGGTCAGGGACGAGCACCTTGCGGGCCGGTCGACGATCGAGTTTGTGATGCGGATGATGGATGAGGCGGAGGTGGCCCTTGCGCCGGGGCGCGCATTCGGCGAGAATGGCGAGGGCTGCGTGCGCATCGCGCTGGTCGAGAACGAACAGCGGTTGCGCCAGGCTTTCCGTCAGCTCGTGCGGGCGCTCAATCCGAGCCGGGCCGCCCGGGCTGAGGCCGAGTGATCGGGGAGGGCCGGGCAGCCGTGATCGCCATCGTTGACTACGGCATGGGCAATCTGCGAAGTGTCCAGAAGGGTTTTGAGCGCGTGGGGGCGTACGCGCGGATCGTGAGCAGTCCGGCGGAGATCGATTCCGCGGAGAAGGTCGTCCTGCCGGGCGTGGGGGCGTTTCGGGACGCGATCGCCCAACTGCGCGAGCAGAGACTGGTGGAGCCGCTGGTGGCGGCGGCCCGTTCAGGCAGGCCTTTTCTGGGAGTCTGTTTGGGGCTCCAGTTGCTCTTTGACGTGAGCTACGAGGGCGGTGAGTACCCCGGGCTCGGGGTGATCCCGGGCAAGGTCGTCCGTTTCGACTTTGCCGGCCTGCCGGGGGGGCGGGACCTGAAGATACCGCACATGGGGTGGAACGAGCTGCGGTGGGATCGGCCCTGCCCGCTGATGAACGGGTTGTCCTGTCCCCGGTACTTCTACTTCGTGCACTCGTATTATGTCGTGCCGACCGATACGGCGGTTTCGTTCGGCAAGTGTGTTTACGGCGTGGAATTCACCGCGATGATCCGGCAGGGAAACCTGTTTGCCACCCAGTTTCACCCGGAGAAAAGCCAGGCGGCAGGGCTGACCATTCTCAGAAACTTCGCCGCCCTCTGACAGGAGTGTCGATGTACCGCGTGCTGATCACCGGGACGATTCACCATGTCGGGCTCGATCTGCTCGGGAGCGCGCCCGACATCGAGGTGGATTATCAGCCCGAGCTGCCGTACGAGAAGATTTTAGAGGTCATCCCGGGATACCACGCGATCGTCTCGCGCTCCGAGACCGACATTCCCAAGGAGATGATCGACCGCGGGGCGTCGCTGAAGGTGATCGCCCGGGCGGCGGTGGGCGTGTCGAACATCGATGTCGACTATGCCACTGGAAAGGGCATCCTGGTCCTGAACACGCCGGGCAAAAACACCAACTCGGCGGCCGAGTTGACGCTGGGCCTGTTGCTGGCGGCGGTTCGCAAGATCGCCCCGGCGCACGAGAACATGCGCCGGCTGGGCTGGGATCGGCACCGATACACGGGGATGGAGCTGACCGGCAAGACGGCGGGGATCATCGGTCTGGGCAACGTCGGGCATCGGGTCGCGCGGTTCTGCCGCGGCTTCGAGATGCGTGTGCTGGCGTGCGATCCTTACATTCCGGATGAGGTCTTCGAGCGGAACCGGGTCGAGAAGACGGACTTC
>DATIKE010000064.1:0-3782 GCA_035477895.1 Phycisphaerae bacterium
CGACTCCATGAACATCGGCGTATCCATCTGCGAGGACCTGTGGAACGACGAGCAGGTTGTCGGCCGGCGGATCTACCAGCGCGACCCGGTCGGCCAGCTCGCCGCGGCCGGTGCCCGGCTGCTGATCAACATGAGCGCGTCGCCCTTCGAGCAGGACAAGCACGCCTTTCGCGTTCGGCTCTTCGGCCACCAGGCCCGCAAGCACCGGCTCCCGATCCTCTTCGTCAACCAGGTCGGCGGAAACGACGAACTGGTCTTCGACGGAGCGTCCACCGCGTTTGATGCCGAGGGCCGGGTCATCGCCCAGGCCAAACCCTTCGACGAGGACCTCCTGCTCGTTGACCAGAGGAATCCCGCGGGCAACCGTGTCGAGTCGTATCCCGACAGCATCGCCTCGGTCCACGATGCCCTGGTGCTCGGCACGCGCGACTACATCCGCAAGTGCGGATTCAAACGCGTCCTGCTGGGCCTGTCTGGCGGCGTGGATTCAGCCGTCACCGCTGCCATCGCCGCCGCCGCGCTCGGGCCGGAGGCCGTCACCGGCGTGGCCATGCCCTCACGCTACAGCAGCGACCACAGCCGCAGCGACGCCGAGACCCTCGCACGTAACCTGCACATCGACTTCCGCACCATCTCGATCGGCCCGATTCACGAGTCGTTCGAGCAGCATCTTCAGCCGCACTTCGCCGGCCGGCAGCCCGACATCGCCGAGGAGAACATCCAGGCCCGCGTCCGCGGCGGCCTGCTGATGGCCTTGTCCAACAAGTTCGGCTGGCTCCTGCTGACCACCGGCAACAAGAGCGAGCTGGCCGTCGGCTACTGCACGCTCTACGGCGACATGTGCGGCGGGCTGGCGGTCATCGCCGACGTGCCCAAGATGACCGTCTACGCCCTCGCACGGCACATCAACGACCGGGCCGGCCGGGAGATCATCCCCCAAGGCACCCTGACCAAGCCGCCCTCTGCAGAGCTGCGACCCGACCAGACCGATCGGGACTCGTTGCCCGCCTACGAGTTGCTCGACCGGATTCTCGACCTCTACATCCGCCAGGAAAAATCCACCGACGAGATCGTCGCCGCCGGCCACGACGCCGAGACCGTCCAAAATGTCGTCCGCCTCGTCGATACCAGCGAATACAAGCGCAAGCAGGCCGCCCTCGGCCTCAAGGTCACCAGCCGGGCCTTCGGCGTCGGCCGGCGAATGCCCGTCGCCGCGCGGTTCCGGTATTGAATTCGCTCGCTCGAAAGCAACTTGTATACTTGTGATCGCTTGGAGCGTAACGAACGGTTGGGTAAAGTATCTCGTGGGGAGTAGCCTGACGGATGGGCTTGCCCATCTTGTTCTGAGCCGCGAACACCAGCCTGAGGAGGGCAAATCATGATTCGGTGCCTGCTGATGTGCTTGATGAGCCTGTTCGTATTCACTGGCTGCGCGAGCACCCACGTCGAGAACCGGGAACAGCCGCGGGCCTCCGTATGCCCCAAGGATAATCCCGTCCTTCGCCACGTCGTGCTCTTTGCTTTCAAGGGCGGCACCACGCCCGTGCAGGTCAAATCGGTCGAGGACGCATTCCGGTCCCTTCCCGCCAAGATCAAGGCCATCTGCGACTTCGAGTGGGGCACCGACGTGAGCCCGGAGGGCAGGGCCGAAGGGTTCACCCACTGCTTCTTCCTCACTTTTTCCAACGAGGCCGACCGCGACGCCTACCTCGTCCACCCGGATCACAAGGAGTTTGGCGAGGTCCTTCGGCCACATCTGGAGAAGGTGCTGGTCGTGGACTACTGGTCGACCCGCTGATTTGTCTTTCCCGCTTTACC
The DNA here is from genome assembly GCA_035477895.1 of Phycisphaerae bacterium. Lineage (GTDB taxonomy): Bacteria > Planctomycetota > Phycisphaerae > UBA1845 > PWPN01 > JAPKGY01. The sequence continues at coordinate 1,819 of DATIKE010000064.1, forward strand.
AGAGGGGAGATGCTGATTACGCTCGGTGGGACAGGTTCAGGCGGACCTCAACCATCGGGCTCCCCGGCGGGCACATGATCACTTGACGGGTCGGGTGATCCGAATGAAGCCGGGGCGGTGACGCCTGGCCGTCACGCCTTGGCCGCGGGTTCCCAGTCGATGCGCGGGGCGTCGCCCCAGAGCAGTTCCAAGTCGTAGTAATCGCGGTGTTCGCGGTCGAAGAGATGCACCACCACGTCCACGAAGTCGACCAGTACCCATGCGGTGTTCTCGTACCCGCTGATCTGGAACGGCTTCTGGCCGACGGCCTTGCCCTTGGCCTCGAGTTCATCGGCAATCGCACGCAGTTGGCGGTCCGAGATGCCCGTGGCGATCACAAAATAATCCGCGATCGAAGTCAGCCCGCGCAAATCCAGAATCACAATGTCCTCGGCCCGATTATCGCTGGCGATCCGGGCGGCCATCTTCGCGAAGTCCACCTCGACCACTGGGGCCGCGGCCGGCTCCCGCTTCCGCCTGGCGTGGGTCTTGCGTGCGGTCATGTTGAAGTATTCGTGCTCCTTTTCGCCCGAAGTTTCGCCCGAAGTGCCTGAATCATCCTATCTCGCGGAGCTTGCTGTCAAGGTCGATGCCCCTGCGCGGCCGATCGCGCGTAGCCGCGCGCCATACGTGAGTGGCGCGGGTACCGCTTCCTGTCGACCGGATTTACCCGGGACTGTCATCACAGTCCTGCAAACAATTCGCAGAACTGTTTGCCGAGCGAGCCGCAGATCCGGGCCATGGCCCAGATGCTGGCGGCGTTCTTGCCCAGTTCGACCTGCGAGAGCTGGGAGGTGGTCAGTTCGGACCGTTCCGAAAGCTGACGAAGCGTGAGGCTCTGCTTGAGTCGCTCGCGGCGGATGCGCTGACCGATGAGCCGATTCAGTTCATGCTCGTTGGTGTAGATCAGGCCCAGTTCCAGGGCGATCCGCTCGATGGCGGCCAGGAGCTGTTCCTCGCTGAAGGGCTTGGTGATATAGTCCCTGGCGCCGAGGCGCATCGTCTCGGCCGCACTCTGGACGTCGGGGTAGGCGGTCATGACCAGCATGGCGACCCGGTCGTCCTCGGCCTTGATCTTCTCGACCAGTTCGACGCCGCTGACGTTCGGCATCTTGATGTCGATCAGGCCGATGTCGAAGGGAGTTTTTCGAACTGCCTGGAGTGCCTGTCGCGGTTGGGTGAACGATTGGATCTGGTAATCGTTCTCCTGGAGGATTTTGCCGACGGTCTTGCAGACCTGCGGATCGTCGTCAACAATCAGTACTTTAACGTGATGTCTGACGGGCATGGGTATTGTCGTCCTTTTCTATGCACTCAGTGTTAAACTAACTCGTTGGTATTGTACATCGGTTAAAGTGTGAGCGGTAGTCCAGATCGCGCAATTTCAGTGAAAATGTTCTCGTCCCCGGCCGCCTTTTCTGGAGATCCGGGCGGCATGGGGGGCCAAATACGAGAAAAACCGTGATACAGCATCATCTGGCCATTTTTTATCGGGCATACCTCGATGCCGTCCTCGCCGGCACCAAGACCATCGAGTGTCGCCTGAGCAGGACGGGTAATATTCCCCATTGTTTGGTGAAGCCTGGGGATCTCCTCTGGCTGAAAGAGAGCGCCGGTCCGGTCCGGGCGGTGGCCACGGCCGGCGTCGTCAGGGGATTCAGGGACCTCGCGCCCACACGCATCGACTGGCTTCGTCGGCGGTTCAATGCGGGGATAGGCGGAGTCGCACCCTTCTGGCGCCAACACCGAGATGCCCGGCACGCGACCCTGATCTGGTTGGATAACGTCTGCCCGTTGCCGCCTTTCAACGTCATCAAGCGGGATCGGCGGGCCTGGGTCGTCCTGGCCGGACCACCGGTGCCCGGAGAACCGATCCTTCCGGCCCCGGTCGATCTTGCTTGAGTCACATGGTTTGCCGTACTATC
>DATIKE010000065.1:0-20437 GCA_035477895.1 Phycisphaerae bacterium
CCACTGACGGATGCGACTCAGATACCGGTCCGTATCCTCGGCCGCGGCATCGGCCGTCAATACGAACCACCGAAGCTGATCGCGGATCGCCTCGTTTTCCGGCGACTTGCGCGGATCCGGAGTCTGGCTCAGCCATCGCTCAGCCAACTCCCGGGCCTCGTCGAAACGCCGCGCCTGGCGATAAACATGCATCAGCTTGGCCCGATAAACCATCGTGGAATGGCCTGGACCCTGCTTCTCCTCCCTGGACGAAAGCTCGATCAACCGGCTCCAGATCCCTATTGCCTCGTCGTAAACTCGATCAACCATGCGGAGCTGGGCCAGATCCGCCAGCCATGCCGAACGGTTGGGATACCACCCGAGCATGCGTTCGAGCTGGCGGGCGGCACCTTCAAAATCCAATTGCCGCATCAGAACAAGTGTCCGCATTTCGGCGGCCCGCTCCGAAAACGGGTCCCGCTTGAGAATCTCATCGATCTCCGGGACGGCCTCGGCGTACTTGCGCATCGCGATCAACGCGCCGCCCAGTTCCTCACGGCTGCGCAGGTCGTCCGGGAAAGCCGCGACCAGATCGCGGATGCTCGCCACGTAAGCCGTCAGATCCGGGTGTGGCGGCTGAAGCAGCTTGATCAGGGCCAGGCATCGCTGGGTCGCGGGCGCGTTCGCGTCCAGCCGCTGCATCTGGCCGATCAGATCCACCAGCCGCATCATCTGACTCTGGTCACCTGCCGACCAAAGCGTACGAATGATCCCTTCGCGGGCCAGCAGGTTGCTGTCGTCGACCGCCACGATCGCCTCGTACTGGCGGCCGGCTTGACGCGGATCTCCGAGCCGTTCGTATAGCCGGGCCAGCTGCATCAGTGTGGCCACGTCCGAAGGATTGAGCTGGATGACCTTGTTGTAGTGCTCGATCGCCTGGCGTATCTGGTCCAGCCCCTCGTGACACTGTCCCAGCAGACGCTGGTAGCCCGCGTCATTCTGGCCGGCCGACTTCACACCTTCCAGAAAACCAAGTGCTTCGGACCATCGGAACGCCTCGATTCGAAGCTGCGCCAGGGCCATCGCCGTAGGCGCGAAGCCCGGCAGTTGCTTGGCCGACTCCTCCAATAGCCCGCCGGCATCCTCTTTCTTGCCCACCCGATGGGCCAGCCTGGCCAATAGATAGTCCATTCCCGCCCGGGCGGGGCCTTGCACTCCCGGCAGTCGCTGCGGCGCTGGGATGACGCCATCTGCCCGGCCGAGCCGCTGAGCCAGGAAGGATTCCGCGACCGCGGCGGATACGCGGCCAAGCTCCGCCTCGACCTCCGTGAGGTTCCCCGGCCGATCCACCAACTCGCGGGCCAGGGTCTCCAGCCATATCTCCCAGTCGCCGCGAGCCCGGCTCAAGGCGATGAGCTTCAGGCGAACCTCCGGCCGATCCGGGTTGCGGGCCGAAACCTCAGCCAGAACCTCCGTTGCCCGGTTCACGCGGTCCGCGGCCAAGAGAGCGTCGACGTAACAGAGATTGAGATCGACGTTATCTGGATATCGGGCGACAAGACTCTCAATCGCATTTGCAGCGTCTCCCGGGCGCCCGGCCGCCCGATACGCCGCCAGCATCAGTTCGACGGCTTCCTTGTCCGCGCCGGTGTCGTCCACGAAATGCGCCACCGCCTTCTGGGCCTCCGGCCATCGCCCGGCCCTGCCCAGCATGCAGATCCACTCACTCCGCAAAGCCCCATCCTTCGGCGAGAGCTTGACCGCGGCGGCCAGCGCGTCAGCCGCCGCCGCGTAACGTTCCAACAGCCCCTGGCACCGGGCCAGCGTCAGCATGGCCGCGCCCAGGTGCACGCGGATCACACTCGCCAACTCCGGGTTCTCCGGGGCACCTTCGGCCGTCGCTTCCGTCGCCGCCTGCTGAAAAGCGGCAAGCTGTTCGGCCGCGGCGGCAAAGTACCCCTCCTGCTCCAGCAACAGCCCCAGGTGGTAACCCACGAGCGCGCGGTAGCTGGCGAACGAAGCGGGCACTTCACACAGCAGGGCCGTCCGGTATCGTCTGATCGCCTCGGCACGCCCCCCGGCCTGCTCTGCCAGCCGACCCAGCACGTAGTGACATGGCAGGTCGTCCGGCTTCAACTCAATGGCCCGCTCAGCATGGACGCGGGCCTGGCGGGTGTCTCCGGCGAACATGCTGGCCAATGCCAGCATCTGGTGAGCCTCATGGATGTCGGCATGGTACCGCAGGGCGGTGTTCAGCTCGCCGATCGTCTCCGTGAACCGCTGTTCGGCGAACAGTCGCCGCGCCTCCTCCAGGCGCTGCAGCGCCTGGCGAGGCAGTTCAACACCCCCGGCCCGCTGCGGCCGGCCCGGGGCCGACGGCCCGTCTGGAACTTGGGCCAGCGGCAGCATCGCCCGCTGGAGATTGAAGGTCGATGGTCGCGGCAACGGCCCGAACAATCGGGCCTCAGGAGAGTCCGGGGTCAGTCGCGGACCGGCACAGCCGGCCGCCAGACAACCCGCCAAGGCAACGACGAAGCCCAGGACCACCGCGGTCCCGGACCTTCGCCCAGCAGAATCCGGATTCTTCGCCAGGGCACTCATAGTCGGCCTCGCGCCATCCCCGCATCGCAAGTGTTACGGGAGCACCTTGTTCAGCGGATACACAATGATGCCGGAAGCACCGGCTTTCTGAAGCTGCGGAATGAGCTGACGTTCCACCACGACGTCAACGATCACTTCGACCGCACTGTACTGCCTGTTTGCCAGCGGCGAAACGGTCGGCGACAACTCGGACGGAAGAATACTCACGATCTTGGCCAGGTTTTCGTTGGCCACATTGAGCTTCATCCCGACTTTGGACTTGGCCATGATCGCCCCGCGCAGCAACAGCACGATCGAGTCGATCTTCTCCCGTTTCCACGGGTCCTTATACGACTCGTGGTTGGCGATGAAACGGGTCGACGACGACAACACTTCATCGATGACCCGCAGGTTATTGGCCCGAAGCGAGGAGCCCGTCTCGGTCAATTCAACGATCGCGTCCACCAGGCGGGCCTTGGCTTCGGTCGCCCCCCAGCTGAACTCGATCCGGACGTTGACCTTCCGGCCGGCGAAGAACTCCCGGGTCACATTGACCAGTTCCGTGGAAACCAGCCCGCCTTCCAGGTCCTTCACCGACCGGACCTTCGACTCGACGGGCACCGCCAGCACCCACCGGGCCGGCCGCGACGTCGCCTTGGAGTAGGCCAGTTCGCACACCTCGTGCACGTCGCTTCCGTTCTCACGGATCCAGTCGTATCCCGTCAGACCGGCGTCGAGCACCCCGTCCGCGACGTACCGGCTCATCTCCTGGGCCCGGAACACCACGCACGACAACTCCGGGTCGTCCACGGACGGGTAATAACCGCGGGACGAACTCCGGATGTTGAAACCCGCCCGGGCAAACAGGTCAATCGTCGAGTCCAACAGACTGCCTTTCGAGATCCCCAGCTTGAGTATCTGCTCCTGACTCACACGTTAACTCCTCAACGGTCTATTTTTTCTTGTGCACCGGCGCCTTGGCCGGGCTCTTCGACGGCTTCTTGTCCTTGGGCGCCGCCTTGGGGGCGGGTTCGGCCGCCGCCGGCGCGGGCGGCTCAGCCGCCGGCTTCGACGGCTTGGGGGCCGGAGGATGAAGCAGGTCCGAGAGCTTCTCCACCGGGACGCGCGAGGCATAGGCGCTCACGTGCCGGCTCAACAACTGAACGAAATCCGCCGCTTCCGACGACGCGATCAACCGCTCCAGAAAACCCTGCGCGGTCGCGGCGTCGGCATGATTGTCAATGAGGCCCTCCTTGCGCAACACGTACAACGTGAGGTCGTCCACCGGAATCGCGTGCCCGCCCAGGCTGAACAACACCACATGGGCGGCCACGGTCGGCCCGACGCCGCCCAGCGACTCCAGATACTCCCGGGCCTCACGCCGGCCGCGCTGCCGGAGAAAGTTCAGATCCAGCGTGTCCTGGCGCCGACGCACCGCGTTCAGCGCACCCACGACTCGCTCCGCCTTGGACGCCGCCAGAGGAACACCGTCGCCGATCGCCTCCGCCATCTCGATGGCCGGCGTCACCCGCAACTCGTTCAAGTCCACCGTCTGCTGCCGGAGTTTCTTGTACACCGCCTGAGCCTTGGCGATCGACGTATTGAGCGAGAGAATCCCGACAACCATCTGATCGATCGGGTCTCCCGCCTCGTGCGGCCCGGGCCGGCCATGTTTCTTCACCAGATCGTGATACAGGCGCTTGATGCGCTTGGCGTAATCGCTGCCACGCTTCATGCGTCTTCTCCCTCGGACTCATCCGGCAGGGCGTCCCCTTGGGACTCCGTGTCCAGGTGGTCTTTCGGCTCATACTCGGCCATCGTCTCGTTGATGATGCGGATCGTCTCGGCCGCACGCTTGATCGACTCGTCGAGGTGAAAGCTCAGGTGCGGGCAATGCCGGATGGGCAGTTCCCGGGCCACCATGCGCTGCACCAGGCCGACCGCCGACTCCAGCCCCTGCATGGTGCGCCGCTGGGCCGTCGGCGAGCCCATCACGCTGATGTACACCCTGGCGTTCTCCAGGTCGGCGCTCATCTCGACCCGGGTCACGCTGGACAACGGCGCGATCCGCGGGTCACTGAGTCGGTTGGCGATGGCGTCGCTGACAACCTCCCGAACCACGTTGGCCACCCGTTGCGGCCGATACGATTTCATGACCGCCACCTGCCGATCAGAACAACTCGCTCTCGTAGTCCACCAGCGACGCGGCCGGGTCCAGCCGGACGTAGTTCACGATCGTATCCAGACAGCTCTCCACGAACCGCCGGTCGTTGGCCACCAATACGATCGCCACCTCCGCCTGCTGGCGGTGATCCAGCGACCCGACTTCGGCGACCGACACGTTGAACTTCCCGGCCAACCGGTCCTTGAGGCTCTTGATCACCCGGCGCTTGTCCTTCAGCGATGTCGAACCGAACACCGCCAGCTTTAATTGAAGAGCTCCGATCACCATGCGACTCATGACCGTCGCCGCCAGCGCCGGCGCCTCCATCAGCCAAGCGTCCGGGCCGTCTCCACCACCTCGTAGGCCTCGATGATGTCGCCCGGCTTAACGTCGTCGAAATCCTCGACGCGGATGCCGCACTCCATCGACGTACGCACCTCGCGGGCATCATCCTTGAACCGCTTCAGCGAAGCGATGCCCCGGTGCCGTTCGCGACGAACATCCTCCTGTGTCGGAATGATGATCGTGCCGTCGCGGATGACCTTCAGCACATTCGACCGCGCGATTGTCCCTTCGGTCACGAAGCAGCCGGCCACCACTCCCACACGGGACACGCGAAAGACCTCGCGCACCTCGGCCCGGCCGCGAAACTCCTCCTTGCGCTCCCGAGGAAGAAGGCCTTCCAGTGCCTTGCGAATGTCGTCCGCCACCTCGTAGATGATCCGGTACAGCCGGACGTCAACGCCGTCTCGGTCGGCGAGCTTCTGCGGGCCGGTGTCCACCGTGACGTTGAACCCGACGATCATCGCGTTGCTGGCGCTGGCCAGCACCACGTCGCTCTCCGTCACGCCGCCGATGCCCGTGTGCAGGAAATTCAACTTCACCTGCTCGTCGGGAATATCGTTCAACACCTTGAGCAGCGCATCCACCGAGCCCTGGACGTCGGCCCGCATAATCAGGTTCAGTTCCGGCACCTTGCCGCTGGTTCGCTGGGCGAACAGGTCGTCCAGCGTCCGCGGCTTGCGGATCTGCTGGAGTTGCTCCTGCCGCCGCAGGTTGGCCGCCTCGCCCGCGATGTCCTTGGCCTCCTGCAGCGAACTCACGCAGTAGAACAGGTCGCCCGCGTTCGGAACGGCATCCAGTCCCCCCACTTCCACCGGCATGGAGGGGCCCGCCGAAGTCATCGGCTTCCCTTTGTCGTCCCGGATGAGCCGCACGCGCCCGGCGGCCGGCCCGCATACCAGGAAATCGCCTCGCTTCAGCGTCCCCTCGCGAATCAGCACGCGGGCGATTGGCCCGACCGCCGACTGCATCTGCGCCTCGATCACCGCACCCTGGGCCGGAAGCATCGGGTCCGCCTTCAGGTCCAGCAGTTCCGTCAACGTCGTCAGATGGGTGACCAGTTCCTGGACCCCCTGCCCGGTGGTCGCCGACGTCTTGATCACGTCCGTCTCGCCGCCCCATTCCGCCGGGGCCAGCTCCAGCTCCGCAAGCTGCCCGTAAACCTTGTTCAGGTCCACGCCCGGCAGGTCGATCTTGTTCAGGGCCACGACGATCGGCTTCCTGGCCGCCTTGGCGTGGTTGGCCGCCTCGACGGTCTGGGGCATCACGCCGTCGTTCGCCGCCACCACCAGCACCACCACGTCGGTCATGTCCGCCCCGCGGGCCCGCATTGCCGTGAACGCCTCATGGCCCGGCGTGTCCAGGAATGTCACCGACAGGTTGCCCCGCTTCACGCGGTACGCCCCCATATGCTGGGTGATACCGCCGGCCTCGCCGGCCGCCACCGAAGTCTTGCGAATCGCATCCAGCAGGCTGGTCTTGCCGTGATCCACGTGCCCCAGCATGGTCACCACCGGCGGACGGGGTTGCAGATTGGCCCGCTCGCGGGCCTCACACCCCTCCTTCAGCAGCTCCAGCCGCGTCTTCGGCTTGATCGCCTCCAGCTCGATCCCGAAGTCGGCCAACACCGCCTGAGCCAGTTCCGTCGGAATCACGCTGTTACGGTTAACAAGCATGTTGTGCTCGCGCTGGAACTTCGGGAAAAGCTGGTTCAGGCCGATGCCGGTCACCAGACTCAACTCGTTCACGATGATCGGCTCGCTGACCTGAGCCTTGGTCTTGCGGGGCGCGACGTGGCCCGGGGCCGCGGCGGCCGCCTTCTCACGGGCCCGCCGGGCATGAATCCCCCGGCCCGTCGCCTCGTGCAGTCGCTCCTGGCGCTCCAGGAGGTCACGCTCGTTCCATTCCCGAAGCCGCTCACCCACCTCGGCCAGCGAACTCCGCGATCGCCGGGGATTCATCCGCGCACGCAGAACCTTGGCATCCTCCTCCGCCTTGCCCTTGCCCTTGCCCCCTTTGCGCGATCGGCTCACAACGTCCGGATGATCCGAGCCCTGGCCGGCGACGGGCATCGGCCGCTGCGTTCTCGGCACGGGACGCTCGATCACATCCGGCTTGGCGTACCCGACGATCCGCGGCCCCTTCATCTGCGCCGGAGCCGGGACGTTCTGCGGTCCGGCCGGCGCGATCCGGTCGGCCTCTTTCTTACGCGACCCTTCTTTCTCCTTCTCCTTGGGTTTCTCGATTATGACGGTCTCGACCACCTGGGCCGCCGCGGCAACCGTCGGGCTCTGCTCTGCCTCCACCACCGGGGCAGGCGCTTCGGCGACAGGCGCTGATTCCGCTTCTGCCGCCACCGCGGGCGGTGCCTCGGAGGGTGTGGCCGTCGGCTGAGCCTCCGCCGATTCCTCCGGCGGCGCTTCCGCAGGTTCGGTCACAGGCGCGGGCTCCGCGGCTTCCGCCTCCGGCTTGTCCGCGGCCTTCTCCTTCTTGGGCCGACGATCGCGTCGCTTGGCCCGGGCCTTCTGCAGATCCACCGGCGGGGCCTCTTCCACCGCCGTGCCGCCCGACTGGGCGCTGAACCACTCGCGAATCGTCTCGGCCAACCCCGCCGACACCGTCGACATGTGGTTGGTGATCCCCTCGACGCCTTCCAGCGCGCATTTCTCGATGATCGCCTTACTGGTGACGACCAGTTCCTTGCTCAGTATGTGAACACGAAGCTTCTCAGCCAAAATCGATCTCCTTGGCTATGCTTGCTCCGAGGGCGTTCCCGCGGGACCCACCTCGGCCGGCCCGGTGTCCGCCGCACCCGACAACTCCGTCTGGGCCGCCGCAGAAGCCGCCTCTGGATCCGCCGGCGCATCGGCCGGCGGCATTTCCCCCACCACCCCGTCCGTCTCGGCGCTCGCTGCCGCCTCGGCCGCAGCCGCGGCCGCGCTTTCCGCCGCCAGCTTGGCCGCCGCCGCCGCCACCAGCTTCGCCGCCTCCGCTTCCACCGCAAGCCGCTTGGCCGCCTCCGAACTCACCTCAATCACCTTCGCCGCCTGCTCCTCGCTCAGGTCCAACACCCTGATCAGCGGCTCCGATCCGATCTCCGGAATGTCCGCCAGCGACACCATCCCCATCGCCATCATCTTTTCGATGTGCTCGTTCGATATTCCCTCGACCGCCGACAGCTCCCGCTCCATGTCGTCCAGACCCTTGTTGTATTCCCTCGGCGTCAGAATATCGATGTCCCACTCCGTCAGCCGGGCACCGAGCCGAACATTCTGACCGCGCTTGCCGATCGCCAGCGACAACTGATCCTCCGGAACCACCACCGTCGCCCGGTTCAACTCGAAGCACAACGCCGTTTCCGACACCTCCGCCGGCTTCAGCGCGTTGCCGATCAGAATCTGCGATGACTCGTTCCACCGGACGATGTCGATCTTCTCACCACCCAGCTCGACCACGATGTTCTTGATCCGGCTGCCGCGCACGCCAACGCACGCCCCCACCGCGTCCACCTTCGCGTCGATCGACGACACCGCGATCTTGGTTCGATAACCGGCCTCCCGGGCCAGCCCCCGAATCTCGATGATCCGCTCGGCCACCTCCGGAACCTCCAGCTCGAACAGCCGCCGGATGAAGTCCGGGTGCGAACGGCTCAAAACGATCTTCACCTGGTGCGGGGCTTCGCGAACGTCCAGGATCAGGCAGCGGATGCGCTCGCCCGGGTGATGCGTCTCGCCGGGAATCTGCTCGCTGCGGGGCAGAAAACCCTCCGCGCGCCCGAGATTCACGATCAGCGCCCCCCCCTCGAACCTCGAAACGGTCCCGGTCACCACCGCGCCCTTGCGCTCGACGAACTCCTCGAAAATGCTGCCTCGCTCAGCCTCCCGAATCTTCTGAATCATCACCTGCTTGGCCGTCTGGGCGGCGATCCGGCCCAGGTCGCGCATGTCGATCGTCTCGCCGTTCCGCGTCGCCGAGATATCCCCGGTCAATCGGTCGATCGTGACCGCCACCTCGTCCGTCGGCCCGTACGCCTTGCGCACCGCTGATATCATCGCCTGCTCGAGATCCGTGTAAACCGCGTCTTTCTCGATGTTCTTGTCCCGGGCAATGCTGTCCACTATTCGAACCAACTCGGCATTCATGTTTGTTCCTCGTCTTCTCGGGCGTGTCCGCGACGAGTCGCGCCGCCAGACACTATGTGGTTGTCCTGCAGGCAAACAAAAAAGTGGGAAGCCCCAGGCACCCACTTATCGAGCCGCCCGCCCCGTCTGCGGGGGCCGGGCGCATCCGCACAGGCGTGGATGCTCCGTGGTCAACGCATCGCCGACCTCCCGACGATTCGTTGGGGTCCCGTTCTCAGGTAGCCCGCCCGGTGCTGGCACTCCTCAGGCCGCACGGGCACGCTCTCCGGTTTCGGTCAGGCTGACGGTCACACTTTCGCCTCCCGACGCAACACACTGCACCCGGTCTGTATTCACATGACGCGACATCGTCCCGCCATTCCAGAAGTCAATCCTTCGTCACACATTCCGCCGCGGCCCGGCTCATGAACCGGCTCACGAAACTCGTGGCCGGTTGACCCAGTATCTCGCCCGGCGTCCCGTACTGCTGAACCCGCCCGTCCTTCATCACCGCCACGCGCCGCCCGAGACGAACCGCCTCGCCCTGATCGTGCGTGACGTGGATGATCGTCGCCTTCAGGCGATCCCGCAGATCCCGCAATTCCCTTTCCAGTTCCACCCGCAGTTCCGCGTCCAGATTGCTCAGCGGCTCATCCAGCAGGAAGACCCGCGGCCGGCGAACCATCGCCCGCCCCAAGGCCACCCGTTGACGCTGGCCGCCGGACAACGTCCCGGGCCGGCGATCCAGCAGATCCGCAATTCCCAGAACCGCCGCCGCCCCTCGAACCCGGCGGTCGATCTCCGTCCGCGGCTCGCGGCGCATCTTCAGGCCCAAGGCCATGTTCCCGTACACCGTCAGGTGCGGGTACAAGGCGAAGCTCTGGAACACCATGGCCACATCGCGATCCCGCGGCGGCAGGTCATTGACCACCCGCCCGTCAATCCGAATCGTGCCGGATGTGACCGGCTCCAGGCCGGCGATCAGCCGCAAAACCGTGGTCTTGCCACACCCTGACGGACCCACGAGGACGACAAACTCCCCGTCCTCGATCCGCAAGCTGAGACTCTCCACCGCCCGAATCCCGGGACGGTAGACTTTGGCCACGTTCTCCAAGACCACGTCAGCCATGAAGTTACACTTCGCCGGGCGGCGAAAGCCCCGTCGCGACGGCGCACCGCAACCCCTAATTATAAATTGACCTTTCGCCCTGTCAATGAACGGGACTCCACCTGTCCGGGGCGGCGCCCGGCCAGGCCAGTGAAAGAACGACCGGCGGGCATCCGGAAACGGGCACCCGCCGGTCGGTTCTCATGTCTCGCGCAGGCCGGAAACCCGGCCCGCCCGGTGTCGTGTCAGACGGCTAAGGGCTGCAACTCGGCGTCAGCGCCTGGCTCCAGGGCACGTTCCCGCCCGTGTAGCAGTTGTTGAACTGGGCATAGTCCGCGCCGTCCACCTTGTTGTCGCTGTTGCGGTCGAAGCACCCGCAGCCGCTCGGCACGCCGGTCGTGCTGCCGGTGTAGCAGACCTGGAAGGCCCCGAAGTCCGCATGGTCGACGTCGGTGTCCAGGTCGCTGTCCGCGAACGGGGTCGCGCAGCACACCGTGCTCGCGCAGCTCGTGCCGTAACCCCGGTACTCGCCGCCCATGATTGCGCAGTTGTCGGCGGTCGTATCCACGCAGCTCAGATCGGGCAGGCAGCAGGCGGCGCTGAGGCCGGTGAGGACACCTCCGTATAGAACCAGATTGTCCAACTGGTTGGCGCCGCTGCCCGGCGTGCCGTTCAGGCAGGTTGCCGATCCCGGGGTCAGGCATTCATGGGTCGTCGAGCTCAGCTCGCACCCGTGGCCCATGCCGTAGCTGAGCGCGTTGAACGGTCCGGTGTACTGGCGCGGGATGTCCGCGAAGCTGTCCACGTAGTTACTGGCATCGATTCGGGCGTTGAGGCGGACGTTGATGTTGGTCTCCGTGATCGTCAGGACGACACGATTGAATCGTGTGCCGGTGTTGAAGTCTCCGCTCCCCGGAAACGTGCCCGACTTCAGGGTCCACCACTTCAGTCCGTCAAAGACGGACAGGTGCCAGTTCTGGGGCCGCTGGTTGGTGGTTCCGCAGTGGCACGGGTTGTTATCCAGGATGGCCAGGAATCCTGCCGCAATGCTGGCCCGCGGCGTGGTCATCAGCGGGGGGCAGTTTGCCGGCGGGGCGTTCTGCTGACAGATCATCGTGAACCGGCGGTTGGGGCCGTACCCCGGCGGCGGGCAGAATGTCGAGCAGTTGTCGCTGAGGACATAATCCGTCGGCGCCCGCTCGTTGCCCAACGACAGCTCCACGTAGGAGTTGTTATAGTCCTGTTTGTTGGCCGTCAGCGTGTCGAAATAAAAGTCCAGAATCAGCGGGCTGGCGGTGGTACCGGCCACCGCATCCTTGGCCGGGTCGATGGTCTGAATCTCGTTGATGATGCCGTGCCGATGGTAGGACAGGGATTCGTTGTCCGCCTGCAGATGCCGGGCGGAATAGGGATACGAACGATACCCGGTCGTCGATGGGGCCGGGTCATAAACCTTCACCTGATAGCCGCAGGCGCCCTGCCACTGCCACACCGCCTGCAGGGCGGGGTCGCTGGGCGAGTCGGAGGTCGTGCAGGTGGCTGGATATGTGGGTACCGGCGTGCAGTACGAGTCGAAGTCATCGCAGAACAGCCAGTTGCCCCCGTTGGCGCCGGCACACCACTTGTTCGCCTGGGCGGCGGCGCCACATGTGATCCCGAGGACCGTCGCCAAGGCGCAGATACTCATTAATCGCATTGTTCTACCCTCCTTTGAAAGGATTTTCTTAAGTGGCTCCCGGTTCAAGTCCGGCCCTATCGTGTCACCGACCAAGTGACTTCATGATACATTAACGGCCTTATTCAGTCAACTAAAATCGGCCCTAATGGTTAACAGCCCACGCCGGCCGGTTTGGGCAACGCGGCTCAGTGTAACCGATTTTCATAGAAAAACTCACGGTTCACTGGAAACCGGATGTCGTACATTCAAACTCTGATTCCGGGATCTGCTTCCCGACGCACAAGTTATTTCCATGAAAGAACTTAACCCGGATTATTCATTGCTGGTAATGGTGGGCGGACGGCCGGGCTTTCGTTCACCCATGGCGGCTGAGGATCGTTCAGGCAGTCGATGAACCGTTGGGTGAACCCGATCTGTGTCCATCAAACTGGCGAATGGGTGGAATGCCCATATCGCCGCTGATCTGGGCATTCGTCGGCTCAATGACGATCGGTAGGCGGGAGAAGAAACCGAAACACATCTGCTCGGCAGTCTGTGCGGACATCGACGACCTCCTTGCCTTGGGTTAAGTGGCGGAGCACCCATAGGTTAACCCACAAGGAGGTCGTAAAAAAGGGGCAGGCAAAGAATAATCCGGGATAGCGGCTCTCTCCCGAACGGCCAAGAGTGCTCGGCGCACAAGAACGACCGGCGGGCACCCGGAAACGGGCACCCGCCGGTCGGTTCTCATGTCTCGCGCAGGCCGGAGACCCGGCCCGCCCGGTGTCGTGTCAGACGGCTAAGGGCTGCAACTCGGCGTCAGCGCCTGGCTCCAGGGCACGTTCGCCCCCGTATAACAGTTGTTGAACTGGGTGAAGTCCGCCGCGTTGATCCGATTGTCGCTGTTGCGGTCCAGGCATTCGCAGCCGCTGGGCACACCCGTGCTGCCGCCCGTGTAGCAAAGCTGGAACGCCGCGAAGTCGACCTGATCCACGTCTCTGTCACCCGAAGGCGCATCGACGTTGGCAAACGGTGTCGGGCAGCACAGGTATTGCTGGCACGTCGTGTTCATGCCTCGCCAGGAACCGTTGTACAACGCGCAGTTGGCCTGATCCGTGACCACGCACTCGCCGTCCGGCTTGCAGCAGGCGCCTTCCATGCCCGCGTATATCAGTTCCCCGTCGTACAGGCTCATGGTTTCCAGCCGAGGACGCCAGTAAGCCTCGAAGTTCGTCGAGTACGTCAGGCACTGCTTCGGCGTACCGCCCTGCTTGCACGTGTACGTCGCGGAATCCAGCTCGCACCCCGGCCCCACGCCGACCGAGATGGCGTCGAACGGCCCCTTGTACACGCGCGGCACGCAGGCATGCCACGGCGGGAGGGTCTTGGCCGGGTCGTAGAAGTTGTTCTGCACATAAAGCAGGATCCAGTCCGAGATGATCTTCATGTACACGCGGTTCCTGCCGCCGCCGCCGCTGGTGAAATTGTTGCAGTCCAGCGTCTCGCTGGGATCGAGCTGCATACTCGGGTCGAACCCGCCCGGATTGGGGCTCTGGTTGGGGTCGCCCCACGGCAACGTCTGGCCGCCCTGCGCCGGAAGGTTCAGCAGGCCGCGATACCGATTGTTGCGCAGCTCGCGCCACTTGTTCCCGTCGAACACCACGAAGTGGTCCATCGTCGGCTTGTGGGCGTCGATGCTCTGCTCATCAAGCCCGCACGGATCCTTGTCCATGATGGCCAGCAGGCCGAAGGCGATACTGCTCCACGTCCGGCCCTGGCCGGTCTGCGGATCGTACGGCGGGACCAGCGGCGGGCAATTCTGATTCAGATAAACCAGGTCCGCCGGGCCTTCGCTGACCGATGTGTTCACCTCGCGCACCTGCTGGCAGATGATCGGGTACGGCCCTTGCGGGCAGTATTCCGCTCCCCCGCCGGTCGGGTTGCCGCGCCAGATATAGTCCGTCGGCGCGTGGTCCCCGGCCAGGCTCAACTCCACGTACACGTTGTTGAACCCGTTTCGCTGGGCGGCCACGTCGTAATCGAGTATATCGAATGCCAGGACCAGGGGATTCGCATCCGTGCCGTTGATCGAGTTCTTCGTGCCCAGGCCCTTGGTCGTGGCAATCTGCTGGATGCGCGTGGCCAGGTTGTAGTCCCACATCGTCATCGAGGAGCGCGAGCCGCCCTGGAACCAGCAGTAATTCAGCGTGGCAAACATGCCGAAGGTGTTGGCGATCCCCCCGCTCACGCCACAGTTCGGGTCATAGCTGGCCTCGAACGCACCGGGGTCCGCGGGCTGTCCGGTCGGGCTCACGATCACCCCGCAGTTCATCGTCTTCTGCCAGTTCTGCCGGGCGTGGTGATGGGAGGCGGGCGTGACTTGAACACTCACCCCGCACCCTGACGGAGTAGAGCTTGTCGGCCCCTTGGTCGGATAAGACCCGTTGGTGGCCCCGGCCGGCATCGGGCCGCCGTACCAGAGCTGGTTGTTGTTCCAGGCCCACTGGCTGTAGTTGTCGAACGGATCCGCCCAGATTACCCGCCCAACGTTGGGATCGCCGCCATCGCGGATCCGCGCACCCATGACCATCGTCGCCGAGAAGGCGACCGCAAACACCGCACACACCACTTTTCTTTCCACCATTGAAATCCTCCTACCTTTGCTATGATCTGATATACAGTGCTTCCCGAGATCCGGGCAGCATCGGCGTCTCGCCGGAGCGAGTTCGGGGTTTCAGGACGTACTCTTAATAGATGAGCTGCCGGCCCATCTGCCTGCCGTGGGCTCCGCGCCCGAGCGACGGAGCCCGCCCCTGAGCATCAATCATCATACCTCGGCCGGGCAGGCAACACCAAGCAAATAAACCCAAGGACCGTCCATACCCGGCAAGGGTAGTCACCCTCGATCGGGGTCATGGGTTGCAGCCGGGGGTTAATTCTGGGGTCCAAGGCACATTCGGGCCGGTATAGCAGGCGTCCAAAGTGAGGAAGTCCCCCCCGTCCACCCCCCCGTCGACGATCCGCTCGAAACACCCGCAACCCGGCGGAACACCCCCCAAACTTCCCGTGTAACAGAGTTGGAAAGCCGCGAAGTCCACCTGATCCACGTCGCCGTCGGCGTCCGCGTCGGCAAAGGGGCGCGGGCAGCAGAGAACCTGCCCGCAGGAGGTTCCGACCCCCCTGAAGATTCCCCCGCCCGCCTGGCAGTCGTTCATGCCCATCACCGAACATGTTCCGTTCGGAGCACAGCAGGCTCCGCTCAACTCCACGTACTGCCCGCCCACCAGAACGGGGGTGTCCATAGAAACGGCCACCCAGCCCCTGCTCGCGTTTTCAGTTGTGTTCGGATAGACCCTCTCCGCGTAGTTCCACATCGCGCGGTTGCCGATGCATGTCCCGGTCGACGAATCCAACTCGCAACCCGGCCCCGTTCCGACCGCCGCGGCGTTGAAAGGCCCGAGGTACTGACGGGGAATTGTGGCCTCACTGACGCCTCCCGTGCTGCTTTCCAGCCGGGCGACGTAGCTGCTGGTTTTGATCGTCAGAATGAACCACGCGCCGCCGTCGTTATGGTTGAAGTCGTTCGTCGCGCCGAACATGCCCTGGCGGAGATCCCACCACTTCAGGCCGTCGAACGTCGCCGCGTGATACAGTGTAGGCCGGACGCCGGTCCCGTCATGACACGGGGCCGTATCCAACTGGGCCAGCCAGCCAAAGGCCAGGCTCGGATGAACCTGCGTCGAGAGCTGTGGGCACGGAACCACTGTCTGATCATACAAACGCTGCTGACACACAATCGGAAACCATCCCACCCCGCTGCAGTTGGCCCACACGTAGTCCGTCGGTGCCCGCTCCTGGGGTTCGGAAGGCAACTCTCCTCCCACCAGCATCAACTCCACGTACAGCGGGGCCAGCGGGTAACCGCCGCCACCCGGCGGACTCCACCCGAAGTAGCGCAGCACCAGCGGATCGGCGTCCGTTCCGTTCACCGCGTCATAACCGGGACGACGGGCCGAGATCGGGCCGGTCATATCGTATTCGTGCCGCTGGGCGGAGTTGAGGCCGCCGCCGTACCTGAGACTGAAGGGCTTGTTGTAAATCGAACCGTTATATGCATTCGAGGGGGACATTGAATCGATGCTCGGCCCCGGAAAGGCGATCGGCCAGACTTGCTGGAACAGGGCTGTGTCGGGCGAGGCGGTGCCATCGCTTGGACATCGGGTATCGGGAACCGGCGGATACCCGGGCCACAGTACGCCTCCCGCGCAATAGTTATCCCAGTCGTCGCACCAGACAATCTGCGAATCGGGAAAACCCATGCATCGACCGGCCCAGCCGCGGCTGGAACAAGCCAGCAGCAGAGCGCAGGAAAGTATCGCGATGCGCCGGCTCATGCCTTTCTCCGCCGCCGCGGCCCCGAAGCCCAGGCGTCATCCATGAAGAGGTGAGATTTCCGCCCCGCAATCCAAGCCTCTCCCTCCATCGGAAGTATACCCGATCCGGGGAGGCTTGTAAACCACTTTCCAGCCGTGCTGTAGTCCTGGCTGCCCGCCGGCCCGTTCCACACAAGCCCGCTCGGCCGATAACACACGGTCCTGATGCCATAATCATCGAGCGCGCACCTGATCGCGCGTACGGTGAACGGGGGCCGCCGCACCTATCGCATACCTGCGGGCGGCCAATCCCGGCCGCACTGATGCTGGAGTCGGTCGCCAAGGATTGGCGAGAGCGTCACTGTTTCATGGAGAATTCGAGCATGCCGGCTCGAACGAGAATCCTCACCCCCGCCGCCCGGCCGGTGTTCTCCGCGCCTCCGGGCGAGGCCATTCTTGCCGGCTGCCGCCTGTGCCACTAGATTGCATTCGCGGGATGGGAATCCCGCCGAAGAGGGGACCAAGATAGAAATCTCGGTCCAGAACATATCGGTGGTCGGCGCTTCGATGTCTTGCAGGGAGGTTTTCATGTCCATTCCAGTCACCACCACGTTCACGATCGAGGGCTATCGGATCGTCCGCTACCTGGGCGTCGTCCGCGGCATCATCGTCCGCGCGCCGACCATCGCCCAGGGTATCATCGGCGGGCTCAAGTCGATCATCGGCGGACAGATCGGCGCGTACACCGAGATGTGCGAGCAGACCCGGCAGCAGGCCTACGACCTGCTGATCGACCATGCGGTCGGACTCGGGGCCAACGCGGTCGTCGGGCTGCGCTTCGACGCCTCCGAGGTCGCCAGCAAGGTCAGCGCGACCGAGGTGCTCTGCTACGGGACGGCCGTAATCATCGAGCCCGAGTCGGCCTGACCGGACCGCACCGGCAACGCGTCCCCGGGTGACCCCGGCAAGGATCAACCCGTTGTCAAAAACAGATAAACATCCCCCGCCTGTAAGACAGGAACGCGGCGAAGTCAACGAAGAGTAATGGTTCGACTGCTGGCCATGTTGACCTGTGGGCTGGGCTGGCTGGTGCTGGCCGCGGGCGTGGTCGCGCCGCTGGCCGGGCTGGCGGCGGCCGCGGTTCTGCCCGGCCGGCTCGCCGCCCAGCCCGTGATTCTCGAACCCTGGCCCATCCTGATGGCCCGGAGTTTGCTCCTGGCGGCCATCGCGACCGCCGGGGCGGTGGTTCTGGGTTTATGGCCGGGGGCCATACTCGGATCGGCCGGCCACAGGCGACTGCCCGTGGTCTGGGGACTGGTGCTGGCCCCGCTTCTGATCCCCCCGCAGGTCTACGCCTATGCGTGGGAGGTGGCCTGTGGTCCGCAGGGCGTGCTCTACGGCCTGCTACCATCGGCGGCGTCAGCCGGGCCTTGGACGGGAACCGTCCGGGCCGGTTTGATCTCCGCCGCCTGGCTTTGGCCGATCGTGGCCATGGTCGTCGGCGCGGGCTGGCGATCCGCCGGCCGCAACGTCTACACCCTGGCCATCCTGGATGCCGGCCCCTCGACCGCCTATCTCCGCGCGGTGTTGCCGGCCCTGCGGCACCACCTTATCGCCGCCGCCTGCCTGGTCTTCGCCGTCGCCCTCATCGAATACGCGATCCCGCACCTCACCTTGTCGCGGGTCTGCTCGACGGAGCTGTTGCTGCTGGTCGATGCGGGGGCTCCGCCGCTTCAGATCCTCGGGCTGGCGGCCAAGGTGACGCTGATGGTGCTGGTCCTGCTCATCCTGGCGGCGGCCAGCCTCCGGGCGACCCGGGCCTGGCAGCCGGTGGACGTGGACGATGCCGGCGAATCAGACGGTCAATCACAGCGGCCCGGGCGCCTGGCGCGCACAGGCTTCCCCGTCGTCCTTCTGGCAACCGTCGGGTTGCCTGTTCTGGCCCTGTTTCTGTCTTTGCGGAAGGCCGGCGTCTGGCGCGAGGCGATGTCGCTGTTTGCCCGCGAGTGGATGGTGTCGCTCGGCGTGGCCGCCGGAGCGGGCGTGTTGGCCGTTGTACTCGCCGTGGCGACCGTTCTTCTCTACCGTGCTTCCGACCGCTCATGGCTCCGCTGGGCCGGTGGCGCGAGTTTCCTCGTCGCGGTGATTCCGCCTGCCGCCCTCGGCGTCGGTTTCATCACCGTCTTCAATCAACCGGGCCCGGCGGGCGAGTTGTACGACCGCACACCCGTGGTCTGGTGTTTGTCGCTGGTTGCGCGGTATGGTGCCGTGGCCGTGTTGATCGTCTGGCTGGCGCTCGGCCGGCGAAGCATCGCGGCCGTGGAGCAGGCCCGCGTGGACGGCGCGACCGCGTTGGACGTACTCGGTTACGTGCTGGTGCCCATGCTGGCCCCGACGCTGCTGGCGGCCGGCCTGATCGTGATGCTGCTGGCGTTGTTCGAAGTGGTGGTGACGCACCTGGTGGGGCCGATCGGATACCCAAGCCTGGCCATGACACTGCTGAACCACATGCACTACGGGCGGGACGACGTGGTCATCGCGACCAGTCTGACCGTCTGTGCCGGCGGGCTGCTGGTGACACTGTTCTGCGGCCGGCTTCTCGTGCGCTGGAGGCGCGTATGACGCACGCTCCATCCGCTGCCGATGGATGCTCGATCCGCCCCGCGTGGGCTCGCGTGGGACCGGGTTTCGGCCGCCGCTGGCGCGGGTTTCTGCTGGCCGCCTTGATCGTGTCGGCCGGCTGCCGGGACGGCGAGATGGCCGGGCGCAAGCCCGATTTGATCTTCGGCGAACGGGGCATGGGGCCGGGGCAGTTCCTCTACCCCCGCGCACTGGCGATTGCACCCGACGGCTGCGTGTTCATCGTCGACAAGACCGCCCGTATCCAGCGGTTCAGCAGCGATGGTCGCTTCGAGATGTCGTGGCGAATGCCCGAATATCAGGCGGGCAAACCCACGGGCATCACAGTGGACGAGCGGGGCCGCGTGCTGGTCGCGGACACCCATTATCACCGGGTGATGATCTACGACCGCGACGGCAACGAGTTGGCCCGCTTCGGCTCCGACGGGCGGGATCTCGGGCAGCTCACCTATCCAACCGGGGTCGTGGTCGACCGGGAAGGCAATTACTTCGTGAGCGAGTACGGCGGCAACGACCGCATCACGCGCTTCGATCCGGATTTCAAGCCGGTGCTGGCGTTCGGCGGGCCGGATGCCGGAGAGACATCGCTGTCGCGCCCGCAGTCCATGATCCTCGATGAAGAGCAGATGCTCTGGGTGGCCGACGCATGCCACCATCGGATCTGCCGATTCACCCGCGACGGCAAGCTGGTGAGCACCTTCGGCAAGCCCGGGCGCGCGCGGGGCCAACTGCAGTACCCGTACGATCTGGCGTTCTGCCCGGACGGGACGATCGTGGTCAGCGAGTACGGCAACAACCGCGTGCAGCGGTTCGACCGGGAGGGGAAATGTCTGGACGTCTGGGGGGCCGCGGGCCGACGACCCGGCGAGTTCGCCTGTCCCTGGGGTGTCGCGGTCGGCCTGGACCGGCGCGTCTACGTGCTCGATTCGGGAAATAACCGCGTGCAGGTGGTGAAATGGAATTAGATCTTATGTCTTCTTTTTGAGCGGCCTGATGCTGGCTTGGGCTTGGCCCATCTCGTTTGACCGGCCGGAGTGGCTCTGGCTGCTGGTGGTGATCCCGGCGATCGCCGCGATCTCCGTTCGCTCGTTGAGCGGACTGGAGAAGCCGCGGCGGATCGTGGCGGTCCTGCTTCGAAGCCTGGTGATCGTCGCCCTGTCGCTCGCCCTGGCCAGGATTGAGTACGTGAAGCGAAGCGACCGGGTGGCCGCCATCTTCGTCCTGGACCGCTCGCGGAGCATCCCGGACAAGCTCCGCGAGGCGGCCCAGAACTACATCCGCCGGGTCGCCGTCGATGCGGATCGCGATGACCGCCTGGGCGTGGTCAGCTTCGACGGCGAGGCTGACGTCGATGTGATCAACAGCGCCGGCGGGGTCGAGATCCTGGGATTCGGGCTGGTGTCCCAGCCGGACCGGACGAACATCGCCGCCGGAATCCGCATGGCGATGGCCTCGTTCCCGCAGGGCTATGCC
>DATIKE010000066.1:0-3147 GCA_035477895.1 Phycisphaerae bacterium
TGCCGCCCATGCCGCCCATGCCGCCCATCATGCCGCCCATGCCGCCCATGCCGCCCATGCCGCCCATCATGCCCATCATGCCGCCTTCATTTTCGGGCTCGAAGCTGCGGATCTTTATGAGCAGGTCGCGGACGTCATAGACGCGGGTGATGGTCTTGCTGGCAAGATCATCGGCGGTGGAAACCCGCACCACGCCGTCGACGACATCGAAGCCGAGCTTGGCATCAAGCCCGCCGACATTGTCAAGAAGTATCTGAAGCGCGGTCTGGATCCTGACGTTCTGGAGATTCAGCCCCCCGGTGTCCCAGGTCTTGTCGATGCCGACCACGGCCAGGGCATTCCAGTTGACGTCGATGGAGAGCTTGTTCTGCTCGCGCAAGAAGGCGATCACGTCCTCGAAGCCGGTGCCTTCCTCGAACTCGATGGAGGTTGTCGAATCCAGCTTCTCCCAGGTCTTGCGATCGGCGTCGGTCTCGCCCGAGAGGCCGGCCCCGAACGGGTCGCGGTTGAGGATCATCCGCCACTCGCTTTCGTCGGGGTAGACCACGTAGCGGTCGTCCCGGCCGACGGTCGCGGGGTTGCGGGCCGCCTCGGCGCCGGCGAACGCGTCCTGCAGGCGCCCCAGGAACTGCTCGCGGTTCCGCTTCTGCCCCTGGACCACGTCGTAATCCTCGACCACCCGGAGCAGGAACTCGGCGTTCCGGTAGGTGGGATCGATGACCAGAATTTCGCGGAGCACATCGGACGCCTGGCGGTAGTTGCGCTCTTTCTGGAGCTGCATGACCTGATCCATGAGCTGGCCGATCCGCTCATCCTTTTCCTTCTGGACGGTTTCATGGCGATCGCGCTCCTGCCGGCGGGCCGTCTCGCGCTGAACGGCGATCTGCTCCTCGCCGTAGGAGGCAGCCTCGCTGTCGAGGAATCGCCCGAGGGCGTCCAGTTGGCGCACCAGGAAGCTGTAGCGGTCGGCGGGCTCGGCATCGCGTTTGGCGGCTTCGAGCAGGCGGCGGGTGACTTCGAGCTTCTCGCGGGCCGGAGCGTACTGATTCTCGCTGATCAGCCTGCGAATGCCCCGCTCGTTCTCGGCGTACAGCGTTTCCGTCCGCATCCATCGGCCGCGTTGACGCTGCACGGACTCGGCCAGCAGATCGCTCTTGCCCTCGACCTGCCGATACTGGCGAACCAGTTCGAGTCCCTTCAGGGCTTCCGGGTGGTTGGGGACCAGTTGCAGGGCCTCCTGGAAGCCGGCGAGCGCTTCATCGTACTGTCCGGCCTTGAGCGCGGCGTCGCCCTTGTGGATGGCCTCGGCGGCCAGCACCCGGTTACGCTCGAGGCGGGCCTGATCGCGGCGATCCGTGGTCGAATCGGCGGCCGGTCGCGTGGCCGCGGCCTTGGCCGGCTGCGTCGCGGTGACCTTTTGCTCCAGGTCCCGCCGTTTGGCGATGAGGGCCAACCCTTCCCGGGCGGCCTTCTTCTGTTCCGCCGAGGCATAGTCGTTCTTCGCGACGGCGTCGTAGAGTTTCTCGGCCGCAGCTGAATCCCCGGCCGAGTAGGCCTTGTCGGCATCGGAGAGATTCTGGCTCGCCTTGCTCGACTGGTTGACGGCAATCCGGACAGCCTCGACCAATTCATCGCGCTGCCTCTTCTGCTCGTCGTTCAAGGCGTCGCGATCGAGTTGAAGCAACAGCTCCTGGGCCTGCGGATACTGCCCCTGGTTGTAGAGACTGACCGCTTTGGCCAAATCGTCCGCGGGAGCAGCGAGTGCCGGAAGCGCCCCCAACAACGTCCACAGACAGGCGACGCACCCTCGCCGCAGCCACGCATCGCTTCCCAGTTTCACGGAAGGCCTCCTTCAACTTCAGCCCGTCTTGCCCGGGCGGGGTGGATCGTCACCACCACAGGCAGGCACATGACCGGTCCCTCTACCCACGGTGACCGCTCAGCTTACCGCAGGCACCCCGCCAATGCCAGCACCTCGCCGGTCGATGCATCTGCCGACCGCCCAGGCCGACTCCCATTCCCTATAAAAAGACACAATACCTTGTCAGAAAAACAGTCGCCAATCTTTCTTATTGCCCAAGCCCACGCTCCAGCCCAGGCTCCAGCCCCGGGGCCGGCGGTCGCCCTCGCGGCCCGCCGGGGGGACGACGCTCCTGCAGCGGCGCGTGCACCGGTTCCAGGCCCTTGAACTCCTTGCATAGATTGTCGATATCCCGGTTTTCGTTCCGCAGTTCCTTTCGCCGCTGCAGGTCCACAGAGGCGATCCGCTCCTCGACCTCGCCGTCGGCGGTGATCAGTGTCATCGAAGCCGTCGGTCGCTCCTGATAACTGATCTGGCCATCCTTGCCGGAAACACTGCGTTCCGGATAGTTGATCTGGGGATTCAAACCCGCCACGACGGCCGCATCGTAGGCGAAATCGTGACGCGATTCGGTGAAGGCGATCGGATCGCCGACCTTGATATCCGAGCGGGCACCGATGACCCATTGACCGTTCGTCCAATCGTGCATCTCGATCCTGGCGGGGCGAGCCGCGGTAAAGAAGAGGTAAGAAGATGGCTTGACCTCGACGGGATCGGACCACTCGGACCAGGCCCCCTCGACCAGCACCCTGCCCGCATCATTGGGGTTTTCCAGTTGGGTGGCGTAACCGACATAGGGATTGAAAGCCAGCACGCGGAGTCGATATCGATAGGCCTTGCCCGGAGTCACGGTCAAATCGGTCAGCCACAGAGGCTCCACCTCGGGCCCCAGGGTATCGGCGATCGTGGCTTTCCTCGCAGCTTCGGCTCGCACCCGTTCGAGGTCCGCCTGAATGCTTCGCAGCAGGCTCTTGGCATCTTCCTTCTGTTTGGGCAAAGCGCTTTCGGCGGAGTCCACTTCGAGCAGTAACTCCTCGGCCGTCAGGAACTCTTTCTTGGCAATGGCCTCCTTGGCCTTGTTGAGCAGTTGCACCGGCTGGAGCCTGGGCTTGTCCATGCCGGCAGCGGCCCCTCGAAACCGAGCCGGCTTGCCCTCCCCGGATTTGACGACGGCTTCGAACTCCTCCCACTTGAGCGACAGCCCGGGCAGCTCGGCGGGCACCTGCCAGAGCACCGGGCACTCGATGAAGCTCTGAAACGGCGGGCGGAGAATCTGAACCTGATTC
>DATIKE010000067.1:0-2630 GCA_035477895.1 Phycisphaerae bacterium
ACATCGTGGCCCGTGGCGCAGAGCGGCACGCCCAGGAACGCGTCCCGGACTATCGCGCGCGGCGGTGGGTGGTGGAGCGTACGCATTCGTGGTTCAACCGTTTTCGTCGGCTGCTGGTCCGGTGGGAGAAGAAGGTCGCCAATTACACCGCCATGCTACATCTGGCCTGCGCGTACATCACGCTGCGGACCGCCGAGGTTATGGGATAGGCTCTAATACTACAGTTGCGCATGGATTCTTCTGCGGTAATGGGCCGCGCGGGCGCGGGCCTGGTGGTGGCGGCGCCAGTCGCTCCACACCAAGGCCCGTTCGGTGTTCGTCAGCCGTGGCCAGATGATCGCCAACAGTAGTCGCCGGATCTCCGGCTCGGTCAGTGGGATCAGATTCGCCCCTTTTTTGAACGCGATCCGCGGCGCGGCTGGTTCGCTGCGGCACGCACCGCGGCGAGAAATGCCAAGGCCAGCATGCTCAAGGTCACGTGTCGGTACCAGCCCACCCAGGAGCGCACCTCATACTCGTCCAAGCCGGTCTCTTGCTTGGCGCATTCAAAACAGGTTTCGATCGCCCAGCGTTGGCCGGCCGCGTAAGCCAGATCGCTAGCGGTCGCGCTCTGGGGCGTGAGGCATAGGTAATAGGCCAGGTCGTCCGGATCGGTCACGCTCCTGCGAATCAGCAGCCAGTGGATCAAGCTGCCGGCGGTTGGACGACCGAAGCGGGCCGCCGCCCAGTCGTAAACCCGCGGTCCCTTGGCGCCCTCGCCGACGCTCAAACGCTGCCAGGCTTGAGCCGGCGTCGAGCGGGCGATCTCATCCACCCGCTTCTGCCGGAAGTCAACCCACAGCCGCTGCCGGCAGCTGACGGCCAGCACGTAGGCCTGCGCGCACGACTCGAGAAAACGCCTGAACTTAGTGTCGTTGCCGTACACTTCGTCGGCGAGCACAAACGCTGGCTGGCGCCCCGCCTCGAAAGCCCGCTTCAGCATCTGCTGCGCCAGCTGCGGCTTGGTGGCGAAGGTCGCCTCCTCCGGCACGCCAGCCGCGTCGCAGCGCGCCCGGTCCCGGCACCACGACTCGGGCAAGTACAACTCCCGGTCGACCAGCGCCCGGCCTCTGGAACCGACCAGCGCCAAGAAGACGCCGATCTGGCAGTTCTCGATCCGGCCGGCGGTGCCCGAGTACTGACGCTGAACGCCGACACTCTTGCTGCCTTTCTTCAAAAAGCCGGTCTCGTCGATCACCAACACGCCCGCTTCATCCTCGGACAGCAGGTGCCGTCGGGCGTAGGCCAGGAGCACGTCGCGCGACCGTTCGGCATCCCAACGGGCCCGGCCCAATAGCCGCTGAATGCCGTAAGGCCCCTCGCGACCAAGGTACTCCGAGAGTTGCCAACTGTTCTTCCGTTCCACCCGCCCGAGCAGGCCCTGCAGATATGCAATGGCCTGCCGCCGAAGGTCCTGACGTCTGAAACACGGCCCGATCGCGTCCGTGAGTTGCTCGAAACGCTCTTCCCAGCGAGCAACCGTAGTGGCATCCATGCCCATGACCACTCCCTCTCAGGCCAACACGGCCTGACAGAGAGACCATACCGCAAAACCAATCCATGCGCAACTGTAGTACTAGGGGCGCTCGCCGGCGATCAGACAGGCCACGAAGGGGTTGATGTCGTCGAAATCTATGCCGCCGTCACGGTTGGCGTCAGCGTTGGGCCAGTCGCAGTTCGGAAACTGCACCCCGTATGGCGACTCGCCGGTCAGGGCGAGGACGAACGGGTTGATGTCGTCGAAATCGACTCGGCCGTCGCAGTTCGGGCCGTAGATGTCGCTGAGGTAGACGTTCCGGTGGCGCCAGTCGGCGTCCACGTACTCCAGCCCTCGGAACGGCGGCTTCAGATCACCGAGCCGGTAAGCATGCGCCTTGGCCAGATGCGAGTTGACGAGGCCGGCTGGTGTACCCCACGCGGTCAGCGTCGGCGCGTACAGCCGCGAGACGTAGACCTCCGGCCCCTGGTCGCCGCTGCCGGCGGTGTGGCCGTCGAAGACCCCGTCGGAGTCGCCGTCCGTTTACGTGCCGTCCAGGTCCATGTAGTACAGGTCGCAGGGGAACTCGTCGCCCTCGAAGCTGTACCAGGCCACGGGGATGCTGCCGATCAACACGATGCCTTCGGCGCCGATGCTGTAGCGGCCCTGTATCCACGCCTTGACCTGCGCGGGCGTGCCGTACGTCGAAGTCGTGATCGTGACCGCGTAGCCCTCCGCCTGAAGATCGGCCTTGTACGCACACAGCGCGCTGGTGATCGACGGGTGCAGCGCGGAGTTCACCAGAATGGCGATGTCCACGCCCGCACGCGCGTCAGACAGCGGCTCATCCTCGCCGGCCAGCTCGCTGGTGACGTCCCGCAACTGAATCGGAAGTGCGGGATTCTGAGCGAGGTATTCGGCGCAAGGGCCCGGCCGGCTGCCAGGCGGCCCCGCCCAGTGCAGCCGCCGCGCCGTGCGCAGGTCATCCTGCAGGCCGTCCGCGGCCGCTGCCGGAATCGGCGCCGCAATGAGCAGACCAGGAGCCAGGATCCCCAGGGCCGCGCCGCGTCCGAGCATCGCTCGCCTCCTTCGGTCGCCCCCGTACGCATCGGCG
>DATIKE010000068.1:0-14795 GCA_035477895.1 Phycisphaerae bacterium
CATACAGACCAATAATACATCATATTCCTATGGAAGTCAAGAAACAAATCTGAAATGTACGTGGCTACATTTGAAATGCAAAACAGGTCCCAACCCATTGCCCTTCAATCACTTACCGTTTTTGAGGCGGGGTAAGTTGCGACGAAAGAGGATCCTGGCGGAAGAGCCTGCGGGCAAATCGCACGGATCCTTGACCGTAGGATTCTAGCGCGAGCCGAGGATGATCGCGGCGGCGGCGGCCGCCAGGGCGATGACGGCCAGGGCGACGGTGATGGCGAAGAGGATCGTGAAGCGCCGGGACTGGCCGGTGAGCAGTTCGCCGAGACGCTGATTGTGTTCGCCTGCGCGGGCTTCGAGCTGCTTGAGCAACTCGGTCTGGACCTGCCCGGCTTGCCCGACCGATGTAACGGCGGACTGGAGCTTCTCCATGACCTGGGTGCCGACGACGTTCTGCTCGTTCATCATGTCGAGTCGGCTGTTCATGCCCGTGAGGGCGTCGGTCTGGGAGCGGGCGGCCTTGGGGATCTCGGCCATGGCCTCGGTCAACTGTTGTGTGTCACCGCGCGACGCCTCGAGCTGACCGGCGATGGATTCGAGCGCTCGAGCCTGTTCGCGTGACAGGGCAGGCAGGTCGGTCATGGCGCGGGTCAATTGCTCGATCGCGCCGCAGATGCGCTCGCTGCGGGCGGACTGGTCGGCCATGTGTTGCTTCATGTCAACCATGAGCTGGTTAACGCGTTCGTATCCCTCCTGAAGCTGGGCAATAGCACCTTCGCGCCGGGACCATCGGCTGAGGCCGGCGGCCTTGTCGTCGGTGTCCTTTTCCGATTGGACCGGTTCGACCAGCAGGCCGTCATCGCCAACCGCGGGCAGGCCGTTTGAATCATCATGGCCGGTGCCTTTGACCCGCTCCATCAGCCGATGCCACCAGTTCCTCCGATCCGGTTCCATGCTTGCATACTCCAGGGCGCGGGGCCGACGATGTTACGGAAGGCGGGCAGAGCCCGCCCTACCGAGCTGTCAATGCCACGGAAGGCGGGCAGAACCCGCCCTACCGAGCTGTCAATGCCGCGGAAGGCGGGCAGAGCCCGCCCTACCGATCCGGTTCCATGCTTGCATACTCCAGGGCGCGGGGCCGGCGATGTCACTTGCCCACCCCGACGCCACCCGGACGGGTCGGGCCGGTCCAGTGTTCGGGTTCGCGGCCGACGGGGAACCGGATGGCGGCCAGGAGTGCGTCACGGTTCTCCCGCCAGCAGGTTTCCGCGCTGGCGTCGCGGGGCAGTTCCAGGGTAATCGTGGGGATCTGCCGGTCAACACCCGCCCAGACGCCGAAGCTGCCCGGTGTCGGGTAACCCATCGTGGGCAAAACGGGGTAGCCGTTGTGCCGGCTCATCTCGACGGCCAAGGCGCGGGCCGGGCCGTCGTAGTTGTTTCCGTGCTCGCCGCGACGGATCGAGTGGATCGAGATGATCCTGGCGGGCTGGAGTTGTCGCACGGCGGTCAGGACGGCGAGGGTCTCTCGCTCGCTTCCGGCGAACGGGCCGCCGGAGAAACCAGGGGGCGGATCCTCGGGGAAGTTTCCGGCGGCGAAGTTGCGGTTGATATCGACGCCGTGGGCGTTCTCGCGGGTGCCGCGGGCCAGGCCGTCGGGATTGACGACGGGAATGACGGCGACGCGGCGGCCCAGGTAGTGCCGGGGCTCCGCGCGAAGGAGTCGGATCAGGGCGCGGGCGACGTCGGCGCTGGTCGGCTCGTTGCCGTGGAACGCGCCGAGGACCAGGGTGGTGTCGCCGGTCTGGCCGAAGACGGTCATCTCCATCGGCTCGTCCTGAACGGAGCGGCCGATGGTCACGGACTGTTCGAAAGGCTGGGCCGGCGGCGTGGTCGGCTTGGGCGGCGTGTATCGGGTCGGCGTATGGCGCGGGGCCGGTCGGAGCGGCGGGTACTGGGCGACCTGTGGTGCCGGAACCTGTTGCGGCTGGGTGCATCCGGCGAACATCGCCAGGCCGGAAAGGAGAGCGGCCGCCAAACGTTCGCGTGTTCGTCGGATGGTCAACGTGTGTTGGACGCCCCGAGCCTCCATGCTTCCTCCCTTGGCGAGTGTTCCCGGTCCCCCTCCTGGCGAACGCACAAGGTAGCACAGCAGGCCGGGGATTCCAAACGGGCCGGGTTGCGGAAGCCGGCCTCTTCACCCCGGCTGAGCCGGACGGTATCGTGTGAATCATGAGGGCAATCATCCTGAGCATCGGCAGCGAACTGACGTCGGGTGTGACGGTGGACACGAACTCGGCGTGGCTGGCGGGTCGACTGGCGGAGATTGGCATCGAGGCGGGGCGGCTCGGTATTGTCGGCGACGATCTGGGGGCGATTCGGGGGGAGATCGAACGGGCCTGCGGCGAGGCGGACGTCGTGCTGATCACCGGCGGCCTGGGGCCGACAGCCGACGACCTGACCCGGCAGGGGCTGGCTGAGGCGATGGGCGTCGAGTTGGTGTTGCGGCCGGAATGGGTCGAGAAGATCCGAACATTCTTCACCTGCCGGGGGCGGGACATGCCCGAGGCCAACAGCGTCCAGGCCCGGTTCCCCCCCGGCAGCGAGCCGATGGAGAACCCCTGCGGCACGGCCCCTGGGATTCGCGCAAGATACAGTCGGGCAGAGGTTTACGTGATGCCGGGCGTCCCGCGGGAGATGCGCGAGATGTTCGAGCGGTCGGTTCGGCCGGTGCTGGCGGATCGCAGCGGCGGGGCGGTGATGCGGGTATCGATGCTGAGCTGTATTGGGGCGGGCGAGTCGGACATCGGGCGGCAGATCGAGGATCTCATGCAGCGGGACCGGAACCCGGTGGTGGGGACGACCGCCAAGCAGGGCGTGATCGGCGTGCGGGTCTACGCCCGCGGGGGATCGTCCAAGGAGGCCGATCGTCTGCTGGCTGAGACGGAGGCCGAGGTTCGCCGCCGACTGGGGTCGCTGATCTTCGGGCGGAACGAGGAGACGTTGGCGAGCGCGGTCGCCGAGCTGCTGAGCGGGGCTGGGCGGACGGTTTCGACGGCGGAGTCGTGTACCGGCGGGCTGGTCGCCGAGCGGCTGACGGGCATTCCCGGAAGCAGCAATTACTTCCTCGGCGGTTTGGTCACGTACGCCAACGAGTCGAAGGTTCGGCTGCTGGGCGTTCCGGCGGAGCTGATCGAGCGGCATGGGGCGGTCAGCGAGCCGGTCGCCCATGCGATGGCCGAGGGATGCCGGCGGGTTCACCGCACGGATTACGCGTTGAGCGTCACCGGGATCGCCGGGCCGCAGGGCGGTACGCCCGACAAGCCCGTCGGGCTGGTGTATATCGGACTGGCGGGGGCGGCCGGGTGCCGGGTCACGCGGCACCTGTTCGGCGAATTCCTGAATCGTGCCGACATTCGAGAGCGGACCGCCGGCGCGGCGCTGAATCGGCTGCGGTTGTGCCTGCTGGGTGAATACTCCTGAACCGGTCGGGCATGCGTATAATGGAATCGGTGCGTCGCGGTCGCGGGTCGATTGCGGCGGTGGTGCTCGGCGGAGGGTCCATGTTGAGACTGGTATCCGGTAATACGCATGCCTGATGTGATGCTGACTCTGATTATGACGACGTGGCTGGGGGCCACCGCGCCGGCGGGGCCGGTTACCTACGCCGGCGAGCAGCTTGCGGCCTTGTCGGAAACGGCGCTGGTGCCGGAATCGAGCGGCGTGGCGGCCAGCCCGCGGAATCCCGGTGTGTACTGGACGCACAATGATTCAGGCAGCGAGCGGCCAAGGGTGTATGCGTTTCGGCTGTCGGCGGAGGACCGGGCCAGGAAGATCGCGAAACACCTGGGTTATGTCGAACTGCCCGGCGCGAGCAACAAGGACTGGGAGGACATCGCGGCTGGTCCCGACGGGAGGTTTTATATCCTGGACGGCGGCGACAACCCGCCCTGCAAGCGAACCGAGAAGCGGATCATCCGATTCGCCGAGCCGAGGATCGACGCTGGCGGCCCGCCGGTCGCGCTGACGGCCAAGTCCGAGTCGATCCGCTTCGAGTATCCCGACCCGGAGGACCCGTCCCGGCCCGCCGGCCGCGACGAAGACCGTTTCGACGCCGAGTGCCTGCTCGTTCATCCGAAAAGCGGGGACCTGTTCATCGTGACCAAACGTTCGAGCCGCAACACCCCGGCCGTCCGGGTGTACAAGCGGCCTGTGTCGAAGGTGTCATGGGATAGCGAGCGCGTGCACGTGCTGGAGTTCGTCGCGGACCTGTCGTCGTTGGCCATGAACATGGTGACCGGCGGGGACGTGGACCGCGAGGGGCGGCGGGTCGTGCTGCGGAATTACTGGTCGGCGTTCGAGTACACCCTGCTCGCGGGCAGGCCTTTCGACGATATCTTTCGGCAGAAGCCGCGGACCATTCCGCTGGCGGCGGAAGTCGGAAGCCTGCTCCAGGGCGAAGGGATCTGTTACACCACCAACGGGCGGGATCTGGTCATCACGACGGAGTCGCCGCGCGGGCCAGCGGACGAGAGGTTCCGGGTGTTTGTTGTACCGGGTCCGGCCGTCGGCACGAGGCCGTAAAGCTGGAAAAGTCAGGCAAAGAGCGCTGGAACGGGTACGACAGGCAGCCCGACGGGACATCAAGGCTGCGATTCACGGCGCTCACCGCAGTCCGGTCGCCTGGCGGGCCGGGATGGAATTGCAGCGCCGGAGGCGGGCGGGTGTATAAAAGGGTGTCAGAGTTAGGAAGCCCGGACGGCGTGCAGAAGACCGGCGTTATTGACTTAAGTATATGTCACGCCTAGATTAACGTTCACAGGGGACGGTTTCTTCCCCGCCGGGCACCGCGGCGGTCGGCCAGGAGGGTCGGCAAATCGCGGGCTGATGGGCTCATCCGAACCACCTGTACAAGACGAACTAAAAGGGGTTGAGCCAGGGTTTTTATCGGACGGCCGGCTCGAGGCCGGCCAACGCGGACTGAAATGGCGAGCTACAGCTACAAGGCCAAGACCCCCTCCGGCGAGACGGTGGCCGGGGTGCTGACGGCGGAAAGCCAGCCGGCGGCGCTGCGCATGCTGAATGACCGGGCACTGTTTCCGATAACCGTTTCGGAGGGTTCAACCACTACCAAGAATGTGATCACCGGCGGCCGGCGGAAGGTGAAGCTCCGGCAGATGGCGACGCTGTACAGCCAGATGTCGGACCTGCTCAAGGCGGGTGTACCGGTGCTGCGGTCGCTGGACACGCTGAGCCGGACGGCCTCGAACCCCTTGCTGGCTCAGATTCTCAAGGAAGTCCACAACGACGTGTCCGGCGGCGCGACGCTGGCGGACGCTCTGTCGAAGCACCCGGCGGCGTTCAGCGAGCTGACGGTGGCGATGGTCCGGGCCGGCGAGCAGGGAGGTTTTCTGGAGGACGTGCTGGCCCGGGTGTCGGTGTTCGTGGAACGACAGGACGAGCTGCGGAACAAGCTGATTGGTTCGATGATTTACCCCTGCATTCTGCTGGGCGCGGGTGTGACCGTGGTGGCCGGACTGATGATCTTCGTGGTGCCGCGGATCCGGACCTTCCTGGAGCGGATGCCGAACCTGCCCTGGCTGACCAGGGCCCTGTTCGGGACTTGTGACTTCCTGCAGGCCAACGGGGTGTATCTCCTCGGGGCGGTGGTCCTGGGGGTGGTGCTGGCGATTCCGGCATTGCGGAGCGAGCAGGGGCGGGAATACCTCGACCGGTTCAAGCTGCGTGCGCCGGTGATGGGCGGGATCGTGACCATGGTCGCGGTGTGCCGGTTCTGCCGCATCCTGGGCACCATGCTGTCGAACGGCGTCCCGATCCTGCAGGCCTTGCGGATCGGAAAGGATTCGGCGGGGAACCGGATCCTTGCGGCGGAGATCGACAAGGCGGCCGAGAGCGTGCAGAAGGGCGAGTCGCTGGCGGTGCCGCTGGGTGCGAGCAGGATGTTTCCGCCGGAGGTCATCGACATGATCGCCGTGGCCGAGGAGAGCAACAACCTGGACAACGTGCTGGTTCAGATCGCCGACTCCAATGAGGCCCGGACGGCCCGCCAGATTGACCTGGGGGTGCGGCTGTTGGAGCCGATCATGCTGCTGGTGATGGCGGTGTTCGTGCTCGTGATCGCGGGCGCGCTGCTCGTGCCGATTCTGAAGATGAGCACGATGGGGCGGTAGGGGTTTGTGAAATCAGGTGTCGGCCGGGTGGCCGTTGATATTGGCGGAAGAAGGGTGAACCGGGCAGGCGAGCCCGGAAGAGGACATTCAAGGAGCCAGTCATGCTGAGGACGCGGACAATAAGGAATCATCGCAAGGGGTTCACGCTGCTGGAAGTTCTGCTGGTGATCGGGATCATCGCGCTGCTGGCGGCATTCGTGGTGCCGGCGCTGGTCGGCGTGCGGTCGGGGGCGGAGATCGACATCACGCAGCAGATGGTGTCCCAGGGCGGTTCGCTGGCCAACATGATCAGTCTGTTCCGGATGCAGACCGCTCAGTACCCCACGGAACTGAAGGATCTGGTGGACAAGCCGGACGACGAGGCGGTGGCAGCCAAGTGGCGCGGGCCCTATATCGAGAGCACCGACAAGCTGAAAGATGCCTGGGGCCGCGATCTGAAGTACAAAGCGCCCGGCGAGTTTAATGCGACCTCGTATGATTTGTGGAGCGTCGGACCGGACGGCGAGGACGGCACGGACGACGACATCGCGAACTGGTCGAAGGAGAAGTGACGCCGGTTCAGGTGGCTGCGTCGCTGATGAAGGGTGTGTTATGGAACCCTGAAATCACACCGGCGAGACCTGTCTGCGTGTACGCACGGGCAGGCATGCAGACAGGCCGCGGGCAGGGGTTTTAGGCCGCACGGGAAGTGGGGACGGGCGCCGGTTCGAGCAGCTTTGCCGGGGCCGGTCCCCGTTTCGCAGTTGAGAAGGATGAGAGGAGCAAGGATCGGGATTCGGGGAACGGCGGCGTTCCCCGGAAGGTGATGAGCCGATTGTGGGGATGCAGTGGCGCGACGGGCATACACGTTGCTGGAGGTGCTGCTGGTCATCGGCCTGCTGGGGCTGATCGGGCTGATTCTGCTGCCCAACCTGGGCGACGAGATCTGGCGGCGGTCGCTGATCGAGTCGGCGGATCGGCTTCGTTCGCTGATTGTGATGACCCATGCCGGGGCGGTGCACGACGGGGTGAAGTACCGGATTCAGTTTCCCGGCACGGCCGACCCCAACGATCGCGACGCCCGGAAGGAGATCGACATCCCGATCGAGACGCTTCAGCCGCAGGTGTACAGGCAGAGCGATGCGTTGCGGTATCCGGAGGCGTTTGAGGAGGTTGAGTTGCCCTTCGGCGGTGCGGCGGTGCTTCAGCCGGGGACGCGGTGCGTGGCGGTGTTGCCGGGCCGGCCGAGCTTCGATGTGGAGGGCAGCGGCCCGATCGCCGGGCCGTCGATCGGCGAAGGGCAGCAGACCTTCGTGCCGCTGGCGCTGCACCCGGACGGGACTTCGGAGTGGGTGACGTTCGTGCTGACCGACCTGCCTTACGACACCCAGCTTGAGTGGGAACATGCGGCGCGGATTCTGAATGTGATCGTGGATGGACGGACGGGGCAGGTGTGGGTGCAGCGGGCTTTGCGGCGGGAGGAAGTCAAGCTGATGCAGGAGAAGGGGGCTTCCCCGATCCTGCACGTGGATTTCACGAGCGCCGACGAGATCACCGAGGACAACCTGCTGAAAATCCAGTTCCGGTCGACGGGAGTATCGGGCGGGTCCGGCGGCGGGTCGGGAGACGGGACGACGGCGCCTTGATCGGCCGGGCGCGATGAG
The DNA here is from genome assembly GCA_035477895.1 of Phycisphaerae bacterium. Classification (GTDB taxonomy): domain Bacteria; phylum Planctomycetota; class Phycisphaerae; order UBA1845; family PWPN01; genus JAPKGY01. Next base: position 7,829 of record DATIKE010000068.1, read on the forward strand.
GTGGAGCGATGGTCGCGATGAGACGCCGAGGCGCGATGTTGCTCGAGGTGCTGGTCTCGATCGGCATCCTGGTGTTCGGGATGGCGGTCGTGGGCACGCAGATCAGCTCCGCGCTGCAGACGGCTCGGAGCGTCAACATCGACACCCAGGCGATGATGCTGGCCGACACGCTGCTGGCCGAGCTGGCCGGCGGCATGATCCGCATGGACATCAACGACGACGAGATCAAGGGCAACTTCCTCAACCAGGCGCCGGGATTCACCTGGCGGATCGGCATCGAGAGATCGAGCAGCGACAACCTGTACATGCTGACCGTCGAGATCGCCTACAACGATGGCCAGGTGCAGGCCCAGATCGAGGACCCGTTGTCGGACACGAGCATCGAGGACGAGGGCGCGAAGATCGTGCACACGCTCTATCGGCTGTTTCCGACGCCGGCGGATATCGACATGGAAAGGGACTACGGCCTGACGCCGGCCGACGTCAAGCAACTCATGAGCGGCGGCGGGCCCAAGAAGAGCGACGCGGGTGAAGAGGGTGTGGGCGACGGCAGCCAGGGCGGGGCCGCGGACCTGGCCGAACTGGCCAGCCAGCTCGGCATCGACCTGACGCTGATCATGCCTCTCCTGGAGGGCGGGTCGTTCAACCCGCGAGATCTGTCCAAGCTGCCCGAGGATCAGTACATGCAGATCATGCAGTTGCTGCAGGCGATCTTCACGCAGGGCGGCGACGCGCTCAAGGAATTCCAGGGGGCGGACGGCCAGGAGAAACTTAAGGATGCGATCGAGAGTGGCGAGCAGCCGTGAGGCGTAAGGAACTGTTGGGACGGAGCGACGGACTCCGGCCCGGGCGAGCGAGGTTCGATGGTGGTCGCGAAGAGCCAGGCAGAGCGAAGGAACCCACCGGCGGTCCGGCGCCGCGCGCTGACACTGCTGGAGGTTCTGCTGGCGATCGCGCTGATGGTCCTGCTGATGGCCGGCGTGTTCGTCTTCTATCTGACCGCCCTTCGGGCGCGGGAGGAAGGAAAGACCTACACGCAGGACGTGAAGCTTTACCGGTCGGTCCTGGCCGGCATCGCCCAGGAGATTCGGCATGCCACCATGCTCGTTCCCGGGGACGGCATCGGTTTCAAAGGCGATCGAGACAAGATCACGGTCGTCCGGATGGGTCTGCCGGAGAACTACGTGTTCGACGAGTATGACCCGATGCTCGACCAGTTGCCGCCCGCGCAACAGGACCTGAGACGGATTACCTACGAACTGCTGTGGGATGACGACAAGAAGGATGATGAGGGAGTGCGTATCTGCTACGGCCTGTGGCGAACGGAGCAGAAGACGTTCGACCCCAATCCCCGGTTCGTGAACAAGGAGGCGGAGACGACCGGGCTGGAGGAGCAGGAGAATCCCGAAATCATGGGCCCTCAGCCCGAGGGGGAGTTGTACGCGCCGGAGATCAAGTTCCTGGAGTTCGCCTACTTCGACGGTGCCCAGTGGCGGGATCGCTGGCAGTTCGCCGAGGGCGGTGAAGGCGGCGGGCAGTCGAGGCAGGCGGCCGGCCCGATGAGTTCGGGGCCCACCCTGCCGCAGGCGGTGAGGATCACGATCGGCAGGGTGCGTTTTGACCCTGACGGCGAGATGTTCGACCTGAGCAAGTGGCAGGATATGGAGGAACACCCGGAGCAGAAGGAGTATCACCCGGACCGCTTCACGGTGGTCGTGCCGATCCTGGAGGCCGACCCCACGCTGATGAGCTCCCGCCAGTCGGGGGTGGCCGACAGCATGGCCCGTCAGGAAAGGGGGGCGAACCCGTGATGGAACATCGAAACGCCGAAACGCCGAAACGCCGAAACATGGAAGCGCCTGCCGGTTGTCAGAATGCCCGGCGAGGCATGTTGCTGGTGGCCGTGCTGGTCATTCTCACCGTGCTGGCGTTGGTCAGTGTGAGCTTTTCCTACTGGATGCAGGCGGATCTGGCCCTGGTCGACGGTCTGAAGACGCGGCAGCAGGCCCGGCTGGCGGCCGAGTCGGGGCTGGACCGGGTGGCGATGATTCTTCGCGACCAGCGGACGAACATGGATAACTGGTACAACAACCGGGAGGTGTTCCGGCGGATCCTGGTCTGGTCGCCGGAGAAGATCGGCGGGTCGGAGAGCCTGGCGGACCAGGAGGCGATCGAAGGGCAGCCGGGCTGGCGGTTCAGTGTGGTGGCGACCGAGTACGAGGGCGACAAGCCGCGGATGCGGTACGGGCTGGTCGACGAGGCGGGGAAGCTCAACCTGAATATCGCCACCCGCGAACAACTGCTTGCGCTGTTCGGCCAGCTCAAGCTGAAGGATGTAACGCCGGAGCAACTGACCGACGCGTTGATGGACTGGATGGACAGTGACGACCAGGTCACCGGCCAGAACGGGGCCGAGAGCAGCTATTACATGACCCTGGAGCCGCCATACCGGGCCAAGAACAAGCCGTTGGACACGGTGGAAGAACTGCTGACGGTCAAGCGCTTCAACGGGCGGATTCTGTATGGGGAGGATTTCAACCGGAACGGCTACCTCGACAAGAACGAGGATGACGGGCCGGAAGGGATGTTTCCGCCGGACAACGGGGACGGCATCCTGGACCGGGGGCTGCTGCCCTACATCACGGTGCTCTCCTGGGATATCAACAGCGCGAACGACAACAAGCCGCGGATCAACATCAACGCCTACCGCTTTGCCAATACTGATACGCTGCCCGAGACCGTCGTGGAGATACTGGGAAGCGAGTTGATCGGTTTCCTGGCCGAGGCCCAGAAGCGGGGCTACAAGTTCCGCTCGGTCGGCGAGCTGGTGGGGCTCAAGGTCTATGAGGACGGCTCCACCGACTACGACCGATTGTGGAAGCAGCACGACGCGGAACGCAAGCGGGCCAACCGGGTGGGCAAGGGGGACACAGCCAAGGCCGGCGAGGGGGAAGATATTCAGGCCGGGGACGAGGCAGGGTTGGAAGGGGAGGATTCATCCGGCGAGGGGACTGATGACGGCACCAAGGACATGGCCGAGGAGGACAAAGGAGATCAGAAGTCCGAGGACGGTAAACAACCGGGAGAAAACGGTTTCCAACCCGATGAGCAGTCGCCCGATGAAGGGGGAAAGACCGATAATCTCAAGAAGAATGAGGAGGAAAACAAGAACGACGCCTTGAACTCCAAGGATAAGTCCCGACGGCAGCGCGTGGCCCCGGCCCAGAACCCGGACGAGGAGGCGGCAACCGATGGGGCCGACCCCCGGGCGGGCACGAATCGGAGGCCGGATGACCCGACCGGCCAGGGTGAGGAGGATCGGGGGAATCGCCGGGGCGGACGACGCGGGGGACCGCGGCAGGCCCCGGACGGCCAGGGCGGCGGGGCCGAGGGCGACACGCAGGGGCAGGATGAACCTCCGCGGGGTCGAGGCGGCCCCGGGCGATTCCAGAATCCGCGGGCCGGCGACGGCCAGGGAACTGGTGATGACCAGTCAAAGGAACTAGAGCCGGGCAACAAGGGAGACGGGGCGGGAGAAGGGGCCGCCGGCCAGGGCAAGACGGACGGTACCGGTACCGGAGCCGGAGGCAAGACGAAGAAGGCCCGGGGCACGCCGGTCGAAAGTCCGGTGGTGGCCGAAGACATGGATGTGCTGATGGACCGGATGACGGTGTCGTCGCAGCCGGTTCTTCGCGGGCTGATCAACGTGAACACCGCGGCGCCGGCGGTGCTGAAGGCGATTCCGGGCCTGACGGATGAGGAGGTTCAGGCGATTGCCGGCCGGCGCGGGCAGCTCGGGGGCGAGGACAAGATGACGCCGGCGTGGCTGGTGTCTTCCGGCGTTCTGTCCCCCGAGAAGTTCATGTTGATCTCGAACATGGTGACGGCCCGTTCGATCCAGTTCACCGTGGATGTGATCGGTTTCGCGGATCACGTCGGGACGGCGCAACGGATTCAGGCCGTGGTGGAGATGCAGGGGCAGTTGGCCCAGATCAAGTATTACCGCGACATCACCTCGCTGGGGATCGGGTATCCCCTGGACGGTGATCAGCAAAGCGAGGCGTTTGAACTCGATGATCGTCGGTGACCGCAACATTCTGTGCATCGACTGGGACGAGCGTTCGCTGCGGGCGTTGGAGGCTCGGGATCGGCGCGGCGGGCTGAGGGTCTACAAGGCGGTCCAGGTGCCTTTGCCGGAGGGCATGAACTCGCGTGACCCGGTAGAGATGGGCGAGTTTCTGAGGCAGTCGCTGGCCGAGCACCGCATCCGGACGCGGCGGGCGATCGTGGACGTGCCGCGGCAGGACGCGGTGTTCACGCTGATGTCGCTGCCGCGGAGCACGCCCGAGGAATTGGCCGCGATGGTACACGTGCAGGCGGCCAAGGAGCTGCCGTTCGCCAAGGATCAGGCGGTCGTGGATTTCGCGGTGTGCGGCGAGCAGAAGGAGGGGATGTGCGACGTCTGGATGGCCGGGGTCCGGACGGCGGTGGTGGACCGTTACCAGCAGGTGGTGACCGGGGCGGGGCTGAAGCTGGAGCGGATCGGGCTTCGGCCTTACGCGAACGTGGCGGCATTAAACGCGGCCGGTCCGTCCGAAGGCCGCACGCTGATGGTGGACATCGGGCCGTCGCTGACGGAGATCAACGTCGTGGTCGACGGCCGGCTGGTGTACTCACGTGCGGCGTCGGTCTCGGTTCCTCCCGGCGGGCTGCACGTCCAGCCGGTGCAGGCAGTGCCGGGCGAGGCGGCCGGCAGCGAAGGCACGATCCCGCTGCTGGATGAGTCGGTGCCTCGGCCGGGGCCGATGGAGTCCCTGCTGATCGAGGTCAGCCGGACGGTCGAGGCGTATCGCGCGGCGGCCCCGGGTTCGGTGATCAACCGCGTGGTTCTGGCGGGAACCGTTCCGCTGGATGCCCAGGTGATCGATCGGATCGAGCGCCGGCTCGGCGCTCCGACGGTGGTATTCGAGGCCCCGGCTTCGGTGGCCTGGCGGCGGTCGAAGGAGGTCTCGGGCGCGCCGTTCAGCGCGGTGTTCGGCCTGGCGTTGAGCAGCGCCGGGGAAGAGCTAAGCCATTTCGATTTCCTTCACCCGAAAGAGCCGGAAGCCGCCCAGCGGGTGCGTCAGCGGCAGCGGCCGATCCTGGTGGTGACCATCGCGATGTTTGTCACTGCGGCGAGCGTGCTGGCGTACCAGCCGATCCGGTCGCGCAAGGCGCAGATCGAGACCCTGAAGAAGAAAATCAGCTTTGCCAACTCGGACGCCAAGGCTCGCAAGGAATTGCTGGCCCAGCTCGCGGACGTCCAGGCGTGGCAGGCGAGGAACTTCATCTGGATCGACCGGCTCAAGGAACTATCCGAGGTGTTCCCGCCCACGAATGAGGCCTACATCTCGCGACTCGACTGCAACGAGAAGGGCACGATCAACATGGAGCTGTTCACCAGGGACGAGCTGGTGGCCACCAAGATCGTGGACCGGGTCGCGAACGATCTGAAGGATGCCGACAAAAAGCCGTTGTACCGGGCTCATCCGGGCAGGATGGAGAGCAGCAAGCTCAATGACTATCCGAACAAGGATCGAGTGATCATTGAGATGGAGCTTCCGGCCGAGGGCGGTGGCAAGGGCGGCAAGACAGGGGAGTCGCTTAAGGGATGAACAGGCGCGAACGGCTACTGGTGATTCTGGTGGCGACGGCGGCCGGGCTGGCGGTGGTCAGGCTGGTCGTCGAGAAGTACCGGGATTCGCTCAGCTACTACGACCAGCAGATGGTTCGCCTGCGCGGTGATCTCGACAAGATCCAGTTCGAACAGACGATGGCCCAGATGGGCTCGGTGCAGTGGCGCGAGATCGGCGCGGAAACGCTGTCGATGGACGTCAACGAGGCGATGACCCGGCTTCGAGAGGAGATGTCGAAGCTGACGGAGAAAACCGGGCTGCGCGAGGTCGGCGTCGTTTTGGAGAGCACGCCGAAGCGGTGGCAGAACAACGGCGTGAAGACGCTGAACTTCACGGTGACCGGCCAGGGCAAGCTGGACGACGTGGTCCGGTTCCTGTTCGAGCTGCACCGCCAGCCTTTCGCGGTTCGGGTCAAGACGCTGGTGCTGGATCTGGCGGCCAAACCGACGCCGCGCAGCGAGGTCCGGCCCGAGCAGCGGGGCCTGCTGAAGATGACGGCCACGCTGGACACGCTCATCTTGCCGGCCAACGCACTGGTGCGTCAGATCGAGCCGGCGGTGCTCGATCCGGTCAAGCGCAAGAGCGTGCCGCGGCCGGCGTTCGCGGCCATCGCGGACTACAAGTCACTGCTGGATAAGAAGTTGTTCCAGCCTTACGAGGCGCCGCAGGTCGTCATTAAGCCGCCACCGCCTCCCCCGCCACCCGGTCCCGGCACCCGTCCCGCAGGCCCAGGGCCGCCGCCGCCGCCCCCTCCTCCTCCGGCGGATGCCCAGATGGTGTTGGGCCGGCTGTTGAGTTCGCCCAGGGGCCAGTTGGCGGTGCTGGAGAACCCGGCCCGGCGCGGCGAGGACGAGTACAAGGAGGTCGGCGACGCCATGTACGGCGGGACGCTGGTGTACGTGCACCCGTCGGGCGCGGTGACGGAGATGGACGGGCAGTTGCGTTTTCACGCGATCGGCGAGGCCCTGCAAAGTTGTAAAGTCCTGACGGAACAGGACCAGCCGATCGTCCACCACGAGGTTTTGAAACTCCGCGAGCAGGCCACGGGTATAAGTCGGGGAGCCGGCGATTCTCATTGAGCGATTCCCGCGGAGACATTGCGGCTGAGCCAGGGCGTGATGGAGGTCACGGACCGATGTCGAGCAAGCCATACAAGATGAACGGCCGAAGCGGCAAGACCGGTATTTGCCAGTATCGACGGGTGATACCGGCGATGGCGGCATGGATGCTGCTGGCGTCCTGGGTGCTTCCAGCGGCGGTGATCGTGCCAACGTGGATGGCGGCGCCGGCCC
>DATIKE010000069.1:0-11328 GCA_035477895.1 Phycisphaerae bacterium
ACCGCGTTGTTGTCGTCGCCGTCCATCACCAGCACCACGTTCCAGTCATCATACACGAACCGCCGCGTCGACTGCGCCACCCACCCGCTGCCGGTGTAGGTCGAGTATTCCTTCTCCACCCGGCGGCTCATAAGACCTCAGGACCCTCTTAAGACCCCTATCCGATCATGAAGCGTATGTCAATAATCAGTGATGTCCCCTTTTGGTTTTAAGATATAATGGTTCAACCACCGATAATATACATCACATCCCGGGAGGTGTCAATAGAAAAACGGAAATTTCTCTGTCAGCGGAAACGGGCCTGCCGTGCCGACGTACGGACGGGGAATTCCTGTACCAAAAAAGTGTGAACGGATTCCCGCGCGGAATGCGTGCGAGCACGGATTTTCACCCGCGCGAAGCTGCCGACGGTATTGTCATGTTGAATACCCCCCTTCCATCCACCCTTGTGAGGGGGGAAGGCGAGCAGGGCGCGGCGAGCATGGATTTTTTCACAAGCGAGCCGCCCAAAGATCGCATGTACTGCCACGGGCCGCGGCCAGCCTGATCGAGACACCAGGACCTTTGTCGTCCGGGCTTCGGTCCGGTATCATTTTCGGTTCGAATGATCGGCTTCTGGCCGGATGCCAGGACTTATCCACCAGGTCCGAGGAGCAGGAATGGACGGGCGCGAAATCCGGTTGAAACGTCTCTTTGGGAACGGGCGGGCGGTCATCATCGCCTTCGATCACGGCCTGTTCGACGGGCCGATTCCGGCGATGGAAGACCTTCCGGCCACGGCGAAAAAAGTCAACCCCGTGGTCGACGGCGCGCTGCTGGCGCCCGGCATGCTTCGGCACTGCCACGAGCTGTTCACGGGGCAGCGCCGACCGCTGGCGGTGGTCAGGCTGAACTGGAACACGGTCTACTGTTTCCACTGGCAGTACCGCAAGGCCCGCAGCGTCCACAGCTACGACGTCGAGGACGCCCTGCGCGAGGGCATGGACATCGCCCTGGTGTCGCTGACCCTGCAGACCGGCGATGAGGAACGGGACGCGCTCAACGTCGAGGTGTTCTCGCGGCTGACCAACCAGTGCCATCGCCTGGGGATCCCGGTGGTCGGCGAGTACTTCCCGGCCGGGCACATGGAGATGTCGGCACATACGTTGCACGAGAATGTGGTGGTCGGCGCACGAATCGTGGCCGAGTTGGGCGCCGACTGCATCAAGACGTTCAACACCTGCGAGTTCAAGGCGGTGACTTCAAGCTGCCCGGTGCCGGTGTTGGGCCTGGGGGCGGAGAGGCTGCCGACGCAGCTCGACGCGCTGGAACTGGCCGCCGCGGAGGTGGCCGCCGGCGCCGGCGGCGTCGTCTTCGGCCGAAACGCCATCCAGGTGCCGGACCCGTTCGCGTTCCAGGCCGCCCTGTGCGACGTCGTCCGCGAGAACACCCGGCCGGAAGACGCCGCCCAAAAACACAAGCTGGTGTCGTAGGCCGTGATTCACCGTGCGGAGATGGACGCAAGAGGCGTCCGCACGCTCGTGAGGAGAGAGGAATTCGAGCAATGTGTACCATCGACGTGAACGATGAGACGGTCATCCCCCAGGTTGAGTATGACCCCGACTGGTGCCGCGTGGATCTGAAACAGATCCCCCACCTGATCACGAAGGTCCCCGGCCCGATCAGCAACCGGATGCATGCCAGGACAACGGAGATCTACAAGGGACTCTCCGGCCAGGTAAAGCTGTTCCCGGTCTGCTGGCACAAGGGGTCCGGCGTAACGCTGGAGGACGTCGACGGCAACATATATCTCGACTTTTCGAGCGGCATCTACGTGACCACGCTGGGCCACTGCCATCCGAAGATCAGCGAGGCGGTCGCCTACTGGGCCCGGCGGCTGATGAACTGCCACGATTTCACGACCGCGGTCAAGGAATCGCTGATGGATGCGATGGTCGAGGTATTGCCGGCCGGCCTGAACGGGGTGCAGATGTACGACAGCGGCACGGTGGCGGTCGAGGCCGGCCTGCGCATCTGCCGGGCGGCCACCGGCAGGCCCGAGTTCATCTCCGGATTCCAGGACTTCCACGGCAAGACGCTGGGGTCGGTCTCGCTGGCCCGAATGAACCCGATGAACGCCTCGACGCGCATGGCGGGTTTCTACATGGTCCCGCGCCCGGACACCTATCGCCCGCTATGGACGCGGCCGGACGGCTCGCTGGACACCGAGGCCTACCTCAAGTTCTACGACGAGTTCATCCGCGAGAGCACGACCGGGCAGGTCGCGGCCTTCGTGCTCGAGCCGATCCAGGGCTGGGCGGGCACGGTCATGCCCCCGGACGACTTCTTCCCCAAGCTCCGCAAGTTCTGCGATGAGCGCAAGATCCTCCTGATGGCCGACGAGGTCCTCACCTGCATGGGCCGCACCGGCAAGTGGCTGTGCCTGGATCATTGGGGCGTCGTGCCCGATGTGGTGACGTTGGGCAAGGGATTCGGTAACGGCTTCCCGGTCACCGCCTGCGTGGCCCGCGAGGAGATCAAGGAGAACTTCGAGAAGATCAGCGCGTCCAGCAGCTACGGCGGCAACCCGATGGCCTGCGCGGCCGCACTGGCGAGTATCCAGGTCATCAAGGAAGAGAAGCTCCTGGAGAACGCCCAGCACCTGGAGAAGGTCGCGTTGAAGCGCATGGCAGGGATGAAGTCCGAGCACAAGATCATCGGCGACGTCCGGGCCAAGGGCTGTCTGATGGGCGTCGAGCTGGTCAAGGACCGAGCCACCAAGGAGCCTTTCGACGAGGCCGGCGGGCGGGTGTACATCCGCGCGTTCGAGAAGGGACTCGCCTGGATCCCGGCCGGCCATATCCTGCGGATGAGCCCGCCGATCATCATGAACGAGGCCGAGCTGCTCAAGGGGCTGGACATCATCGACGAGGCGATCGGCGAGATCACGCGCGAACTCGGTTATGCCTGATTGACGGGAGGCCCGGCGTGTGGCGTGAGACGACCCGGCACGAGCGAAACATGAAGATCTGGCGCGAAGAGCTCGCGGACTTCGTGCCCGATCGGGTGCTGGATTGTCACGTCCATATCTGGAACAGCGAGTGCATGCCGGCTGGGGCAACCTGGGATTGCGCCGGCCATCCAATCCGCGGTTATACCTTCGACGAACTGCGGCGGGACCTCGCCGAGACGTATCCCGACCGATGGGCCGGCGCGGTCTGCTTCGGCATGCCGGACACGAAGTACGACCTGGCGGTAAACAACCGCTACGTGGCCGTCGGCTGTGACCATGAGCGGTTCTTCCCCTTCCGGCTGATCGATCCGCACGAGGACCCGAGCGTCGTGCGGAAAGACGTGGTCGCGCAGGGATTCGTCGGCCTCAAGCCGTACCTCGACTACGTGCGCAAGGCCGACCCGAACCTCGTCGAGATCCCCGAGATGCTGCCCGACGGCATCATGCGGATCGCCGACGAGCTGCGGCTGCTGGTCATGTTGCACATCCCGCGCAAGCTTCGGCTGGCCGACCCGCTCAACCAGCGGCAGATCGTCGAGCTGTGCCGGGCATGGCCGCGGGCCAAGATCGTCCTGGCCCACATCGGCCGAGCGTATTATCTCAAGAACATCGTCGGCCAACTGGACGCGATCAAAGACCTGCCGAATCTCTACTACGATCTGACGATGGTGAATCACTGGGAGGTCATGGAGTACCTGTTTGCCAACGTCCCGCACGACCGCATCCTCTACGGGACGGATATTCCGATCGCCCTGGCCCCGGGCAAATCGGTCGAGATCAACGACCAGTACACCTATGTGACGCCCGTGCCCTGGGCGATGTCGATCTCGGACGATCGCGGAAAACTCGTGTTCACCTCTTTCCTGTACGAGGAGCTGCGGGCCGTCAAACGGGCGGTCGAGCGGCTCGGGCTGCCGCGATCGTTTGTCGAAGCGGTGTTCTACGACAACGGCATGCGGCTGCTGCGGTCGGTCCCGCGGCCTGGAAAGAAATCATGAAAACGATCGGCGTGGGTGTTCTCGGCTTCGGGTTCATGGGCAAGACGCACACCTATGCTCATCACACGATTCCGTTGTACTATAACCCCCTGCCGATCCGTTGCCGGCTCAAGGCCGTCTGCGAGGTCACGCCGGAGCTCGCCAGGACAGCGATGGAGACCGGGCAGTTCGAGCGCTGCACCACGGACCCGCAGGAGATCATCGAGGCGGACGACATCGACCTGGTCCACATCTGCACGCCGAACCAGGAACATTTTCCCGCCCTGGCGGCGGCGATCCGGGCGGGCAAACACATCTACGTCGACAAGCCGGTCACCGCGGGCCTGGACGAAGCCGACAAGCTGGCGGGCATGCTCAAGGATTACGGCGCCAAGGCCCAGGTCGCACTACAATACCGCTTCTTTCCGGCCACATTGAGCGCGAAGCAACTCATCGACGAGGGCTTTCTGGGGCCGATCGCGCATTTCCGCGGCTGCTACCTGCACTCGGGCAGTGTCGATCCGAACAAACCGGTCAACTGGAAATCGACGGCGGCGGCCGGCGGAGGCGTGATCCGTGACCTCGGCTCGCACATACTGGACCTGCTGAACTATCTGATCGGGCCGTTCGAGGCCGTGCACTGCACCAGCAGGATCTGGGCAAGCGAGCGGCCAAGCCTCGACGAGCCGGGCACAATGATGAAGATCGACGTCGAGGACGCCGCGGTGATGCTGCTGCGGTCCGCCGACGGCGCCGTCGGCTGCGTCGAGGCCAGCAAGATCGCCACCGGGGCCGAGGACGAGCTGCGTTTCGAAATCCACGGCCGGAACGGGGCGATGCGGTTCAACCTCATGCAGCCCAACTACCTGGAAATCTACGACTGTCGGCAAAGCGAGGGCGACCTCGGCGGCCGGCGGGGATGGCAGCAGATCGCAGCGGTCCAGAAGTATTCGGCACCCGGCGGCAAGTTCCCGAACCCCAAGTTCAGCCTGGGCTGGATTCGTAGCCACGTGCACGGCCTCTACGGTTTTCTTGAATGCATCGCCGCGGATCGGCAGCCATGCCCGTCGCTGACCGACGGCCTGTACCTGCAGCGACTGCTCGAAGCGGTCCGGGCTTCCGCAGACAAGCGCGACTGGGTAAACCTGCCCAGGCCCTCGTGACTTTCCGACACCGGAGAATCGAACATGGACAGACCAAAGGTGGGCATCCTGGGCCTGACCCTGGAATTCTACGAGCAGTACGCACCGGCGCTGCGGGCCGGGCGGGAACGATTCGTCCGCGAGAAGCTCATGCCCGCACTGGCCGATGTGGCTGATGTGCGGTTCGACGGCGCGGTCTTCACGGCCGAGGCCGTCGAGAAGATCATCCGGCAATACGAGGTCGACGGCGTCGAAGTGTTGCTGGTCATCCTGCTGACCTATTCGCCAAGCCTGGTTTCCGGCCCGGCGCTGAAGCGGACGCGGCTGCCGATCGTCGTCTGGAACGTTCAGGAACTCTGGGCCGTCGATGAAAAGTACGGCGATCAGGAACTCGTCGATAACCACGGGGTTCACGGCACGCACGACTTGTGCAACGTGCTGAACCGCTCGGAGGTTCCTTACGCGTACGTGACGAACCACTGGAACGACGCGGATGCGATCCCGCGGCTGAACGAACTGCTGCGTGCAGGCCATACCGTCAGCCGTCTGCGCCGCGCGAGGCTCGGGCTGCTCGGCTACCCGTTTCCCGGCATGGGCGACTTCGGCCTGGACACGACGCACATGGCGAGCACGCTTGGCTGCCAGTGGCAGTCCATCGCCCTGTCGGACTTTCACCGGCGTGCGGCAGACACCCACGACACCGATATCAAGAAACTCGTCTCCGAGTACCGCACCCTTTATGAAGTCGGCATCAATGTCGGCGAAGATGATCTGAAGGCCGCCGCCCGGGCGGAGATCGCCCTGCGGGGCATCGTCCGCGACCAGCGGCTCGACGCCTACAGCTACCAGTTCCTGGCTTTCGGCGAGGACGACCGCACCGAGACGCTGCCGTTCGTCGCCGCCAGCCGACTGCTGGGCGAGGGTATCGGGTTCGGCGGCGAGGGCGACCTGATTTCGGCGGCCGGTTCCGCCCTGCTCAACCGGCTCGCCCCGCCGGCCAGCTTCAGCGAGATCTTCACCATCGACTTCGCCGGCAACGCGGTGCTGCTGAGCCACATGGGCGAGGCGAGCGTGGGCTTTGCCCGCAAAGACCAGCGAATTCGCCTCGTGCGCCGGCCGGCGCCGATCGTGCCGATCCGCGGCAACCAGCTCGCACTGGTCTTCGGTTTCGAGCCGGGGCCGGCCACGCTGATGGCGTTGACGCTCGGCGCCCGCCGGCGTTGGCGGATCATTGCCGCTCCGATCACCATCGAATCGTTCGGCCCGCTAGAGCACATGGCTGTGCCGCACGCCAAGGCCCGGCCGGCCGGCAACGTCCGCGATTTCCTGACCGCGTACGCCGAGGCCGGCGGCCCGCACCACCTGGCAGTCTGCAAGGGGGATGCCCGCGGCAGACTCGCGGCCGTCGCCCGTTTCCTCGATGCCGACTACGTGGAGATCTGAGCCATGCTGCTGGGACTCGACCTCGGCACGACGAATATCAAGGCCCTGGTCGTTCGCGAGGACGGCACAATCGCGGCCGAGGGATCAGCGCCCGTTCAGCTCGTCCACACGTCCGACGGCGGCGTGGAGCAGAATATCGAGGAGATCTGGCAGGCCACGCTCAGCGCGGTCCGCCAGGCCGGCGATGGGTGCAACCTGTCCGCCGTCCGTGCGATCGGCATCTCCAGCCAGGGGGGGGCGATCCAACTTCGCAACCAGCACGGTGAGTGTGTCGGCCCGGTCATCAGTTGGCTTGACGGGCGCGGCCGACCTTACGACGCCAAGTTGACCCATCGGCTCGGCGCCGACTGGTTCGCCCGGCGCGTCGGGCATTCCGGCAGCATGGTGGCCGTCGGGCAGATCCTCCGTCTGCGCGACCGCGATCCGGAATCCGTCGCCTGCCCGAACCGCGTCGGCTTCGTCGGCGATACGATCGTTGGTCGGCTCACAGGACGGGCGGCCCACGACTGCTCCTCGCTGAGCATCGCAACCCTCTATAATCCTGCAAAGCACCAGTGCGACGCCGACCTGCTCCACGAGATCGGCCTCAAACCCGAGCAACTGCCGGACCTGCTGCCGGCGCGGCAACCGGCCGGCCCGCTGCGGCCGGACATCGCCGGGCAACTCGGCCTCAACGCCGGCATCCCCGTATCGCCGGCGGTCCACGACCAGTACGCCGCGACACTTGGCTGCGGCGCCATCCGCGTCGGCGACGTGATGTTCGGTGCCGGGACCGCCTGGGTGCTGCTGGCCGCGGCCGACCGACTGATGAAGCCTGTCGGGCCCATGTCCTGGGTGTGCGACCACATTGTTCCCGGCCGATGGGGCCAGCTCGTGTCGCTCATTGTCGGCGGCTCGGTGTTTAAGTGGGCGTGCGACCTGACGCGAATGACCGGCACGCACACCGACGAAATAGACACCCTCCTGGAATCCGTCCCTCCCGGAAGCGACGGCGTGCGGCTCTATCCGTTCCATGACGCCGTCGGCGGGCCGAATCGTCTGTCTGCCGGCAGCATCGAGGGCCTGAAACTCGCTCACGGCGCGACTCATCTGCTTCGGGCGGCAGTCGAGGGACTTTGTTTCGAGCTGGCCCGACAACTGGACTGGCTGGACAAAGCCGGCTGCTCCCCCAAACGCCTGACCATGTGCGGCGGCGTGACGAAAACCCGAGTCACGCCGCAGATCGTGGCTGACGTCACCGGCCGGCCGGTCGTCTGCCCGGCCCAGCCGGAAATCAGCGCGTTCGGCGCGGCCGTTCTCGCCCGGGCGATGCTCGAACCCGACACGCCGCTGGAACAATTGGCCGAAGCAATGTCACCACCCACCCGCGTGCTCGAACCCGGCCCGGCGGCGGCCGCGGCCTACCAGCCGCTGCTGCGCGAATACGTCCAGCGCGTCTCACTCCTTACAGGCCTGTGAAGGGATAATGCCAACATGTCCACGACCATCGACGTCATCGCCGACGATAACAACCTCTGCGGCGAAGCCCCGCTGTGGAACCCGGCGACCGGCAAGTTGCATTGGACCGACATCCTGTCGTCGAAGACCTTCCAGTATGACCCGGCCACCAACGACAAGCAGATCTTCATCGAGGATCGCCGGGTCACCGGGCTGGCGCTGCATGAGTCGGGAGGCCTCATCGTGGCCAATCGCAGCGGGCTGTATCTCTGGGATGGCCCCGGTCGGTGGCAGACTGTCGCGACCGAGCACGAAGGCGAATCGCTCGCCTTCAACGACATCCTGGCTGACCCGGCAGGCCGCGTGTACGCCGGCACCCTGTACTGGCAGGACGGCATGCGGAAAACCGGCAAGCTCTACCTGTTCGACACGGACGGATCGATCCAGGTCGTCGCCGAAAACATCCTTCTCGCGAACGGCCTCGGACTCAGTCTCGACGGCAGGACGCTCTACTTCGCCGACTCCGCGGCCCGCAAGATTCTGGCCTTCTACGTCGATCGGGCCACGGGCCGCCTCTCAAGCCAGCGCACTTTTGTTCAGGTGCCGGAAGATGAAGGCCTGCCCGACGGGCTCACCGTCGATGCCGAAGGCTTTGTCTGGAGCGCCCAGTGGTTCGGCGGGCAGATCGTGCGATATGATCCGGAGGGCCAAGTGGAGCGTCGCGTGCCGATCCCGGCCAAGCAGGCCTCCAGCGTCACCTTCGGTGGGCCGCACCTCACCGACCTCTACGTAACCACCGCGGCCGACTACGCCCCATCGCCACTGGAGCCGCCCGGCTTCGACCGCACCGCACGCATGGGCGGCCCGCTCTATCGCATCCGGCTCGACATCCCCGGCCGACCGGAATCAGTCGCCCGAATCCATCCATGAATTGTGTCGCCGCCGGGCGTGAAATGTCCTCCAGACTCGCCTATACTGCACCCGACACCCGTTTCCATCATACTCGGACGAGGAAGCACCGCTCATGACCCGACGACAGACTAAAATCGCCCGTATCATCGCGGCCCTCGAACACCATGAGAGCGACCGCGTGCCCATCGGCGAGTTCTTCTGGACCAATTTCATCCGCCGGGCGAAGCGCGAGAAACAACTTCCCGACACGTTCGACCCCTATCGCCACTGGGACCTGGACATGATCGTCATCAACCCGAATATGGACCCGCATCTGACCGGCATCCAGGTCCGGGAGAAGTCCAACGAGCGCACCGTCGTCGAAACCGGCTTCGGCGCGACCATCGAGCTTCGCGGCTCGTGCCCCATGCCCATGTACCGCGATTTCGCGACCGTCACCTGCGAGCAGATGGCCGCCTTCCGCTTCGACGACTCGGCCGACGAACGCCGATACACCGCACGCCTGGACGACCAGATCAACTCCATCGGCGACACCCTCAACCTCGGCCTGCCGTCCTATGTCGAGCGGGTGAACGCCTACGCGGGAGACTTCTGCGTGTTCGGCAGCGTCTGCGAGCCGCACGAGATGCTCTGGCGGATCATCGGCACGGAAAACGCGCTGCTCAAGATCGCCGAGGAGCCCGCCAAGGTGGCCGCGTTCATCGATAAGCTCGGCGACTTCCTTGTGGGCATCGTGAAAGCCCAGGTCGACATCGTCGGCGACAAACTCACCGGCATGTATGTCTGGGGCGACATCGCCTACGTCAAGGGGATGTTCTTCTCGCCCGACTACTGGCGCAGGGTGTACAAGCCGCAGCTCAAGCGTATCTGTGACGCGATCCACGCCGCCGGACTCAAGGCCATCTATCACGGCTGCGGCAACGCCTCGGCCGTCTACGACGACATGATCGAGGCCGGCGTCGACGCGTACAATCCGCTCGAAGCCAAGGCCGGTCTCAATGTCGTCGACCTCAAGCGCCGTTTCGCAAATCGCTGGGCGTTCAACGGAAACATCGACGTTCGCGTCCTGGCCACCAATGACCGCGAGCAGATCCGCCGGGAGGTTCTAACCAAGCTTAACGCGGCCAAGGGCGGCGGCTACATCTTCCAGTCCGACCACTCGGTGCCCGACAACGTCGATTTCGACAGCTATGATTACGCCGTCCGGCTCGTGCGCGAGCACGGGCGATACCCCCTGCAACTCGGGGAGTTCGACCGGCAAATCTGATCGTCAACGGAGGCAAATATGAGGCGTTTCGGCCAGGTCATTCGCGTCCGACCCGAGAAGTTCGAGGAATACCGCCGGCTGCACGCCGCCGTCTGGCCCGACGTGCTCAAGATGATCGCCGCGTGCAACATCCGCAACTACTCGATCTTCCACTACGCCGGCATGCTGTTCGCCTGCTTCGAGTACGTCGGTGACGACTTTGAGGCCGACATGGCCAGGATGGCGGCCGATGAGACTACGCGGAAATGGTGGTCTGTCTGCATGCCCTGCCAGGAGCCCGTCCCCGAGCGAAAGGAAGGCGAATGGTGGCACACGCTCGAGGAGGTCTTTCACTGCGACTGACTCCGATCGAATCGGAAGGTGCGACATGACATCCAAGGAACGCATGATGCGGGCCCTGGGCCGTGAGAAGCCGGACCGCCTGCCGGTGACCATCCATCAGTGGCAGCAGTACCACCTCGACACCTACATGGGCGGCGTCGACGCGCTCACCGCCTTCAAGACGACCGGCATGGATGCGGCCATCCAGTATTTCGAGGCCATGGGCCAGTTCTGGATCCCCGACGCCGAAAAATACGTCGTTCAGACTCCCGACTGGCGGGAAGACATCACCGTCGTCTCTGACGATCCCGACAACAAGCTCCTGCATCACAAGATCACGACACCCGGCGGAACCCTGACCTACAAGACCGCCGGCAACCGAACCACCACCTGGATCACCGAATACCTCATCAAGCATCACGAGGACATCGAACTCATCGACAAGTACATGCCCGTCGCGACGTTGGACAAGCAGCGCATCGCCGAAGCCTACGACGCGGTCGGCGACGCCGGCATCCTCCGCGGGTTCGTCTGGGGCGACCAGGCCGGCTGCTGGCAGCACGCTTGTTGCCTTATGGACGTCCAGGAACTCATCCTCGAAACCTACGACAACCCCGATTGGGTTCGCCGCCTGATGGTGATACTGCTCGAAAAGAAGCTGCGGTTCATCGGCGAGTCCCTGCGCGGCGCGAAATTCGACCTCATCGAGACCGGCGGCGGCGCCGCCAGCGATACCGTCATCTCGCCCAAATTGCACGAGGAGTTCTGCCTGCCCTGCGATCGGCGGATCCACCGCGCGCTTCATGAGGCCGGCCACATCTCCACCTACCACACCTG
>DATIKE010000070.1:0-3276 GCA_035477895.1 Phycisphaerae bacterium
TCGGGCCGCCTCGTGCTCGGGATCTGCAACGGATTTCAGGCGCTCGTCAACCTGGGCCTGCTGCCGGGCTTCGACCGCGACTACCGCGCGCGCGCGGTCGCGCTGACCGCCAACGCCTGCGGCAATTTCCGCGACCAGTGGGTGCGGCTGCAGGTGGACCCGCAGTCGGTTTGCGTGTTCACGCGCGGTCTCAGCGCGGCGGAGCTTCCGGTGCGCCACGGCGAGGGCCGGCTCTACGCCGAGCCGGAGGTGATCCGGCGACTGCAGTCCGCCGGTCAGGTCGTCCTACGCTACGCCGGCCCGGACGGGCTGCCGGCGGGCGGGGCGTTTCCGCACAACCCCAACGGTTCGGTGGACGACATCGCGGGCATCTGCGACCCGACCGGGCGGGTTTTCGGCCTGATGCCCCACCCCGAGGCCTACAACGACTGGACCAACCACCCCGATTGGATGCGCGAGCGTGAACGAGCCCGGCGCGAGGGCCGGGAATTCGGAGTCGGCCCGACCGTGGGAACCCGCATGTTCATGAACGCGGTCCAGTACCTCCAAGCCCGCTGATTGCCACCAGTGTGAATCGCCGATTTCGACGCCGTATTTCGCTCGGTGATTCGTGGCGGCTTGCTCTCCCGGCAGTCCCCCCGCGCTGCTGCGTGCACGCTTTAAAAAAGTTGTGACCTGCATAAATCGATTTTAGATGCCCCGATAATAGGGTATGTCATTATTATTTAATTATTCTTAATATATGAGAAATTTTAGCTAGATTTTAAGTTAACTTTTCGGCCGCCGTCGTTCCGCAAGGTCTCCCGCTTATCCATTTTTCAGTTTGATTACAGATTACTATCGCTGGATTCCCGCCTGCGCACCGGCACTTTATTTATCAGTCGGTAGCACTGTCCTCTATACGCTGTTTATTAATTAAATCATGGTGATAATTGGATTATGGGCAGCCCGGACCGTTCGGTTCCGGATGTCCATGGCACAGGATTTGTATTAACTGGCCTCGCGAGAGAGGTCTATCATGTTTAAAGCGAAAAATTCGGGTTTCACGGCGCTTGAAGTTGCGGTCACACTGGCCATCATCGCCGTTCTCGCTTCGATCAGCATGCCCTCCTTTTTGAAGTGGCTGCAGGGGCACCGGCTGCGCGGAGCGGCCATAAACCTCTCGGCCGACCTCGAAATGGCCAAGATCCGGGCAATGCGGGAGGGCAGCTTCGTCTCGGTTCAACTGGCGGCCTCAAACTACACCATCTTCATCGACGACGGCAGCGGCGGCGGAGTCGCGGGCGACATGATCCAGAACGGGGCCGAGCGGGTGATTCAGCTGCGGCAGTTTCCCGCCGGGGTGAGCGTCCCCCTGGGCGAGGTGACGCTCGCCAACAACCGCATGCGTTTCAGCAGCCGCGGACTGGCGCCCGACATCGTGGCGGCAGAGCGCATCCCGCTGGTGAACGTCGCCGGCCGAAAGGAATTGCGCATCAACCGGCTGGGCAATATCCGGACGCAGTGATCGAGGGTCAAGCCATGAAGGATTTTTCGTCAAAACAGGGGGCAGCGGGTTTTTCCTTCATCGAGTTGATGATCGCCATGGCCATCCTCGCGATGGGCATGCTCGCTGCCGTGTCGATGCACGTGGGCTCATCGCGCAACAACACGAAGGGCAACATCTACACCCAGGCCAACATGCTGGCCAAGGCGCAGCTGGAGACCCTGAAAAGCCAGGATGTGCTGAGCCTTGCCGTCGGCGGCCCCTACACGGATCCCAACAACCCGGTCGACGCGGAAGGGCAGCCGGGCGGCATGTACAACCGCAGCTGGACCATCGAAACGCTCGGCACCGATGCACGTCGCCTCACGGTGACCGTGCAGTGGAACCGCCTGGGCAAAGCCAGCAGCGTCGTGGTCGCGTCGAACACGAAGGGGGGCGGCGTATGAAGCCTGGACCGTCCCTGACGGGCCGACGACCGAGTCTCTCGGGGTCGGATGGGTTTTCGATGATCGAGATGCTGCTGGTGCTGGCGGCCGTCGCGATCATGTTCGGCGCCATTTACGCCGGCTTCGAGCGGCTCAACCGCTCTTATGCCGCCGAAAACGTCAAGGCAGGCACCCAGCAGAGCGCCAGGGTCGCCGTGGAGATGATGGTGCAGGACATCCGCCTGGCCGGCCTCAACCCCATGAGCACCGCCGGGGCCGGCATTGTGGCGGACCCCTCGCCGACCGCCCTGCGGTTCACCGCCGATCTCAATTTCGACGGGGACACCAACGACCCCTTCGAGGACATCACCTACGACATGAGCGGCACCACGCTGCGGCAGACCAACCGCAACGTGGATCCCGCCCCGGAGACCCTGCTCGAGAACGTCAGCGACCTCACATTCACCTACCTGGACGTCGACGGCAACGCGATTCCGACCGCGAACCTCGCCGCCCGGCGGCTGGACATCCGCAGCATCGGGATCTCGCTGACACTCGACCGGCCGGCGGGCCGCAGCGGCACGGTCTCGCGGACCTACACCACCCAGGTCCGCTGCCGGAACCTGTGAGGGGGGCAAATCCCATGATTGCGACCGCCAGGCGGATTCTGACCAACGAGAACGGCTTCGTGCTGGGGGCCTCCATCCTGATTTCAGCCATCCTCATGCTGGCCGGAGTCCTGGCCCTCTGGACCTCCACCACCGAGATGCACGTGGTGCGCAACGAAGGCGAGATCACCCGCGAGTTCTACACCTCCGAGGGGGGCGTCATCGACGCGATGGAGAACTTCGACACCGGGCTGTCCACGCCCGGGGGCGTCAACGCCACCCACTGGATGACCGACGCCTTCCTGCTGGCCGGGCCCACCGCGGCCTACCACCGCTTCTTCTCGGTCGATCGCGACGGGAACACGGTGGCCGAGGTGAAGGTGCGCTGCGTCGAGGAGACCGGCACCGCCCTCAATTTCGACCCGGGCAACATCAACCACCAGACCGCGGTCGACGACGCCGCCGCCAACCGGCTGCCGCCGCAGCGCCACATCGCGCCGCCGCCCTCCGGCTCCGGCTTCAGCCTCAAGTACTTCGAGGTGCGCCGCTACGGTATCACCGCCACCTCGACGACCGGCAACACGCGGGTCCAGGTCGGGGCGTTCAAGGTGTTCAACAAATACTGATCCGCTCCGCTTCTGCCGCCTGCACAAAGGAGACTCCGGCATGCGACGACATATCCTGATCGCTTTCCTGATCGTGGGGCTGCTGGCCCCGGGCGTCCGGGCCGACGACACCGAGATCTACGGCACGGTCA
>DATIKE010000071.1:0-2020 GCA_035477895.1 Phycisphaerae bacterium
CGGACCGCGGACTTGCACAGTTCCTCACGGACGCGATCCTTGAGGCCGGGGCTCGGGGTCTCCTCGACGAGCTTCTGGTGCCGCCGCTGCAGGCTGCAGTCCCGCTCGTAGAAGTGCAGGGTGTTGCCCATGCGATCGCCGAGGATCTGCACCTCGACATGCCGGGCCGCCTCGACAACCTTCTCCATGTACAACGCCGAGTTCTTGAAGGCGGCTTCCGCCTCTGAACGAGCGGCGGACAGGTTGAGGCGCAGGGCGGCCTCGTTATGAACCATGCGGATGCCGCGCCCGCCGCCGCCCGCCGCCGCCTTGATCATCACCGGATACCCGACCTCCGCCGCCCACTTGGCCGCCGTGTCGTCATCCTCGATACTTCCCTCGGTCCAGGGGATGGTCGGCACCTTGGCTTTTTTGGCCAGGCGTTTCGCGGCGATCTTGTCGCCGAGCAGCCTCATGGACTCGGCGTCCGGCCCGACGAACTCGATCTTTGAGTCCCGACAGGCGTCGGCGAACTGGGCATTCTCGGACAGGAAACCGTAGCCGGGGTGGATGGCGTCCACATTGGCAACCTCGGCCGCGGCGATGATCCGGTCGATTTTCAGGTAGCTCTCAACCGCCGGGCCGGGGCCGATGCAGATCGCTCGATCCGCCAGCTTCAGATAGGCCTGCTCGCGGTCCTCCTCGGAGAACACGCAGACCGTCTGGACCCCGAGTTCCTTGCAGGCCCGAATGATGCGAAGGGCGATCTCGCCCCGATTGGCTATCAGCAATCGCGAGAACATAAGCACATCCGAATAACCGCCGGGGAGGGATCACCCCTTGGGGCGGACAAGCATGAGCGGCTGACCGAATTCCACAGCCTGTTCGCTCTGCACCAGGACCCGCTCGATCACGCCGCTGATCTCGGCCCGGATCTCGTTAAAGACCTTCATCGCCTCGATGATGCAGATCGGCGAGGCCGCGTCCACTTCCCGCCCCGCAGTGGCATAGGGCGGCGATTCCGGGTCCGGCGACAGGTAAACCGTCCCGACCATCGGCGAGGTGATCGGAATGAGTCCCTCGTCCTGGGCGGGCATCGTGGCCGGAGCCACCGCCGGAGCTGCCGGTGCCGCGACCGGCATGACGCCGGGCGCCGCGGCCGAATAGATCACCGGCTCACCTCCCCGGCTCTTGCGAAGGGCGATCGCGGTCTCGCCTTCGCGGATTCTGATCTCGCCGAGGTCGTGCTCGGTCATCAGCTTCAGCAGCTCGCGAATCTGTTCTATGTCGATCACGGCTAAATCACCATTAAATCCAGGTCTTTCGGAAGTCGGCTCAGCACCCGGGCGCCGCTCTCAGTCACCAGGACATCGTCCTCGATCCTCACCCCGCCGATGCCCGGGAAGTAGACACCCGGTTCCACGGTCACGACCATGCCCGCCTTGAGCGGCTCCACCATGCGTTTGGACAAGGACGGCGGCTCGTGGATGTCGATCCCGATGCCGTGCCCCAATCCGTGGGTGAAGTGCCGAACCATGCCAGCCGTCTCCAGGCTGGCCCGCGCCCGCTCATACACGTCGCACATCCGCACGCCGGGCCGGATGGCCTGGATGCCCTCGGCTTGGGCGGCCAGGACGGCCTCATACATGCGGCGGAAGCGAGGCGGGATTCTATGAACGAACACCACCCGGGTCAAGTCGCTGCGGTAATGACGGCAGACCGCCCCCCAGTCGACCAATATCGCGCTGCCCCGGCGGATCCGGCGATTTCCAGGGACCGCGTGGGGCAGCGATGAGTTCGGCCCCTCGGCCACGATGATCGGAAAAGCCTCCCCGTCCGCCCCCTGGCGGAGCATTTCGTGCTGCAGTTCAGCCGCCAATTCCCGCTCGGTCATGCCCGGCCGAAAACGCCGCCCGAAGAAAACCCTGAGGAAGGCCGACTCGGCGATCCGAATCGCTTTCTCCAGGGTTGACACCTCGGCCGAATCCTTGATGAGCCTCAGATCCCGGGTGACCCCGGCGATCGGCACCAGGCGCGCCGG
>DATIKE010000072.1:0-1916 GCA_035477895.1 Phycisphaerae bacterium
CGACCGCCTGTCCGTAGTGTTTGCCTGCCCGCCGGAAAAACTCCAACGCCAGCCCGCCAATCAGTTTTTCCAGCCCCACGACGTCGGTATGGCCGAGCCCGCCGGACACCATGCCTCCCACGTGCTTGCCCGGCTCGATGATGATCACCGAAGCGCCTTGCCTGGCCGCGGCGACGCCGGCCATCACGCCCCCGGCAGTGCCTCCGTATACCACGACATCGTGTTGGGCTTCTCCCGCCTGGGTCGGCCTTATCAGTCCGAGCAACGCGATCAATATCAACAATCGGCAGGTAGAGAGAATACTTCCGAAGTGAGGAATGTCGTTTGCCATCTCGGATTCCTTGTGCTTAGAACAGCGGCCCGAACCAGCCGAAAACGCCCCACTTGAGTTTTTCCTCGATCGGCTGGGCGTTCACCCAGTCGAGATCGATCTCGAGGACGTTGGGTTCGGCGAAATCCTTCCGGATCATCTCATCAATGAGCAGGATCGCCCCCGGATCGGTGGTGAAGACGGCGTTTTCGGTGTCCCACAGGATGCTTCGGGCGTTGAAGTTATAGGTTCCGACCATGGCCAGGGTGTCGTCGACGATCATGGCCTTGGAATGCATCGTGCGGCTGGTGCGGTCCCAGACGAGGATGCGGACACCGCGGGTCAGGACGGTCTCGAACATGTTCGCGCCGGCCCAGAAGACGAAGGGGATGTCGTGCGACTGGGCCGAGTTCACGAGCACGCGGACCTGGACGCCGCGTGCGACGGCGTCAGCCATTTCCTGAAGCAGCCAGTCGGTGGGGTTGAAGTAGGGGGCCTCGATGTCGACGCGGTTTTTTGCGATGCGCAGACCGATCAGGACGGCGTGATTGATGTCGAAATCGTCTTCGCTGGGTTTCTGGTCGATTTCGCGCAAGGTGTAGGGGCCGGTCAGTTCCACTCGCGCCGGCGAGGATAACAACAGGAGTGCGGTGGCGCTGCGGTTGTCCCAGTCGTAGTCGAACTCCCGTTGGATCGTGGTGACGATCGGGCCGGCGAGGACCACGTTGGTGTCCCGCCACTGCTGAGGCCCCTGGTAGCGGTAGCCGTAATTCGAGCCGCCGACGATTGCCCGCAGGCCGTCGACCACCAGGATCTTCTTGTGCATGCGGAACAGGTATCCGCCGATGGAAAGGTCGGCCCGGTCGGGCTTGTATTCATGGACGTCCACGCCGCCGTCGAGAAGAACGCGGTTGATCTCCGGCCGGGTGAGAGCCGTGTGCGTCCCGGCGTCGAGGATGACGCGGACGCGGACGCCGGCGCGGGCCTTGTCAGCCAGGAGTCGGGCGAACTCCAGGGCGATATCCTCGGGGTACGAGCTGTCGTCATCGAAGTTTAGGGTTTCGATGTCGATTGTGGTCGTTGCGTTCTCGATCAACTCACGGAAGCCGATATAAGACTGCTCGCTCTCGGTGAGCAGTTGCATACTGCAACCGGGCTCGGCTTGCGACCCGGTGTAGCGGTCGAGGAGCACGTCGATGTCATCAGTGTCGATGACGATGCCCTCGTTGACGGAGATCGGGATCGGCCAGCATCCGGCCGTGCACGCGGCCATCGCGATCACGAGCCAGGCCGCGTGCCTGAGCATCGTGGGATTGAAAGAATCCCCCCGGTGCTGTGGCATATGTGCATTCCCCCTGGTTCACCGCGGGCCGGCCGTGAAATGGGCGACGGCCTCGGATGTTCTCAGGTAGCGGTTGTAAACGCGCAGGTTCTTTATCTGAATCGTGCCCGCGGGCGCGATTCGGACCTGCCCCGCGGTGTTCAGATTGTAGAGTTGCGGTGAAAACCTGGCCCATCCGTACTGCCAGCGCTGCCCGCCGTCGCAGAGCACGCCGTCGACGATCCAACTGATAATCTTCGGCCCGCCGTCGACGATGGCCACGAG
>DATIKE010000073.1:0-3673 GCA_035477895.1 Phycisphaerae bacterium
CACCAGGCTTTCCCCGAAATCGTAGTCCCGCTCGGCCATGAACAGCGCCGCGCCAAGGATCGCGCAGTTCACGGCGATCAGAGGGAGAAACACACCGAGCGTGTTGTACAGTTTGGGCGAGAAGCGATCAATGATCATTTCCACGATCTGAACCATCGCCGCGATGGTCCCGATGTAGCTGATGAAGCCCAGGAAGGTGAGGTCGACGTCGGCCAGGTGCGTTCCGACGACCGGGACCCAGGTCAGGGCGCCGGGCTTGAGCAGATGATTCAGGATCAGGCTGTTCAGCGGGGTGGTGATGGCCAGGACGAAAATGACGGCCACCCCCAGCCCGAGCGAGGTATCCACCTTGCGCGAACAGGCCAGGAACGAACACATGCCCAGGAAGAAGGCCAGGGCCATGTTCTCGATGAAGATCGACTTGACCAACAGGTTGAGGTAATGCTCGAGCATCACTCGGCCTCCTGCTGGCCGGGCTTGACCGTTCGCAGCACCCAGATGAGGACCGCGATCAGGAAAAACGCGGCGGGCGAAAGCACCATCAGCCCGTTCGGGTTGTACCATCCGCCGTCGGTGATCGGCTTGAGCACCTGGTGACCAAATATCGATCCGGCGCCCATCAATTCGCGGAAGAACCCGACCAGGATCAGCACCAGGCTGTACCCCAGGCCGTTGCCCAGACCGTCCAGAAAGCTGAGCCACGGCGGATTCTGCATGGCATACCCCTCTGCCCGGCCCATGACGATGCAGTTGGTGATGATCAGGCCGACGAACACCGAAAGCTGCTTGCTGATCGTGAATACATAGGCTTTGAGCACCTGGTCGGTGATGATGACCAGCGAGGCGATGACCGCAAGCTGGACGATGATCCGCACGTTCATCGGGACGCGGTTGCGGACGAGGCTGACGGCCAGACACGAGAAGGCGGTCACGGCGGTCAGGGCGATCGACATGACCAGGGCGGTCTGCAGCTTGGTGGTCACCGCCAGGGCCGAGCAGATGCCGAGCACCTGAAGGGCGATGGGGTTGTTGTTGAACAGCGGATCCAACAGGGCCGCTCGCTGTTGCTTATCCATTTTTCAACTCCCCGCGCTGACGAAGTTTCTCCAGATACGGGCCGAACCCGTACTCGCCCAGCCAGAACTGGACGAAGTGGCTGACGCCGCGGCTGGTGATGGTCGCGCCCGACAGCCCGTCGACCCGGTAGGGATCTTCCGCGGCGGACCGGGCACGGCCCTTGATGACCTCGATCTTAGGCCGGCCCTGCGGCCCGAAAGCCTTTCGCCCGTTCCAGAGGGCCTGCCACATGGGATTCTCGATCTCGCCGCCGAGGCCGGGTGTCTCACCGTGCTGGTAGAAGGTAATGCCCCCGATAGTATTGCCGTCCGACTTCAGGGCGAGGTATCCGTACAGCGTCGACCACAACCCCTTGCCCTCGATGGGCAGGATGACCTGATCGAGACGGCCGTTCCCGACAACCTTGTAGACCAGGGCGTGTTTCGGCAGGCGGCGGACACCGGCGTCGTTGACCGGCGCCGGGATGCTGGTGGCCGGGTCCTTGGCCGCGGCCTGCTGGTCGAAGGTCAGCGGGCTGATGTCGGTCTCATTGCCGGTCGCGAGTTCGACAACTACCGCGTTGATGTTTTTGTCAAAGAGCTCCTGGACGCGCTCGCGGCCGACCGACTCGCGCGGGCCGATCAGCCCGACCGTCTTGAGCACGTTCTTCTGGCGGTCGAGGATCACGTTCCGGCTCTGCCGGTCCGCAAGCAGCACCGTCGAGGCCGACACCAGCAGCGAGCAGATGACGCACACCGCGGTCGAGAACAGGATCGTGTATCGAACGCTATACTGCTGCATTGCGAGCCAACCTTCTCTTGACGTTCGCCTGAAGCACGAAGTAGTCGATGAGCGGGGCGAACACGTTCATGAACAGAATCGCCAGCATCATGCCCTCGGGATAGGCCGGGTTAACCACACGGATGAGGATCACCATGATCCCGATGCCCAGGCCGTAGATCAGCTTGCCCCGTTCCGTGTAGGCGGACGAAACCGGGTCGGTGGCCATGAAGACCGTGCCGAAGGCCCATCCGCCCAGGACGACGTGCCAGTGGAACGGAACGGTGAAGGCCGGGTTTCTCACATGGCCGGCCAATGCGTTGAAGGTCAGCGACATCGCCAGGGTGCCGACGACGACGCCGAGCATGACCCGCCAGGACGCGATCTGAGTAATCAGCAGGATGATCGCGCCGATGAGGCAGGCCAGGACGGAGGTTTCGCCCATCGAGCCGGGAATGAAGCCGACGAAGCAATCCCACCACGAGCAGCCGCTGCTCATGAGCGCCTGGGCGCCGCCGGCGGAACCGGCCTCAAGACCCTTGGCCAGGGCCAGCATCGTCGGCCCGCTGTAACCATCAACCGCGACCCACACCGCGTCACCCGAGATCTGTCCCGGATAGGCGAAGAACAGGAACGCCCGGGCAACCAGGGCGGGGTTGAAGATGTTCATTCCGGTGCCGCCGAAGACTTCCTTGGCAAAGATAACGGCAAAGATAACGGCCACCGCGACCTGCCACAGGGGTATTGCCGGTGGCACGATCAGCGGCAGGAGCATCCCGGTGACGAAGAAGCCCTCGTTGACCTCATGCCTGCGAACGATGGCGAAAAGCACCTCGACCGCCCCCCCGGCCGCATAGGTCATCAGCAAGACCGGGATGAAGTACAGCCCGCCGTGCATGAAACACGCCAGCAGGCTGTCCGGCGCGAAGCCCACGCCAATGGCCTGGATGACATCCGCCCGCCAGCCGACCGGGGCCAGCTTGCCCTGGGCGAAAACCAGGTTCGCCTGGTATCCGGTGTTGTACATGGCCATCAGGATGCAGGGAAAAAGGGCGAAAACGACGACGCTCATCATCCGCTTGAGGTCCAGGCCGTCGCGGACGTGCGGCGCACACCGCGTGACCTTGCCGGGCGAATAAAGAAACGTGTCGGTCGCCTCGAACAGCGGGTGCAGCCTCTCCAGCGGGCCGCCGTGTCCGAAGAGCTTCGCCTGCCGGTCCATGATCTTGCGAAGCGGACGCATCAGCCCTCTTTCTCCAGGATGTCGAGGTTCTCGCGCAGAATCAGGCCGTAGTCCCCCTTGCCCGGGCAGACGAAACTGCACAGGGCCAGGTCTTCCTCCTCCAACTCCAGCGCCCCGAGCTGCTCGGCCCGCTCGACGTCGCGAGCAACCAGGCTCCTCAGGAGATACGTCGGCTGGATATCCAGGGGCATTACCCGCTCGTACATGCCGACGGGCACAATGGCCCTTTCAGAGCCGCCGGTGGTGGTTGTCATGTCGAAAAGACGCCCGGGCATGAAGGCCGACAGGAAAACCCGCACGACGGAGAACCGGTCGCTACCGGGCAGGGCCCAGCCGAAAAGCTCGCGCTTGCGCCCTTCCTTCAGGGCCGAGACCTGGAGGTGGTAGCGGCCCAGGTATCCCAGCATTTCGCCCATGGCCGTCCGCCCTGAAAGGACCGACCCGGAGATCACCCGGAGATCGTCGCCGTCCAGTTCGTCGGCGGCAATCTCATCCAGGCCGGCTCCGATTCGGGTCGCGAGTAACCGCGGCCGGCGAACCGCCGGGCCGCCCAGGGCGACCACGCGGCTCACATCAAGGCGGCCGGTCGAGAAC
>DATIKE010000074.1:0-13708 GCA_035477895.1 Phycisphaerae bacterium
GGCGTACATGTCCCGGATGGTAGACGATGCCGAATTCCTCCTGAATCACCCGGGCGATCATTGGGCTGGTCCAAACGCCGGAAAGATAACCATAGGCGACCGGACCGCTGTCGATGATGTCAGCCAGATTCTGTTCATCCCGGGAGGTCATTTCACAAGGGCGACCCGAACGATAACCCTCCAGTAGACCTTCGTAGTCGTAACGCTCGTAGTCCTTCAACCATTGGCTGACCCGCGATCGAGGGGCCTTGAGCAGCGCGGTGATCTGCCCACTGGTATAACCGTCGCGGTTCAAGAGTACGGCGTGGATCCGTTTCGCCACGCGGTAGGCCCCGTCGCCTTCCGCCTCTCGTTTGAGACGCAGCAGTTTCTTCGCCGTCATCGGATGCAACGTGAGCTGTCGTGCACGCATGGCAGACCTCCGTGTTTGGTCTGCCGTAGGATACCCCATATGCACCTCAAGGGGAAGGACATATCCTTTTAATTATACGCGGTTATATACAGCGGCGAGGGCAACCCGCCGGCCCCCGGCTGCGCGGATTGACTCCTCACAAGGATTTGGCATGGCGAGGCTATGGGGCTGACAAATGATTCCCGATCGCATCCGGCGGATCGAAGGCGGCCTTGCCAGCGGCCCCGGAACACAATAGAGTTGTCCGAAAGGCCCGCGACGGTCGTTGGCAAGAGCATATCCTGGAAACATCGGTTGGGGACCACTATGAGACGGACGCTGCAAACCGCTGCATCGCTGGCGATCGCCGTGATAGCCGCCGGCTGCCAGTTCACGACACCCGATGGCCGGTCGCTGGATCTCAGGCGGTACGATTCGATCCTCGTGGAGGATGTCCAGCTGGCCCCCGAGGTCTCTGAGAAGAAAATCGGTCCGCTGCTCAAGGGCTACACCGCGGTCGCCGCGCTGGAGAGCAGGAAATGGAAGCTTGCCGGGGACTTCGATCTGGATGCCTTCACCAGGACCGTGGAGGAGTACGCCACAATGTCGGGCACGATTGACGGCAAGCCGGTCGAACCCTTGATGACCCGCGATCAGTTTCTAAAAGAGCGTTCCGAGGCCAAGAAGAGGTGGAAGGCCCGGCTGGCCGAGCCGAAGGGAACCAGGACCGTCAGCCTGAGGATCCACGTCACCGAGTTACGGTTCCCGGACGCGCTGGAAGGCGTGACGATGGGCACCAACCCGCGGATGAGGTGCAGGGTCGATGTGTACGCCGACGACAGGCTCCTCGGCAGCGGTGACATGGAAGCCATCGCGGGGGTGCCGGGCGTGCCGCTGTTGCCCGCCTCGATGGTCGGGCGGGCGGCCAAGGCGATGATCTTTGACGAGTACACCCGAGAAACTGTCCTGAAGCTCGTCGCCGAACTGGGCGAGGAAACCATCGGTGCCCTGGGCAGGACAAAATAACGCCCGGCGCCGCTACGATAAAGAGAAGGGGATGGTGCCCATTGGATCCCCCGGCAGACACGTTCGGACAAGACGGATGCGACGCGGCAGCCTGCTGACACGCCCGGATCGGCAAGACAAGATGCGCCGCTGGAAAAACGAACCCGGCCCGGTTCCCGCGCTTGGCCCGGTCTCCGCGCTCAAACGTACAGACGTGGGCCTGTACGTCCATGTGCCGTTCTGCCCGAGCAAGTGCGGCTATTGCGACTTTTATTCGCAGGTGCCGACGGACAACGAGATCGACCCCACGATCGATGCCCTCCTGGCGGAGATGCGGCAGGCCGTCGATGCCCGACCGCTGCGGGTCGACACGATCTTCGTCGGCGGAGGAACGCCCACCTCCCTGCCACTCGGCGCTCTGGGCCGACTTCTCGGCCAACTGGCGGGCTACGCCCGCGAGCACGGGGTCCGCGAGTTCACCGTCGAAGCCAACCCCGGCACGCTTGACGAGGACAAGGCGACGTTGCTGCACGACAGCGGCGTCAACCGGATTTCACTCGGCGCCCAGTCGTTCAACGAGGACGAACTTCGGGTGCTGGATCGCATCCATCAACCCGACCAGATCACCCAAGCCGC
Organism: Phycisphaerae bacterium; assembly: GCA_035477895.1. Taxonomy (GTDB): domain Bacteria; phylum Planctomycetota; class Phycisphaerae; order UBA1845; family PWPN01; genus JAPKGY01. The sequence goes on from DATIKE010000074.1 coordinate 2,033, forward strand.
CGGGCTGGTCCATCGGATGGGTTTCGCGCACTTCAACATGGATTTGATCTTCGGCATCCCGGGCCAGACCGCCGCGAGCTGGAAGGAATCGCTGGCCCGGGGGCTGGACCTTGGCCCCAATCACCTCGCCTGCTACGGGCTCACCTACGAGCCGGGCACCCTTTTGCACGCCCAAAGGCAGAGCCGACAGATCGTTCCGATGCACGAACACCTTGAAGCAGAAATGTATGAAATGGCTGATACGTTCATCACCGGCCTGGGTTTCGAGCACTACGAGATCAGCAACTACGCTCGGCCGGACGGGCGCTGTCGGCACAACCTTCGCTACTGGCACAACGAGCCGACGATCGGCATCGGTCCCTCGGCGGCCAGCTACCTGGACGGCCGGCGGTGGCGAAACGTGGAAGACACGGCGGAGTATGTGCGGCGGTTCAGGGTGGGCGAGCCGCCGGAAGCAAGCTCAGAAGCGTTGAGCCCGAGCCGGCGGGCGGGGGAGACCGCGATGCTCATGCTGCGTCTGACAGACGGCATTCCGTGCGGCCGATTCCAGGAGATGACCGGCTTTGATCCACACGAGTTGTTCGCCGCGGCCATCGACCGCCACCGAAAGGCCGGCCTGTTGACCGCCGACGGCGATCGAATCGCCCTCACACCCACCGGCCGATTGGTCGGCGATTCGGTCATGGCCGACTTCCTGGACCCCCACCCGGGAGCCGCCCCTCGCGCAACTCTCGACACAAAAAAGGCTTGACACCGAATGGGGTCAGGCCTTAATAATGTTCCAACCAAACTGCCGGGTCCCCAAGGTGCGGTTGGGGGCCGGAGCCTGGAAACGGACACCGGGCAGCCCATGAGGGCGGCAGCCAAGCATCAGTCAGCGACAAGGAGTAGCCAATGTTCAATCTCTCGGGCAACCTCATGTTAGGGTTCTTAGATCTTTTTGCATGGTGGCAGTGGCTTGGGCTCGTCCTGCTGATCGTTCTGATCATCGTGTACTTCCAGATGCGTAAGCGGCAGTCGTAGTCGCGAACAAGCCACAATGGACGCCGGGCGGGTCGCCCGGCCCGGTGGTTATCGGGCCGGGCGGTTGCTTTCGGAGCAAGCCCGGCCCGGAAGCCTTACATGGAAGCCCGGAGTTGAAATCTCCTCCGGGCTTCCCGCGTTGTTCAGCCAGGCCCCCCTACAGCCGATAACTCCAACACGAAAACGATCGCGCCGGCCCGCCGCGCGGGCGGAAACCCATGTTCACCACCCCGAAGAGGCAAGGAGAACGTGATTGCGCGTCCTGCTGATCCAGCCGCCCCACGACCTCTTTGAGGACGACGAACGGCAGGCCATGCCGCCGTTGGGGCTGGCCTATATCGCCGCCGTCCTGGAGCAGCAGGGCCACGAGGTGCGAATTCTGGACTGCGTGGTGGAGGGCTTCGATCGCCTGGCTCCCCGGCCCGACGGCCGGCGGCGGCACGGACTGGGCGATGAGTCCATACGCGAGGCGGTCGCGGCGTATCGGCCGGTAGTGGTCGGCGTGTCGTGCCTCTTTTCCGCCCAGACGGCGGCGGCCCACCACGTCTGCCGCCTGGCCAAAGAGGTCGATCCGGAAATCGTCACTGTCATGGGCGGGGCCCACCCCTCAGCCGTACCGGAGGAGGTCCTGGCCGACCCGGCCGTTGACGCCTGCGCGATCGGTGAAGGCGAGAAGATCCTCGCGAACCTGGTGCGGTCCCTGGAAAGGGGCGGTTTTCCTCCGACCGATCTTGCCGGCCTGGCCGTGCGGGTCGACGGGCGGGTCCTGACCGGCCCGCCCGCGCCGGTCACGTCCGATCTTGACGCCCTGCCCGCACCCGCCCGACATCTGTTGCGGATGCGGGAGTACTTCCGGCACCGCTCCCCCCACGGAGCCTACGTCAGACGCCACCCGGTCACGAACCTGATCACGTCCCGCGGGTGCCCCGCCAAATGCTCCTTCTGCAGCATCCACACGGTCTGGGGCCGGCGGTTTCGCTGGCACTCGGCCGACCGCGTGCTGGGCGAGATGGAGCAGCTCATCGAGCGTTACGGCGTGCGCGAGTTGCAGTTCGAGGATGACAACCTGACGCTGCACAAGCCGCGGATGCGGGCGATCTGCCGGGGAATGATCGATCGCCGGCTCGATCTGACCTGGACAACGCCGAACGGGGCGGCCATCTGGGCCCTGGACGAGGAACTGGTCGGCCTGATGCGCGAGGCGGGCTGCCATCACCTGACGCTGGCCGTGGAGTCGGGAAGCCCGCGGGTGCTGCGGGACATCATCCGCAAGCCGCTGGACCTGTCGCGCGTCCGCCCGATCGTCCGGGCGTGCCGGGCAGAGGGCATTGGGATTTCCGTATTTTTTGTAGTGGGTTTTCCTGGAGAGACCGGGGAGGAGATCCGGCGAACCTTCGACTTCGCGATGAGCCTGGACGTGGACCAGGCGTGTTTCTTCACCGCGACGCCGTATCCGGGCACGGAGCTGTTCCGCCAATGCGTCGAACAGGGCCTGCTGCGACCGCCGGTGGACTACGCGACCCTGCGGGTGGGCCGGCCGGTGTTCGATACGCCGCAATGGTCCGCACGGGAGCTGGCCGAGATGACCCGCGCCGCCCAGGCGCGTTTCTACCGCCGCACCGCCCTGCGTCGGCCGATCCGTTTCTTTGCCGCGGCCGCCGCCAAGTTCGCCCGAGAACCCCGGGTCACTCTGGCCAAGGCCCGGGACACCCTGCTGCCCCGCCGTTTGCAGCCCGGCCCAACCTGAGTTACACTTGGTTATTACAGGCAGGGTAGCCTGATGCGCCTCCCTGCTCACCGCGACGGTGGGTGTAGCTCAGTTGGTTAGAGCACAAGGTTGTGGTCCTTGGGGTCGGGGGTTCGAATCCCCTCACTCACCCTTCAAGAACATATCAGGAATCACGGGTTGGTGAACGGGCTGCATCGCGAGCAAGTATCTCATTGAGAAGGACCTGAGATGTCCGTGCGCCCCGGGCTGCCACCACCAGAGGCTGCCACCACCAGAGGCTGCTACCGCCAGAGGCTGCTACCGCCCGGGGCCGCTACCGCGAGAGGCTGCTGCCGCCAGAGGCTGCCAATCCAGCCCGCGGAGCGGGCGATGGAGCAGTAGCCCCGGGTGCAGTCCGCCGGAGCGTCAGCGAAGGCGGACGAAACCCGGGGTCTGAAACGGCAATTCACACCCCCAACAAACCCCCGAAGGGGGTGACGTAGGGCTTCTTGGGACGCAACGCGTATTGTTGCGGGCGGAACCCGGTATGACCCGTGCACAACGCGGGTTGAAGATGGTATCGTCGGCCCTGCGTCGCCCTCTCCGAGGGCTGACTCGACGAGCCTGCATCGTATCCCCGGGTTGCGCTTCTCTCCACCCGGGGCTACCATTGCGCCGCCCCCTCCGGGGGCTCCGATTGGGTGTTATCTCCGCCATTGCACGGCCCTCTTCGGGGGCTGTGGTGAATGGCGGCGATGGGTATTCGCATGTCAACCCACAGAGAGGCTGCTACCGATATGGCGCTGTCGGTTTAGTACGACAGCGCTACTTCGGTCGGCGACCTGCGTTTTCAGTATCAAAAACGCAGGTGTCGCCCACTGCGATAAACGAAAGAACAAGGACTTACGAACAATCCAGCGCTGTCGTATTAGGCGGGTCCCAACAGAACCCCGAGCGCCTGTCTGCCTGCCTGTGCGTGTTCGCCTGTCTGCGTGTACGCACAGGCAGGCACGCAGACAGGCCGCAGGCAGGCCTGGCCCGTCGCCGGCGCTTCGGGTTCTGATCACCCGCGCAATCCAGCTTGTTCCTTCATCGGATGGTATCCGGCTTGCTGGAGCAGCGATCCCTCACAATTGAACAACCGGCCCGGTACAAGTTCCGATTGCGCAACGCCGCGGCCGTCAGACTCGATCGATACCGACGGGCGGATGCTGGCCGTGGAGTCCAAAGGCGAACATCTCTGGAGCAACGACGATTCGCGCGAAAAACGGGCGGTGGGCGAGCTTTGGGCGGACCGCAGCGGCGGGCGGTGCATTTTCGTGATGCCCAGGGGGCCGGACTGGATCGCCATCACCGCAGCCATAGCGCGTTGACCGGCCTCGGCCGGCCGGTGTCTGCTCGACCGAGATTCCGATCTCGGTCCGTTCCCGGCGGGATTCCCATCCCCCGTTCATCATGACACCGGCGAATGGATTCGCCCGGGCCGTGGGTGCGAGATGGGAATCTCGCACCAGCGTGCCCACCCTATCCAGCAACGACCCATTACGAGGGGTTCTTGGCCGCGTAAGGCGGAGTTACAGCCGAATGACTTTCACGGCGAACTGAGGCAGCCCGGCGTCAGCGGAATAAACGGACCGCTGAGGCAGTTCTTGAGTTTCCGCGCGTCGGCGGGGTCGACGACCTGGTCGCCGTTGAGGTCGGCATTCGTGCAGCCGAGGACGGTGGCGTAGGTCGGCGTGCCCAGGCAAAGCTGAAGGTGGGCAAAGTCGATCAGGTCGACGTCGGTGTCGCCGTCGAAGTCGGGCGTCGCGAAGCTGAGAACCGCCTCGTTCGAGGGCGTGCCGCCGTACTGATTGCTGACCACGCAGCGGTAGTTGCCGGCCTCGGCCTGGGTCACGCCGGAGACGGTCAGGGTGCTGGTGAGCGCGCCCGAGTACGGCCCGCCGTTGGTGAGGTCGGCCTGGCTCTTCTGCCACTGATAGCCGGTTATGGGAACCTGGCTGGTGGCCTGGACGGTGAAGACGGCCGTTCCGCCGACGCCCACCGTCTGATTCGCCGGGTGTTGGGTGATGGTGGGCGGCAGACCGCCGGAGACGAAGGTGAGCTGGCTCTCGGCCACCCAGCCGACGGTGTTGTTGAAATCGCCCTTCCACCAGTACTGCCCCTTGGCGTACACGCCGCGGAGCGAATGACCGAGAACGATGCCCTGGGTGTTCGTCGGCAGGGTCGCGAAGGATTCGTAGTTGGTCCCGGGGCCTAGCCGGACCGGGGCCGAGGTGTTGGCCTTGACCACGTTGTCGACGCCAAAGCTGGAGGACTGGGTCTTCGGCAGGACGTTGACCAGCATCAAGCCGTTGGCCACTGTCCGCTCGGAACCGTCGGACGGGATGTTCTTGACCACGCCGTTGACGACCATGGCCGACGACCCGCCGCCGTCGAGGTTGTAGCCCCAGGTGGCCTCGAGATACGTGGTGGAAAAGCCGGCCAGTTCTTCCATGCTCATGCCGACGCTGATGCCGGATCGGCCGTCGCAGACGATCAGGAAGATGTGGGTGCTGTTATAGGCCACCGCGGTCCGCGGATTCCGGGCGGTCAGCCCGGGGTTGGTTGTCGGCTGGTACACCCCGTTGCGCAGGTAGATGAAATTGCCGCCGACGACGGAATACGTCTTGGTCCAGTCGTTGCTGGAGAGCACCGAGCAGCCCGGTTCGTAGTCGGCGATTTCCTGGGAAACTCCGACCTGCGAACCCACGGTCACGTTGGCCAGGAGGGTGGTCGCCCTGCTGCCGGTGGCTGACAGGACAATATGGTCGAACGGAATCAGGCTCGATCCCCGGCTCTGGCGGATTTCGCGGACGATGCCGGTCGACATGTTCGGCGCGGGCATGATCATCAGCGGGCGGTTCATCTCGACGAGCACCTCCACGCCGGTGTTGTCGGTGCGGGTGTTGTTGTCGTAGTGCGGGGTGTAGATGATCAGGTCGTTAGTGCCGCGTGTCGTGTTGATTCCGTTGAACTGCTGGGTCACTCCGGTGGATACGTAGGTCACAAACTGCTTATGAGCCGGCTGGTTGACGCACCCGCCCATGAACACGCCGCGGTTGAGCGTCCAGGCCATGCCGCTCCATCCGCCGAACTCAGGAAACCGCTTGCAGTACCACCCGGACTGGATCTGCCCGCCGGTCGGCACGCCGGTCGAGAGATCGAAGAAGTCGCCGTTGACCGCGACGATGACGTTGTTGCGCTGGCCCCAGACCTGGCCCCAGTAGTTGATCGCGTCGTTGTAGCGGCTGGCCTGCCCGCTGACCGTCTCGCGGCCGGTGTACAGCTTGCCCATCGCGATGCTGCTCTCGATCATGCAATTGGTGTTCGACCGGTCCATGCGGGTGACGAACACGTTGTTCGGACCCGAGACGGTGAACTTCCGGTACTCGATGCCGTCCCCCACGGCCGACCACTGGGCCATGGCAACGCAGGGGCAGAACAGAATGCTCAGAATCAACAAGCGACGCGGATTCATGCACATGGAAGGTCTCCATTCCCTTTGCTGGCGGACGATGACCGCGACGTCACCGACAGCCCACCACACCCAGGGAGGTGATTTCCCCCGCTCCTGCCGGACAGGATTACCATACGATTGTAGTAAACCCCCGGCCACGGAAACAAGCCCCTTCTCTGCGATCGCGGTTGATTTTACGCCCCGGGAAACCGAAATTGCCGGCCCCACCGACCACGGCGTCCTCAGGCGGCTTGGCCGGCATGGCTCGCGGACCGCCGGCCGCGAACCAGCTCGATAATATGCCCAAAACAGTGTTGGAAGGGCTTCCAGCCTGTCCGAAAGGCACCGTAGCCACACCCTTGAAACCGAAATCCGCACTCGACTTCCTGACGTTCAAGGGGTTACTCTGTTCCACGGGGGGTAGGTTGCGCAAATTGCTTTGGGGGCATCCTGTCGTTCCGTTTTATCACGCAACCCTCGATTTCTTCTTTAAAGATGACGACGGCAGCGGAACCGCGGACACCAACAGTGACATCAGCCAACCAGCCCGGTCAACACGAACAACCATTCAAGAAGGATAACCGGTAACCGTTCACGGGCCGGCGGGCAGGAGTGACGGGGCGGGTTGATTGTGGAAGTATGCGGTGATGGTTTGGCGGAGGAAATCGAACGCGGTAAATTGCCGTGAACGGTTACGATAACCGTTCGCGGGGTGAGAATGTGGAAAACCGGGCGGTTTTGTGCGCGGACAGGCACGGGAGACCCCCAAAAGTGACCCCTTTATCAAGAAGTATTCCATTTTCGAGTGAATTCGCGCGTTTGCCCGGTTAACGGTTACGGTTGTTGCATGCAGCGAGGGGGGAGCTAAAATGGAGGAATCCTACAGAACCGACCGGCCGCGTGTGCCGGTCAAGGCACCAAACAGATACCAGCGATGATCGACTTCTGCAAACGTATCTCCACCAAGGCCATTTTTCACTACCTGATCCTCCTTGTGATCATCCTCAACGCCGTGCTCCTGGGGCTTGAAACCTCGCAGCACATCATGCGGTCTGTCGGGGATGGCATCCAGGCCATCAACTGGGCCATCCAGGCGATCTTCGTGTTTGAAATCACCGTCCGAATCCTCGCGCACTGGCCCAAGCCGTTGTCGTTCTTCCGCAACGGGTGGAACCTGTTCGACTTCGTTGTAGTGGCCGTTGTGTTTCTTCCTCTCAATGGTAGCTTCGTCACGGTCGGCCGCCTTCTGCGCCTGCTGCGGGCGACTCGCCTCGTGTCGGTCTTTCCGCAGCTCCGGCTGATCATCAACACGATGCTGCTGTCCATCCCGTCTATGGGGCATGTCGTGCTCCTGTTGAGTTTGTTGCTGTATATCTACGGGATCGCCGGGTTCTATCTTTTCCACGAGGCCGATCCGCAGCACTGGGGCAGCCTCAGCACCGCGTTGCTGTCGCTGTTCCAGGTCATGACGCTCGAAGGATGGGTGGAACTGCAGCAGGCGCTCCTGCACCAGAAGCCGTGGGCCTGGGTCTTTTTCGCTAGCTTCATTGTGGTGGCCGTCTTTGTGGTCACCAACCTGTTCATCGCCGTGGTCATCAACAATCTGGAAAAGGCCAAGGAGCGGGAACACCGGATCGCCGATGCAAACATGCCGGAGCATGACCTGCTTGCCCGGGTTGCTTCTCTCAAGAGGGAGATTGACGAGCTTGAAGCGGCCCTGTCGGCAAGGTTCGCGGACCGCCGGCCGCGAACCAGCTCGATATAGGCCCAAAACAGTGTGGGAGGGGCTTTCCCCCCGGTATGAGGCCTCGGGATCGAAGACCGCCCGTCATTCGACCGGCAAGATGCGGCTCGACCGGGCTCGCCGACGTCCGGCCCCACACATGGGTATTGGGGTGTCCTCCCAGGAGCTTTGACGGACTTCTATCGCCTTACGGCGACACAGGGTAGCCCGGGGCGGCGGGCACTCGGGACCCGCTCATGGCGTTCCTGAAATCCTGAACGTCCGAAAAGTCCACGGCCAAGTCGCCATTGAGATCGGCATTCGTGCAGCCGAGGACGGTAGCGTAGATCGGCGTGCCCAGGCAAAGCTGCAAGTGGGCGAAGTCGACCAGGTCGACGTCGGTATCGTTGTCGAAGTCCGGCGAGACGATGCTGAGAACGGCCTCGTTCGAGGGCGTTCCGCCGTACTGGTTGCTGACCACGCAGCGGTAGTTGCCGGCTTCGGACTGGGTCGCGCCGGAAACGGCGAGGGTATTGGTGAGGGCGCCGGAATACGCCCCGCCGTTGGTGATGTTCGCCTGGTTTTTCTGCCATTGATAACCCGTGACGGGATACTGGCTCGTAGCCTGGACGGTGAAGGTGGTGCTCCCCCCCAGGATCACGTTCTTGTCGGAGGGGTGCAGGGTGATCGTCGGCGGGGTGCCGCCGGAAACGAGCGCCAGCTGGTCCTCCGCCACCCATCCCCGAGTGCCGCCGAAATCACACTTCCACCAGTACTTGCTCTTGGCATAAACGCCCTTGAGAGTGTGGCCCAGAATGGTGCCCTGTTGATTGGTCGCCAGCGTGGTGAACGAGACGTAGTTGGTGCCGGGACCGAGGAACATGCCCGCGTTTGTCGTGGCCCTGACCGCATTGCCGATTCCAAAGGCGCTACTCTGGATTTTCGGTTGTATGTTGACCATCATGAGCCCATTGGAGACCGCGCGCTCGGACCCGTCCGACGGGACGTTCTTCACCACCCCGTTGACCACCATGGTCGAAGAGCCGCCGCCGTCCTGGTTGACTCCCCAGGTCGCGCCCAGGGTGAACTTGGTGAACTCAGCCAGCTCGTCGATGGTCATGCCGATGCTGATGCCGGATCGGCCGTCGCAGACGATGAAGAAGATGTGGTCATTGTTCAGGGCGATGGCCGTGCGCGGGTGACGCAGGCCGGACGAATCGATGCCGTACTGGATCACGCCGTTTTCAAGGTATACCCAGTTCCCGGAAACCGCCGCATACGACTTCGTCCAGTCGAGCGTTCCCACCTGGCTGCATGTCCCCCCCGTGAAACTCCTGATCTCCTGGGAGATGCCGATTGGAGCCCCCAGGCTGACATTGTTCAGAAGAGTGGTGGCCGCGGAGCCGGTCGCCGAGAGGACCACATGATCGAACGGGATGGGTGTCGATCCCTGGTTCTGCCGGATCTGCCGCACATAACCTGTCACCCTGCTGGGCGAAGGAATGAGATACATGGGACGTTCCAGCTCAACGAGCACTTCCGCGCCGGTGTTGTCGGTTTTCGTGTCGCTGTCATACTGGGGCGTGTAAATGATCAACTCCCCCGAGCCGCGGCTGCGATTGATCCCCTGAAAGGTCTGAGTGTTGCCTGACGCGACGTAGGTGACGATTTGCTTGCTTGCCAAGTGTGTGACACACTCGCCGATAAAGGCATCGCGGTCGAGCTGCCACACGAAGCCGCTCTCCCAGGTGAGATTGTCGTAGCGTTTGGCATACCAGCCGGAATGGATCATGCCGCTGGTGGGAACGCCGGTGCTGGTGTTGTAATAAGAGCCGTTGATCGCCACGACGGCGTCGTTGCGCTGCCCCCACACCTGGTCCCAATAGTTGATGGCGTCGTCGTATCGACCGGCCTGATTGCGAACGGTCTCCGTGCCCCCTGATACCCGACCTTGACCAATCGTGCTCTCGATGAATGCGTTGGTGTTGGCGCGGGCGAGCCGACTCACAAACAGGTTGTTGGGGCCTGATATCGTGTATTCGCGGTACTCGATACCGTCCCCGACGGTTGACCACTGGGCTGTGGCAACGGAGGGACAGAACAACACCGTGATGACCAGCGCACACCGCAGGTTAACATGCATGGCAGATCTCCATTCCCCTTTTGCCCCCCCTCGGCAGCCGCGACGCCGCCGTCGGTTCACCCCGCCGGAGGAAATGAATGGCAGTATGCTATTGTAATTGTAGCGGGAAACGGTCCGCCGAAACAAGCCTGCAGGGCTTGGCGCTCCTGCCCCGGCCGATTCGAGGCCGATGGCCCGGAATTGCCGAGGCCCAGGCTGTAGCGACCGCGGGCCATGCGGCCATCCCGGTCCCGTTGCCGGCCGCCCACGGCGAGGCACGGCATGAAGGCGGCGAATGCGCGGGCGAAGCTTAATGGTCAGGGCTACTTGCCCGCGATGATCAGATCGAGCCGCCGGTTGTGTTCCTCGGGCGAGAGGTCCCCACCCTCGATCGTCATCCATCCGTTGTAGCCGACGCGATCCAGCGCCTGTCGGACAGCCGGCCAGCGAACGCTGCCGTCCCGGATGTTGACGAACTTGCCCCCACCATCCGGATCGGCCGGATCGAGCTTGAAATCCTTGACGTGGCATTTCACGATCAGATCGCCCAGCGTGAGAATCCAGTCGGTCGATCGGGCATACTTGACGTGGTTGCCGATGTCGAAGTAGGCCTTGACCCACTTGCTGTTGAATGACGCGACGAAGTGCCGGAAGATCTCGGGCCGAACCCAGAGATTGTTCCACACGTTCTCGATGGCCATCACAACACCGGTCTTCCGGGCCACCGGAATCAGGCGGTTGATCGCTTCGCGCGATGTGTCGATCGCGTGATTGTGCGCCCTGATGTACGCCTCGAACGGACCGTTGTCGCCGTAAGTGACCTTCCTGACGTGCCCGGTCTCGGGGTCGAAATCGTAGAGGAACTCCCACGCCCGCGGCATTTTCTCCTGTATCCGGCACGGCACGAGCAAGATGGTGTCGGCGCCGTATCCTTGCGCCGCCAACAGGGCCTTTTCGGTGGTGTCGATGGACTCGGCCACCACGCCGGCATCCGGATCGTTGAACTTCGCCCATCCGCGGAGGACCGAATGGATCTTCATGCCGAGCTTGTCGGCGGCTTGTCGGCAGCTCTCCGCCACCCTGGGCTCCACAATGCCCGCCTCCACACCGTCGAAGCCGGCGGCCTTGAGCTTTTCGAGTTCCTCGGTTCCGGGGGTGTTCACGATGACCGCCTTCTTGAGGCCGCCCTTCGTCGCCGGCGGAGCCGCCCGGGCCGCATCCTTTGAACCCATGGACCAGCATAGACTGGTTCCGACTCCTGCCGACACGGCAAGAAACCGCCGTCGATTCATGGTCTCGCCCATCAGACAAACTCCTCCCTCGATCGAATCGCAGGCTGCGTGAATCATCCCGCAGGCCGAAATGACTATAGATCAGGCCCCGGCGGCGTGCAACAGATACTCCACGGCCACTCGGCTTGTCCTGCCTGGAGGCTCAAGGCCCTTCAACCCGCAACGCGCCCAGCCCTGATGAATAGGGGATTCTTCGCACCTCGGGGGCTGGCTGAGGGGCTCGAAGGCCGATGAGGGAGAGGAGAATCAGGGGGAGAGAGCATCCCGACCGAAATTGAAAGTTTTTTTCTTCGCAGGCGGTTTTTTGTT
>DATIKE010000075.1:0-3103 GCA_035477895.1 Phycisphaerae bacterium
AAACCGCCCGCCGTCGCACCAACGCGGATCGGAACGGGGATCGCGGATAGTTCTTACCATGAGCGGAGTGCATGACGACACAACAAGATCGGTCGCCCGGCCAGACGATGACTTGAGCTTGTCGGCAACCATGCCCCCAAACCTGTGAACGGTTACGGCGATGCGTTGCCCCGCCATCATCGCCTGTCTGCCATGGGAAGGGGATCACGAACCAGCATGAGACAGAATCACACATCAGCATCATGTGGACGATCCGAAGGACGGTCTGAAAAACGTGTTGCCTTCATCGGGCGATCGGCTATCGTGCGGGCAACGGCATCGGCTACTCGCCCAGTCCAGTCGCCACGGTGGACCGGGCGAGCCGATCCGTTCCAGAATCGCCGACAATAGGCAGTTCAACATCGGTCAGGGCCATTGGATGGGCGACGCGCCTGTTGAATCTGATGTCCTGGCGGGGCGATATGGTGGGAGCATACTGCCTGAGCTTGTCCTTCGCGTGGCACGCTTTGTCACGGCCGTGAAGTTCGGGACTTGTGCCCGAGGAATTCACGCCACGCAGACCCGTCAATCTGCACAATCCGGATCGGCCGGATTGCTCTCGCCGCTGTAGCAGCGCTGGAAGATGCCGAAGTCGGACTGATCGACGTCGCCGTCGTGGTCGAGGTCGCGGTTGTCGCAGTCCTCCGCCGGTGGAATCTGCGGGCCGGAGAAGCAGTCCTCGAAGAGGTTGAAATCGTTCCGATCAACATCTCCGTCGCGGTCGTAGTCCGCCGGGCTCTGGCGGAGCAGTAAGGTCACCTTGCCGGTTTGGCCTGCAACGAGGATTTCATCCCCCGGGCTTTCCGGCAGGAAATCGCCCGCAACAACCGCGTGGAGTGAACCCTGGAGATCCCGCCAGATGGTTCGGCCTTGCCAGCCTGTGTATGACTTGTTGACCAGGTAAACCGAACCGGAGTGGTCCACGCCGAGAATCTCAAGGCCAGCGTCCGACAATACGTCGCCTATGGCGATGTCATACATGCTCCGGTAGCCGGGAGGAGCGACGCCAGTGAACAGGATTTCGAGTTGATGGCCGGACGCGCCCGCAGGATAGGACATCGTGATGCGGTTGCTGTAACGCGTGCCGTAAACGATTTCGTTGCCCGAACGATTCGGGTCAACGTCAGCGATCTTGGCTACCCAGCCCGCTTCGTCCATGTTGTTCCAGAGTGTGCGCCGCGGCCAGTAGCCTCCTGGGATACCCGTCGGTGGGTAGATTTCGTAGGCCGGGCCCATCTCGGTGACAGCGACAAGTTCGGGGCCGGCGTGCATGGAGTCGAACTCGCCGACTGCTGAGTCCATGACGACGTGTTCGTTGTAGATGATCTCCTCCTGCCAAGTACTTGCGGTCGCGCGGAAGAGCCCGATGGTGCCCCGATCCATGACTCCCTCGTAGCTGTGGAGGATTTCGTCGCCTGGGTGATTCGGATCGATGTTGCCGACGCGCGATCCCCAACCCGCCCCGGCGCCGCCCACCGTGAACAAGATTTCGTGTGACCAGCTACCGCCGGGTCGTATGACGGTCAGGTACTTGCCGCCGTCGATAACGATTTCATTGCCCGCAAAGCCGGAGTGGACATCCCCGATGCAGATGGTCGGCCGGTCGATCATTCCGCGAATTGTCGTGAGTCCATTGTGCCTCAGGATTGCCACCCAGTTGAAACCGTTCGGCGAGAGTTGGACCACTGAAGCATCGGCCAGCAGGCAGGCAACCTCGCTGCCGGCATGCCCTGAATCAAACTCCCCCCAAGCCAATCCGTAGACCGTGCTCGGGGCCTGATAGACAGTCCGGGCAGCAAACTGCTGTTCAGCTTGGGACGGAAATGCCGCTCCAAGGATGAGCAGGAGGACTGCAGCGGGACGATGCATGGTTCTATCCCCAACAAGTGGCCAGACGTACCTGCAAACCAATCGCTGGCAATACCCATTATACCCGATTATACCCGCCGACCGTGGGTTTCAACACGGGCCACAACGCCCGTTTTCTGTCGCTCCGGACCCCATGCCCTTGGTGCTGGGTTGCGGCGGGTTGCTGTGTTTTGGGCAACCCGTCAAGGAAGGGTTGCTCCGAGGTGCAACCATAAAAACCGAAAAGCGATACCGCGTGTTCAACCGGACGGACGGCATGCCCGCATCCCCGAATACCATGACGCGGCAAGAAGCAGAGGCGTTCGTCAGAGAGCTCCCGAAGCGGCATGAGAGACAGAGCTGCTGTATAACCGCGTATAATTAAAAGGACATAACAGTCACAGAAAAGGCTGAAGATAGCCGCGGATCTGGTTCTGTCGTTGTTGCATGCTTCGGAAGGCGCGGACCAGCGCCGCGTTCAATTCGACCTCGTCAGGGAAGTAGCGGTTATGTGTGGCGGTCGCGCGAGTGTGGTGCCACAACCGCTCGACGGCGTTGAATTCGGGACAGTAAGGAGGGAGGTCGGCCACCGTCCACCAAGTCCGATTGCTGGTAAACCAATCCCACACGTGTTTGTCCTTGTGATAGGAGGCGTTGTCTTGAATCCAGAAAACCGGACGGGGGTAGTAGTGGCGTTTTTAGATTGGGATAAGTATGCCGGTGCCGGCGAGCAGCGCGGTGATCTGCCTACTGGTATAACCGTCGCGGTTCAAGAGTACGGCGTGGATCCGTATGGTATCACATCCCCGGATTCGCCTTGGACGGCGCCGCCTCGCGCGGAACATCCCGCAGTTCCTTGAGCAAGGCCCGGAACCGCTCGAAGACCTCCCGCTCCTGGGCGATCCGGGTTTTGGCCGCCGGGTCGGCCGCCAGCGTGTCCGCCTCGTCCAACAGGGCCGCCGCCGCGGACTCGGTCGCCGGCGAGTACATCTTGGCCGGATTGGGCAATCTCCACGACTTGGCCGGGATCTGGCAGGCGTCCATGGCCTGCTCGAACACCCCGTAGTACCGCTGCATCGCCTCGCCGGCCGGCCCGAACAGCTTCACGCACGCCTCGGCCATCACCCGACGAGCGTCCACGTTCGGGTTCCACATCCCCCGCGCCCCGGCGTAATACAGCGGCCAGCGCAACGGAAACCCGTTGCCCGCCTCGTCT
>DATIKE010000076.1:0-11176 GCA_035477895.1 Phycisphaerae bacterium
GGACATCCCGCGGATCGTCAGCAAACTGCGGGCCCAGGGATACACCGGCCCGCTGGTCATCGAGCGCGAGGCCGGCAACCAGCGGCTGGCGGATATCCGGGAGGCGGTTCGCCTCCTACAATCGCTGGTCGGGTAAGAGCCCATCCAAAAACCCTGAAATCCGACCGGCTGCCTGCCCTGCCTGTGGCAGGCAGGGAAGCCGGTCCCACACGGGTTTTACGATGGGCTCTGAACAGGAGTCGGTCCTGGACTGCTTGGGACCCTGCATTGCCATGGAAAACAATTCATCCGACACCGGCATGACACCCATCGGCCCGGCCCCCGGCGGGAACGGCGATTCGTCCCGGCCACTGATTATTGAGGTCTCCTGGGAGGTCTGCGCCCAGGCGGGCGGGATCTACACGGTGCTGCGCAGCAAGTCGCCGGCGGCCGTGCGACGCTGGGGCGACCAGTACTGGCTGATCGGCCCGTATCGCGAGTCGGCGGCGGCCATCGAGTTCGAGCTCGATCCCCCGGGCGACGTTGTCGCCCGGGCGGTCGAGAGCCTGCGCGACCGCGGCATCATCGTGCATTGCGGGCGGTGGCTGATCACCGGCCGGCCGCGGGTCATGCTCATCGACCTGCCGACGCTCTATGGCCGGCTCGGGGAGATGAAATACTTCCTGTGGAAGGACCACGGCATATCGATCCCCGACAGCGACGGCGAGATGAACGACCTGGTGATCTTCGGCTACGCCTGCGCGGAGCTGTTGCAGGCGATCCACGAGCACATGGCCGGCCGGCCGATGCTCGCCCACTTCCACGAGTGGCAGAGCGCGGTCAGCCTGCCCGTGCTCCGGCACCGCGGCGTGTACTTCCCCACGATCTTCACCACCCACGCCACGCTCGTCGGAAGAAGCCTCAGCGCCGCCAATGCGAACCTGTACGACCATCTCGACGGGATCGACGGCCACGTGGTCGCCCACAAGCATCAGTTCGAGCACCGCTTCCTGATCGAGAAGGCCGCCGCCCACTCGGCCGACGTGTTCACCACGGTCTCCGGCATCACCGCGATCGAGGCCCGGCAGTTTCTCGGCCGACAGCCGGAGGTGCTGCTGCCCAACGGCCTCAACGTCGAGCGGTTCGCCGCCCCGTACGAGTTTCAGAACCTCCACCGCCGGTGCAAGCAGCTCATACACGAATTCACAATGGGGCACTTTTTCTCCAGCTACACCTTTGACCTCGAAAAAACTCTCTACCTGTTCTGCGCCGGCCGCCACGAGTACCGCAACAAGGGCTTCGACGTGTTCATCGAGGCGCTGCACCTGCTGAACCACCGGCTGAAAAACGAGCAAAGCGACACCACCGTCGTCGCGTTTCTCATCGCCCCGGCCCCATACCGGGCGCTGAACGTCGATACCCTGAAACGCCAGGCTATGTTCAACGAACTGCGCGAGACGTGCGAGTCGATCAAGGACGACATGGGCGAGCGGATGTTCCGCACCCTGGCCGACGGGCGGATGCCCACGCTCAACGATCTGCTCGACGAGTACGCGCGCGTGCGGATGAAACGCATCACCCACGCCTGGCGGCAGTACGCCCAGCCGACCATCGTCACCCACGATCTGCATGAGGACTGGAAGGACCCGATCCTGTGTCACCTGCGGCACCGGCAATTGCTCAATGCCGCAGACGACCCGGTCAAGGTGGTGTTCCATCCGGAGTTCATCACCTCGACCAGCCCGGTCCTGGGCATCGAGTACGACCAGTTCGTCCGCGGATGCAATCTCGGTGTGTTCCCGTCCTACTATGAGCCGTGGGGCTACACCCCGATGGAATGCGTGATCCGGGGCATCCCGGCCATCACCAGCGACCTGAGCGGTTTCGGCGCCTACGCGATGAGCCACTTCCCGGATCACGACGAGAACGGCATCTACGTCGCACGCCGGCGAGGCAGGTCGTTCGACGAGACCGTGACCCAGATCACGCATTGGCTGCACGACTTCACGCAAACGTCGCGGCGCGACCGCATCCAGCTTCGCAACCGGGTCGAGGCTTACGCCGAGCACTTCGACTGGGAACACATGGGCCGCTACTACCGCGTGGCCCGGCGCTGGGCTTTCCAGAAGTACTACCCGGACTTGGAAATCTTCCCTCCCGAACCGCAGCCGGAGGTCCCGGCGGGTCCGCCACGTGCGCCAACCGGCAGATCCAAGTCCAAGCGAGCCCGCGCGCGGGGATCAGCGCAGAAAACCGGATGATCCTTGCGACCGAAGGAGGAAACCGCAATAACTCTCCCAGTCACCGCTCATCTGTCCGTCGCGGCGGGCCTGGAGATACCGCTGAATCAACCGGCACGTGCTTGCCCATCCACGGGGTATCAGGCTTCCTGGAACAGCGGCGTGGACAGGTACCGCTCGCCGCAACTGGCCAGCAGGACAACGATGGTTTTGCTGGCGTTCTCCGGGCGATGGGCGACCTCGCTGGCGGCGTACAGGGCGGCCCCTGAGGAGATGCCGCAGAGAATGCCCTCTTCGCGGGCGGCCCGACGCGCCCAGTCGAACGCGTCCTCGTTGGTCGCGCGGACGACATCATCGACGACTTTGAGGTTGAGCACCTGCGGAATAAAGCCGGCGCCGATGCCCTGGATTTTATGCGGGCCGGGCCTGAGTTCCCGGCCTCCAAGCTGTTGAGTGATGACGGGCGAGTCGGCAGGTTCGACCGCCACGCATGTGAAACCGGGATTACGCTTCTTGATGACTTCGCCCACGCCGGTGATTGTACCGCCGGTGCCCACACCGGCCACGAAGATGTCAACCTTGCCGTCGGTGTCGGACCAGATTTCCTCGGCCGTCGTGCGACGGTGAATCTCCGGGTTGGCCGGGTTGTGGAACTGGCCGACGAGCACGGCGTTGGGGGTCTCCTTGACGATCCGGTCCGCGCGGTCGATCGCCCCGCGCATGCCCTCGACCGCCGGCGTGAGCACGAGTTCCGCCCCCAGGGCCTTCAGCAGGCTCCGACGTTCGACGGACATACTCTCGGGCATGGTCAGAATCAGGCGGTAGCCGCGGGCGGCACAGACGAACGCCAGGGCGATGCCGGTGTTGCCGGAGGTCGGCTCGACCAGAACCGAGCCCTTGCGGATCGTGCCGCTGCGTTCGCCGGCGTCGACCATCGAGACGCCGATGCGGTCCTTCACGCTGGACAGCGGGTTGAAGAAATCGAGCTTGGCATAGACCGTGGCGGGAGCCTGGATGATCCGGTTGATGCGAACCAGGGGCGTTCGGCCGATAGTCCGCGTGATGTCATCGAAAAGCTGATTCATGACTGATCTCCGATCGTGCAGAAAGCACCGCGTCCGGGATGCGTTACAGGATGATAGGGAAGGCACAATTGAGCGTCAACGCGATGGTCGCCGCGATGGGTTCACCGCAGCGCTACGCTTCGGGTCGCGGCTGAACGCGGGCGCCTCTCAGGTAAACCGCACTCGGTGGGGCGAATGATTCCAGCACATCAACGAACGGATGAATCCCGACCGGTTGTTTGAGCGGGATCGTCACGAAATCGGCGGATTTGCCGGGTGACAGCGAACCGCAGGTCGTTTCAACCCCCAGCGCCCGGGCGCCGCCGAGCGTTCCCATCCGCAGCAGGGTTTCGGGATTGGTGGCCGGACTCTGCCGATGCAGGAAACGAAGTTCCTCCAGGACGGAGAGCGAATCGTTGCTCGCCAGCGAGTCCGTGCCGACGCAGACGTTGATGCCGCGTTCGAGCATGTCCCGCCAGCGGTGCGGCTTGTGATCGAAGAACCGGTGCGAGCGCGGGCAGTACGCGACGCCGCATGCGTGGCCGCTCAGCACCTCCATGTCCTTGTCGTCGAGGTAATTCACGTGAATCAACAGCGGTCGGCACTCCAGAAGCCCCAGGCGATGCATGTACTGAACGGGCGAGCAGCCCGGCGGCGAGAACGAGCCGTCCCACAGACCCCATCGCTCGAGCAGTTCGTGGAACGGGCCGGTGCCGTCGGCAAGAAACTGAATTTCATCGCGGGTCTCGGCCAGATGGGTGCAGATCGGCAGGCCGGCTGACCGGGCGCACTCGATCGCGCGCTGATACACGCCGGCATCGACGCTGTATGGCGCGTGCGGCGAAAGACCGATACGGCAACGACCGGTTCGCGGCGCCCGGTCACACACAACCTGCAAGCTGTCAAACGATTGGCCATGCGAAACCGATGAACGCGGCCCCATCCCCAGGACTTCAAGACAGCCCGTAAGCCACAACTCGACCTGAGACCACCCGGTCGCGGCGTAAGCCCCGCAGCCGATGTCCCCGATCGCGGTCACGCCCGCGGCCAGCGATTGCCGAGCGCCGTCGCAAATCGCGGCCGCGGGATCGCCGTCCGCCGATTCAGCGCGGCGAGCGGCGACCAGGCCCTCGACCCATTGGACAAACGAGCCGCTGAACGGCACCCGGCCGCGAAACGGCGTGAGTTCCAGGTGAGTGTGTGCGTTGACGAAGCCGGGAACGATCACCGAATCTCCGTGGTCGATCTCCCCGACGGAAGCGCCTCGTGCATGTCCGATCTCGATGATGCGTCCGGCCTCGATGATCAGCCGGCCGTTCTCGATCGGCGGCGAGTCGACGGGGATGATCCAGCGGGCGCGGTGTGTTTGGCGCGACATGGGTCGTCAGCTAAATCCGTTCGCGATGGCCGGCCGGCGGGTGTGCCAGTCGGTCCGCCGCTGGTACTCGTGTGCGATCCGCAGCAACCGCTGCTCGCCGAAGTGCGGCGCCATGAGCTGCAGGCCGACCGGCAGGCCGCTGCCGGTGAACCCACAGGGCATCGACAGCCCCGCGATCCCCGCCAGGTTGGCCGACACGGTGTACACGTCGAGCAGATACATTGCCAGCGGGTCGTTGATCCGCTCGCCGATCCGGATCGGCGGCGTCGGCGAGGTCGGGCAGGCGATCACGTCGACCTGCTCGAAGGCCTTCTCGAAATCCCGCTTGATCAGCGTGCGGACCTTGGCCGCCTTCAGGTAATAGGAGTCGTAGTAGCCGCTGGACAAAACATAGGTGCCGAGCATGATCCGCCGTCGGACCTCGGCACCGAAGCCCTCCTGCCGGCTGGTGCAGTACATGTCGATGTAATCCCTGGGGTCCGCGGTCCGGTACCCGTAGTGCACGCCGTCGTAGCGGGCCAGGTTGCTAGATGCCTCGGCGGTGACGATGACGTAGTACGTCGCGATGGCGTACTTCATGTGCGGAAGGTGGATGGGCATCACGGTAGCGCCGGCCGCACGGTAGTCTGCCAGGGCCTGCTCGGTAATCTTGCGCACCTCGGGGTCGAGGCCCTCGCCGAAGTACTCTTCCGCGAAACCGATCTTCATGCCATCAATGGACTGATCGAGGGCGGCCACATAGTCCGGCACGGGCTCGTCGACGGAGGTCGAGTCGCGCTCGTCGCGCCCGGCCATGACCTTCAGGAGCAAGGCGACATCGCGGACGTTGCGGGCGAACGGGCCGATCTGGTCGAGACTGCTGCCATAGGCCACCAGCCCGTAGCGTGACACGCGCCCGTAGGTGGGCTTGAGCCCGGTGACGCCGCAGAACGACGCGGGCTGGCGAATCGAGCCGCCGGTGTCCGAGCCGATGCTGCCGGCCACGACGCCCGCGGCGACGGCGGCGGCCGAGCCGCCCGAGCTGCCGCCAGGGGCCCGTTCCAGGTCCCACGGATTCCGCGTCGGGCCGAACGCGCTGTTCTCGGTGCTCGAGCCCATCGCGAACTCGTCGAGGTTCGTCTTGCCGACGATCACCGCGCCGGCCTGCTGCAGCTTCTCGACCACGTGGGCGTCGTACGGGGCCCGAAAGTTCTCCAGGACCTTCGATGAGCAGGTGGTCCGGTCCCACGAAGTACACAGGTTGTCCTTGATCAAGATGGGCACGCCGGCCAGTTCGCCGACCGATTCGCCGCGGGCGACGGCCTCGTCGATGATCTCGGCCTGTTCCATCGCCCGGTCGCCGTCGTAGCTCACCAGGGCGTGCAGCTTCGGCTCCAGTTGCTGGATGCGGTTCAGCGCCCGGTCCACCCATTCGCGCGAGCAGGTCGTCTTGCCGCGAATCGCGTCACGGATCTCGATCAAGCCGGGCAAGTTCATGTCAGCCTGTCTCTTTTGGAGTCGCACCGCGTCTGAAAGAACGCCGAATCACGCACCGCTGCCCTGGTCGAGCACCTTGGGCACGGCGAAGAAATCCCCCTCCCGTCGGGGAGCGTTGCTCAAAGCCCGGTCGGGCGACAACCCGGGCCGCGGCGAATCCTCGCGGAACACGTTGCGGATCGGCAAAGCATGGGCGGTCGGCTGAACGTCGGCCGTGTCCACCTCGTTGAGCTGCTCCACGTAAGCCAGGATCTCCGAGAGCTGGCCGGTGAAGAGGTGAACCTCCTCGTCCGTCGGATTCAAACGCGAGAGGTAGCTGACGTGCCGAACTTCCGACTCACTGATTTTCCCAGCCATCATGTGCTCCTGCATCGTCGCTCGATTCATGCCGGTCACGACGACCCGAGAATCTGCGCCCAGAACAGGTGGGCATACCCGCGGGTGAACTCGGCCTCGCCGATCCGAACCGCCGGAATCACGATCTGCCGCTCGGGATGGCGCAGGGCGTCGTCCAGAAACGCCTCGGTTTCCCGCAGCATCCGCCGCCGGATCGCGGCCCAGGTCTCCAGACTGGCCATCGAGAGGCGTACCATGCGGTTTACTCCTGGACCACCGCGTGTTCGATCTTCCGGCCGCTCCAGTAACCGACGATCACGCCGACCAGCCCGACGGCGATGTATTCGATCGGCAGGGGCCTCGCGAGAGCATGAGGCGGCGTGGTTGCCAGTGCGGCATAGGCCGCCCAAGCCCCCTTCGCCCAGCCCATGTTCGCCTGAAGATACCCCAGCAGGTAGCCGGCCACCGCCACCACCGGCGGCGCGGCCAGATAATAGCGAACCTGCTCGACACCGGTGAAATAGCGGGCGGCCATCGCGCCCAGGTACAGGCCGAAAAACACCGACGCTATCACCTGCCCGCGGGCGATGTTGGCCACGGGTGTCCGGGCAACCGTCATCCAGATCACCAGGAGGGCCACAATGGCAACGACGGCCAAGGCGAGCGATCCGCCGCCCAGCAGGTCGGTGAGCGACTTGCTCTTGCCGGGCGCCGGCTTACCGGCCGAGGCGACCGGCTGCTCCGTCTGGCTGTTCCACAACCATCGCCCGACGGCCAGCACCACCAGCCAGGCGACGCCCAGCAGGGCTGCCCAGAGCACCGTATCCACCACCATCAAGACCATGAGATACCTTCGGTCAGCGGTTGTCGAGTCGGCGATGTAGATCAGCAGCGTCTGCATCGACCCGCCGCGAATGGCCAGCCCGACCAGCCCGACTCCGGCGGCCAGCAAACCCGCCTCCGGCAGGCGCGGGCCGGCGATCGCGGATCCCACCGCGGCCGACACCATCGTCAGAACGAGCAACGTAGGCCACATCGCCAGCAGGCTGCGCCCGCTGGTCGTAAACGTAATCGCCAGATCCGGGTCGGCCGGCAGAACCGCCATCCACCCCACATGGCCGATAAGAACGACCGCCACGCCGGCGGCCGCCAGAACGCGCAGTTTATCGAAGAAG
This sequence comes from Phycisphaerae bacterium, assembly GCA_035477895.1. Taxonomy (GTDB): domain Bacteria; phylum Planctomycetota; class Phycisphaerae; order UBA1845; family PWPN01; genus JAPKGY01. The sequence continues at coordinate 7,649 of DATIKE010000076.1, forward strand.
CCCACAGGCATGACCGCCACGGTCGTCGCTGTATTCATGAAGTCGTCAGCCTTTCGTCATGCGCCTTGACGTGCTCGGCAAGCCGATCGCATCGTCCCGCCCGCAACGCTCGCCGCTCACTTGCGGATCTGCCCGTCGCCTTGCACGATCCACTTATACGTCGTCAGGTCGGCGGCGCCCATCGGCCCACGGGCGTGCAGCTTGTCCGTGCTGATGCCGACTTCCGCCCCCAGGCCGTACTCGCCCCCGTCGCTGAACCGCGTAGAACAGTTGACCATCACGCTCCCGGAATCCACGCCCGCCACGAACGCATCCACCACCCGTGTGTCGTGCGACAGAATCGCGTCCGTGTGATGCGAGCCGTACCGGTTGATGTGCTCGATCGCCTCCTGCACGTCGCGGACCACTTTCACCGCGATGATGAGGTCCAGGTACTCGGCGGCCCAGTCCGCCTCGGTCGCCGGCTTGGCCGCGGGCACCCGCTTGCGCGTTTCCTCGCAGCCGCGGATCTCAACACCCGCGTCCATGAGTTTCCGGCACACCGCCGGCAGCAGCGTGTCGGCCGTCTTCTGGTGAAACAACAGCGATTCGGCCGCGTTGCAGACACCGGGCCGCTGGCACTTGGCGTTGATCGCCACCACTTCGGCCAGCTCCTGCGGGCACGTGGCGTCGACGTACACGTGGCAGTTGCCCGTGTAGTGCTTGATCACCGGTATCCGTGATTCCTCGACCACCGCGCGAATCAGCGACTCGCCGCCGCGCGGGATCACCAGGTCGATGTTCTCCTCCTGGCTGAGCAGGATCGGCACGAGTTGCCGCTCGGTGGTCTTGACGATCTGCACCGCCTCGCGCGGCAGGCCCGCCGAGGCCACGGCGTCTGCAATGACCTCGCCGATCGCCAAGTTTGAATGGATCGATTCCTTGCCGCCGCGGAGGATGCAGGCGTTGCCGCTCTTGATGCACAGGGCGGCTGCGTCGGAGGTGACATTCGGACGGGACTCGTAGATGATTGCGATGACGCCCATCGGCACGCGGCGCTTCTCGATCCGCAGGCCGTTGGGCCGCACCCACCCCTCAATGACCTGCCCCACCGGGTCGGGCTGGGCGGCCACCTCGGCCACCGCCCTGGCCATCTTGGCCACGCGGTCGCCGTCCAGCCGCAGCCGATCGATCATCGCCGCGGTCAGGCCCATGTCCTTGGCGGCCGCGACATCCTTGGCGTTCTCAGCCACCATGCGGTCGGTGCCGTCCCGCAAGGCCTTGGCCATTGCCAGAAGAGCGTCGGTTCGCTGCTGCCCGCTCGTCACCGCCAGCAGCCGCCCCGCCCGCCGGGCGGCTGCCGCCAACTCGGTCGCGTATTGCTCTAGCTCGCCGGCCATGCCGATATTATAGTCGCGGAGGCTTCTGATGCACGCCAAGGCCCGCGTCGTCCTCCAGGGGGCCAGCCATTGAAATCCCGATCGCTCCAGTCAGGCTTCGTCCGCTGAACCATCACTCTATACCTCGAAAGAACCCCCCCAAAAAACGCTTGAAAAAGATTGCAGGCCGATGGGGAAGGTCGGTACAATAGCAGTGAATAGCGGGGGATACTTCAACACAAGTCACTTGGGGGGGGGGCCGCGCATGAGACGATCCATCCTTCTCGTGCTCGTCTCGCTGCCTGTCGGCGTGTTGACCACCGAGACTCTGGCCGCCACCTGGTGCTCGATCAACCACCCCACCGCCGTCTTCTGCGACGATTTTGACCGCTACTGTATCCCCGCTCCGCCCGCGCCCCAGGAATGCAGCCCCACAGCCGACATGGACATCAAGAAGTTCCTGAACACATGGAGGTTCGGCTACGACGTGGCGGTCCCATGCAGCATGATGTTGCCGGATACCGATGGATACATCTCAGCTCCTTATTCAGCGAAGAGCACGAACCAGGCCGATGGATCTTTAACCAGAGCGATGCTCAATTTGGAACCATACTGTCAGGCGGCCTTCGGTTCGACTTACAAGGCCATTATCGGCACCGACCTGAACCCCATCGTCCTCGAATTCGTGATCAACGGGCAGACCGCCAACAAGATTCGGTACGCCAACAACTACATGGAACTGGCTCTTGGGGGCAACCAGGCATCGACCGACTACCGCCTGACTGCGAACTGCTCGACGCTCTGCTCCGGCGGCGCCAACACCCAGTATCCGATCATCTGCCAGCAACAGGGCGCGCCGGCCGACTGCCCGCCGCTCAGTTCGGCCCCTCACCGGTCGGCCATCGCCGTCGGCGCCTTGGCCTACCTGGATACCAACCCCTGTCACTGCAACGACCTGAGCATCCCTTCGCCGTACAACCTGCGTCTCTCGTTCTTCGACGGATACCAGTGGTGGAAACTTCAGCAGGGGCTCTTTCCCGGATCGGGCGACTTCCTGCTGCGAAACAATTTCAATCACGTCCGCCTGACCATCAAGACCTCGACGGTGAAAGTGGAACTGACCTGCACCGATCCGAACCCCGATGAGTACAGTTGGTGCATCGTCCCTCGCGACTACATTGGACGGTTCAACCGGCTGTACGCCGGTTTCAAGGCCCCGTGCCGACTGAAAACAACTGCCTGGGAATGTCAGACCACCCCCGACTGCACCACCATCAAGGGGGCCCCGAACGGCGGGGTGCCCAGGTATGACAACGTGGCCCTCTACGGCGGGCAGGCGTACACCGGGCCCGGGGCATGCTGCTTCGGCGACACCTCCTGCGTCGAAACCTACGCCGCCGACTGCCCGCTCATGGGCGGCGTGTTCCAGGGATCGGGCACCGAATGCGCCGCCGCTGTCTGCTGCGCCGACTTCCTCCCAGACCGCGACCGGGACTCGGACGTGGACCTGAAGGACTTCGGATGGTTCCAGGCCTGTGTGACCGGCTCAAACGTCGCCCCCGACGATCCCCGATGCAAGTGCGCGGACATGAACCGCGACGGCGACGTAGATATCAGCGACCTCACATCCTTCATCGGATGCCTGAGCGGCATGAACGTGCCGGCCAATCCGAGCTGCGCGCCGTAGGCCGCCGGAGGATCCGCGGAACGTTCGGAAGAACGAGAGGCACCCATGCGAGAGCAACAAGCAGAGCAGGCGGCATGAGGAACCGCTAAAGATCGCCCGTTCGCTTCAGCCGACCCGCCCTGCTCCCGTAAATACCGTAATCGGCCTTGCCGCCCGGATCTCTTCACGACATGGTCTTGAGATCACCGAGCAGCTCCGCGATTGTCCGCCCGAGCACCGGGTGCACGACCTCGGGGGCGATCTCCGCCAGTGGCTCGAGCACAAACAGGCGCTCGTGCATCCGCGGGTGCGGCACGGTCAGGCCCGGCTTGTCCATGACCAGTCGCCCGTACAGCAGCAGGTCCAGGTCGATCGTTCGCGCCGCCCAGCGCTCGCCCCGCTGACGCCCCAGCAGTCGCTCCGTTTCCAGCATGAGGCCCAGCAATGATTCGACATCGCGCGTCGTCTCGACACACGCCGCGGCGTTCAGGTACACCCCCTGGC
>DATIKE010000077.1:0-5096 GCA_035477895.1 Phycisphaerae bacterium
ATAACCGCAGAGAAGCTCCACTGACAGAAAGCCGGGCTTTGTGTATAATCAGAACATCCACACTTCGTCGGAGGTACATGGTACATCATGTCATCGTCGGAGTAGGAATCATGGTTACCCATGACCCCCTCCACGGATCCCAGCGAGCGGAACTACCGCACTGGGCTCTTGCTTCAGGTAATGACGCCCATGCGACGCAAGGGATACGGATGACATACGCGCGCGGGAGGCAGCCACGTCTCGATAAGTCGGCGCATTCGTTCCCAGGGGACGAAGCCCGTCTGGCTTCGTCGTTCCAGGGCGCGATGCCAGAGCCAACCCACTCGATAACGGAATACGGACAGCGCCCGGCCATTCATGGGCACGCCGTAGTACCGGATGTGCCCGCCGACGACCGAACGCAGCCACTGCCCCACGACAGGGATCGGGTCGTGCAGGCGTCGCCGAAGCTCGGCCTTCACCTCGCTCAGCTTCGCCTGCAACCTCCTGCGGATCGTCTGCCGAAGCACCGTGAACCGTCCGTTCCTCTTCTTCCCGCAGATGTGCGTGAAGCCGAGGAAGTCGAACGTCTCGGGCTTGCCCCGTCCGCCCCGCCGGCAGTTCGCGTCCGCGTCCTGTGGGTGGGCATTCAGTCGCCGCCGGCGGAACTGATGGCCTGCCGGCAGGCGTGCGAACAGGCCGTCACCCACCTCGGCATTCCTCCCGAAAACCGGCCCTTCCATCCCCACCTGACTCTCGGCCGGGTCAAGGACTTCCGCGCCGGCCGCGAGGCTCGCGCCGCCATCGACGACGTCTCAAACTTCGAGGCCGGACATTCCGAGGCAACCGATCTGGTCTTCTTCCAATCCATACTCCAGCCCACGGGGCCGATTCACACTCCTCTCGGCAGATGTCCACTGAAGGGCCTGCCGGCCCACTCCTGAGCCGCTGAGGCCCGCGACCGCAAGCCGTGCAACACGTACCGATCGGCGGGGGCATCGTGTTTATAGCCCATCCCAAAACCCTGAAATCCGACCGGCTGACTGCCTGCCGCAGGCAGGGAAGCCGGTCCCACACGGGTTTTGGGATAGGCTCTTATTCGGCCGAACATCAGAATACAAAACCCCCACTGATGCGGGGCCGGCCTGTCGGCAATGCTTGTTTTTATAAAGTCATGGTTAGGGCTCGAATTCGATGGCAAGATCAAGTAGAATGAGACCAGCGCAGCTTCGTGGGGGGCCTCCCGTATGCGATCCCAAGGTATGTACAGGCGGGCGTGGGCAATCGGAATGACATCATACTTGTCACTGACCATCGCCGCCCTGGTTACTGTGAGCGTTGCAGTGACGCCGGTCTTGGCCGGCAAGATCGACATCTCAAGCCTGCCGGTGATGAGTTCCTCGGTGCTGGTCGCGGACAATGCGACCCCATACACCGTCACGCTCACGGCAAGCGCGGTCGCCGGCTACAACGATATCCGTTCCGTGCGGGTTCTCTTCAACTTCACCGAATCAGCTTTGAACTACAACCGGGGCCGAGGATACCTGTCCTGGGGCAAGACCGACTCCGACATCACCAACTACGGCGGCACCTGGGTATTCGCCAACGCCACCGGCGGCGGGCGATGGGCCTATCAGACCTCGCCCTGGGACAGCACGCCCTACATCACTCCGGTCGGCTGCACGACCTCCACCGGCGGCAGCGCCACCGGTGCGACCGGCACGCGAACGGTTACCTTCACGTTCACGGTCAAGCCCGTCTGGGCCGCCAATCCGTTGATCAACGACGCCGACGCCTGGGCCATGACCGCCGACGACGGCCCCAACGAGTCGGACTTCTGCAAGGTCGGGTGGGTCGACAACCCGGCGGAGTTCGTCGTTGTGGCCGCCCCGTGCACGCAGAATGCAGCCATACCGGGTGCCCCGGTCGTTTCCAATCCGACCATCAGTACGCTCAATGTGGCGATCAACCCGGCCGACTCGGACACCGATCTGTTCGCCATTCGGATTTCGCCGCCGCTGGCCAGCCTGGCCAGCGTCAACATGTTCAACGAGTACGTCCAGGCCGACGGCACGATCGGCGGTTATCCCGTCTGGCAAACCAAGGCCGCCTGGGGCGCCAGAACCGTCACCGGCCTGACCTCCAGCACCGCCTGCACCTTCACCGCCCGCGCGTTCAACAACAATCCGGGAACCTGCCCGTCGCCGTGGGGTTCCGTGGGAACCGGCACCACCGCGCTTCGCTCCCATGAGATCAACTGCGCCGCCTCCGGCATCGCCATCCACAAAGGCGTGCACGGCATGAGCTTCCTGCCCTGGCCGCTCTCGGCGGCACGGATCGCCGATCTGTGGGCCGCCAGCGTCAACACCAGCATCCGATTCGGCGGCGACGGGTACAACTGGAAAACCCGCACGGCCCAGTGGAACTCCAACTCGACCTCGACCCTGGAGTTCCTTAGAAAAGCCCGCGACCGCAACTCCTACCTGCAAATCCTGACCAACACGCGCGGCATCGGCACGGGCAACGGCTCGACCTGGGTCTACACCGACCAGACGCCGCAAACCCTGGCCGCACTCACCGCTGACTGGGTCTACTACTGCAACGTGCTCGTCCAGACCAGGCGACAGGGCGACCCGCTCACCCCCGAGGAGCAGGCCCTCCTTGACTCCATGATCTGGGGCACCGACGCCAAACTTCTATCCCCCGGTGAAGCCGCCGTCCCCAAGGTCACCTGGTGGGAAGTCGGGAACGAGCCCGAGGGGCCTTACCCGCCCCCGGCGCTCACCCCCACGGACTACGCCAGCCGCTACAACATCATCTCCACCGCGATGCTCGCCAAGGACCCGACCATCAAGGTCGGCCCCGGCTGCATGACCGCCAACAACGGCAACGCCTGGCTCGACGCCGTCTTTGCCAACCCCGCCAACCAGGTCGACTTCGTCGCCTACCACCCTTACGGCAACCTCTACGGCATCACCCGCGACAACACCGGCGGCTACGTCAACCCGATCTACCTCATGCGCGGACTCAACTTGCAGAAGAGCCAGCAACTCAGCGCCAAACAGAAGATCGTCGAACGGCTGGTGGCCAACAACCGGCTCTCCACCACGTTGTTGTCCCTCAGCGAATGGAATCCCAGCTCGTGGCAGGGAACTTATTACTACAGCCTCTCTCGGATGGTCGCCCAGGGATTGGGCGTCGCGGAGAACGTCCTCGCCTTCGCCGAGATGGGCATTCTTAGCTCTAATTTCTGGGACCAACCCAACTATCCCAGCACGAGCGGGATCGAATCCCCGCAGTTCAAGGTCTTCAAGGCCCTGCAGGCCTACCTGCCCGATACCCTGGTCGACAGCCTGTCCGACGGCTACCTCCGCCTTTACTCCACCAAGGACAGCCGGTATCAGCGGATCATCCTGTGGGCGGTAAACCTGTCCCAGACGGATGATAAACAAGTCGAGATTCGCCTGCGGAACATCCCGCCATCGGTGACCGTAGCCTCGATCACCAGGAGGACGCTGGCGGCCTACAGCGGCGAAACCAGCCTGGAAATGCAGAACGCCATCCCGGAAGTCGTCGGTTGGACAAACACCGATCTCACCGGCCAGATCGACCCGGCGAACTTCACCATGACCTTCGACAACGCCACGCTGACCCTGCTGATCTTCGACCTGCACTATCTGGTAAACGCGCCGATGGTCCTGGTTCAGACGAGCTTTTCGCGCACGGCATTCGTCGGCACCAATCCCACCGACGACACCTTCACCGTCGCCAGCGGCGGGCCGGACACGCTGCACTACAACATCAGCGCGGACGTCGGCTGGCTGAGCCCCCTGCCCGCATCCGGGTCCGCCGGTGGCACGCCGGTGCCGATCGCGATCCAGTACGACACCGTTCGTCTGGCTCCCGGGGAACACACCGGAACTATCACCATTGCCTCGGACGATTCCTACAACAGCCCGCAGACCGTGAGCGTCAAGGTGACGATCACCACCTCCAGGATGGATTTCGACGGCGACGGCGACATCGATCTGGAGGAGTTCGCCCACATGCAGGCCTGCCTCAGCGGAACGAACGTCCCCCAGAACAACCCGAGCTGCGCGAACTGCAAGCTCGACGGCGACAGCGACGTGGACCAGGTTGACCTGACCCGGCTGGTGGGCTGCATGAGCGGAGCCGGCATTCCGCCCACCCCGAACTGCGAAAACTGACTTTGATTCGTTGTTCCCGAACCGCCGGGTGCATTTCCTCGATCCTGCTGCATAACCGCAGAGAAGCTCCACTGACAGAAAGCCGGGCTTTGTGTATAATCAGAACATCCACACTTCGTCGGAGGTACATGGTACATCATCATCATGTCATCGGAGGTGCATATCATGGCCACGATTCCTCTCCGCAAAGGGATGCTGATCCGTCACCAGAGCCACATCTACGAGGTCGCGGACTACCACGAACGGCATTCCGGCAAGATGAAGCCGACGGTTCACGTCGCGCTTCGGGATGTGCGCGACGGGCGACCCGTGGACCGCAGCCTGTCCGAACTCGAGCCGATCGTCGAGGTTCAGCGGGGCTGGAGGCGCATCCAGTATCTTTACCCCAAGGCCGACACCCGCGTGTGCATGGACGCCGAGACTTTCGAGGAATACGAGTTGAACTCGACGCAGATGCGCGGCGGCGAGATGTTCCTCGTCGAGGGCCAGGAATACCGGGTCTCGTTCATTGACGACCAACCGGCCTTTCTGGAGCTTCCCGAGAACCTGCCCATCAAGGTCGCTCTCACCGCGGCGCCGAGCCATTCCGTCGGAACCGCCTCCAACATCACCAAGGAGGCCACGCTGGAGAACGGCCTGGAAATCCGCGTCCCGCTGTTCATCAAGACCGGCGACCTGATCCGCGTGGATACCCGCACCAAGACCTACGCCGGCAAGGAACGCGCCTGAGCCCCCTGCATCCGGGGCGGCCTATCGCATTGCGGACCAATGCTCTGCTGAGCGGCGATTCGCGAACTGTTGACCGGCGGACTCGCCGACTTGCCTACATTCCGACATCCAAACGTACGCACAAGAAGTAAACCACCACCGCCTGCAAGGCGGTGGCTTTGAAGACCGGGATGAACCTAC
>DATIKE010000078.1:0-8069 GCA_035477895.1 Phycisphaerae bacterium
CCACGCGATCGCCCAACCGGGCCTCGCTCTTCTCGTCGTGGGCGTGCACCACGGTGCGATGCCGCACATACTTGCAGTACTTGGGATGCTTGACCCGGTACTGCACGGCCACTCGGAGGGTCTTGGGCGTCTTATTCGCCGAGGTCACGATTCCGACCACCCCGCGCCGATGACCACGGGTCTTGTTCTGCTGAGCCGCCTCTGCCATCTGAACCTACCTCACTTGGCCCGCTTGTGCGTGGCCAGCGCCTCCAGGTGATACTGCTTCTGCTCGATGCCCCGCTCGCCCCGTTCCCGCAGCACGGTGAAGATGCGGGCGATGTCCCGCTTGGCCCGCGTCAGCAACGACGGGTCCTGCAGTTTCTCCGTCACCGCCTGGCTGCGCAGGTCGAAAGCGTAACGGCGAAGCCGGTCCAGCTCGCTGTACAACTCCTCGCTCTTCATCTCGCGGATCTCGGTCACCTTCATCGCCGCACTCCTCGTCGCCCGCTCACACGTGGTGCCGCCGGGTCACGAACCGGCAACGGAACGGCATCTTGTGGGCCACCAGGGACAACGCCCGTCGGGCCAGGTCCTCGCTTACGCCGCCGATCTCGTAAAGAATCATGCCCGACCGAACGACCGCCGCGTAGTATTCCGGCTCCCCCTTGCCCGTGCCCATTCGCACTTCCAGCGGCTTGGCCGATATCGGCTTGTGCGGGAACACGCGAATGTACACCCGGCCCTCGCGGTGCAGAAAATGCGAGGCGGTCATACGCCCGGCCTCGATCTGCCGTCCGCTCATCCAGCCCGTTCCCAGCGACTGAAGGCCGAATTCGCCGAAGACCACGGTGTTGCCGCGGGTCGCGCGATCGCGGATGTTGCCGTCCCGCTGCGACTTGCGGTACTTCAGTCTCTTGGGCATCATCGCCATGACAATTCTCTCTCCTTACCGCGGACCTCGCCGAACCGCTCCCGGCGATGCGTTCACAGCCTTGCCCGCCTCCGGCCACGCTGCCCCTCGGGGGCAACCACCGGCTCCTCGCCGAATCGTCCCAGGTAGAGCCAGACCTTCACGCCGATCGCCCCGTATGTCGTCCGGGCGGTCGCATGGCCGTAGCTCACGTTCGCCTGAAGCGACTGCAGAGGGATCGATCCCCGCTTCTGCGTCTCGCAGCGGGCCATCTCCGCCCCACCCAGTCGACCGCTGCACTGGATCCGCACGCCCTTGGCCCCCGCGGCCATGGTCGCATCGCATCGCATCTTCATCGCCCGGCGGAAGCTCACGCGTTTCTTGAGCTGTTCGGCCACAGCCTCGGCCACCAATGCGGCATCCAGGTCCGGGTTCTTGACTTCAACGATGTTGACCGATATCTTGCGGTCAACCAAATCCTCCAACTCCCCGCGCAGCTTGTCGACTTCGGCGCCCTTGGGGCCGATGACCAGGCCGGGCCGGGCCGTGAACAACACGACCCTCACATCGCTGCGGGTTCGCTCGATCTCGATCTTGCTCACCGCGGCATAAGGCTGCCGGCGGTTGAGCCGCTCGTCGATGAACTCGCGGATGCGATGATCCTCGATCAGGAACTCGCCGAAGGCCGCCTTGGGGGCATACCACCGGCTCTTCCAATCCAGCGTGATGCCGGTCCGGAATCCGATCGGGTTGGTCTTCTGTCCCACGCTCTAGCTCCTCACCAGATCACCACACGCACTGTCGATTCGTCGAATGCGTCTCATCGCTCCTGCACCGCCACGACCAGGTGACTCATCGGCTTGGCGATCGGATGGGCCCGTCCCCGGTCCTTCGGACGCCACCGCCGCATGTGCGGCGCCTGATCCACGCGGGCCTCGACCACATACAGAGACCGCACGTCCGCTTCCTTCTCGTTGGCGTTGGCGATCGCCGAGCGCAGCACCTTGTCGATCATCCGGCTCGCCTTCTTCTCGGTAAACCGGAGCGTATCCCGAGCCTTGTTCACGTGCTGGCCGCGGATCAGGTCCATTACCAGCCGGGCCTTGCGCGGACTGATCCGGGCAAACCGGTGCATGGCCCGCCATCGTCCCTCTTGTGTCGCTGCCCTTGCCACGATCTCACCTTCCGTCCGTCACAATGGCCCGCCTGTCGGGCCCCCACTCGCTGCGGCTGGTTCCGATAGGTCACTCACCAGCGCCGCTTGCACTCCTCCGGGGCCGGCCGACCGGATCACCCGGCCTCCCTCTTGCCGCCAGAGGTATGCCCGCGGAACGTCCGTGTCGGGCTGAACTCCCCCAGCCGGTGCCCCACCATGTCCTCGGTGACGAAGACCTTGTGAAATATCTTGCCGTTGTGCACCTCGAAGGTCATGCCGATGAACTCGGGCACCACCATGCACCGCCGGGCCCATGTCCGGATCGGCATGTGGGAGCCGGTGTTCTTGGCCACCATGACCTTGCGGAAGAGTTTCTCCGTTACGAACGGCCCTTTTTTCAAGCTTCTGGACATACCTGTGCGCTCTCAATCGTCTTACTTCTTCTTCGGCAGCACCAACTGGCCATACCGCACGCTGCGGCGACGACGCAGGATCCGCTTGTTCGAGTTCTTCCGCGGAGAACGGGTCCGACCGCCCTTGGCGGGCTTGCCCCATGCGCTGCACGGGTGCCGACCGCCGCCGCTGCGACCCTCACCGCCGCCCAGCGGATGGGCGACCGGGTTCATCGAGGTGCCGCGGTTGTGCGGGCGGCGCCCCATGTGGCGTTTCCGGCCCGCCTTGCCGATCCGAACGTGCATGTGGTCCGCGTTGCCCAGCGTCCCGAGCGTGGCCCGGCACTCGACCCGCACTTGCCGCATCTCGCCCGAGGGCAGCAACAGCGTGGCCCACTCGCCCTCCCGGGCAACCAGGCGGGCCGCCAGACCCGCTGACCGAACGAGTTTGCCGCCCTGGCCGGCGGTCATCTCGATGTTGTGCACATCCATGCCGACCGGGATGTTCTTCAGCGGCATGCAGTTGCCGGCCTTCGGCTCGACGCGATCGCCGCTCTCGACCCGGTCGCCCGCCTTGAGGCCCGCGGGGGCCAGGATGTAGCTCTTGGTTTTGTCGGAGTACTCGATGAGGGCGATGTGGCAGGAGCGGTTGGGGTCATACTCGATGGCGATGACCGTGGCCGGGCCGATGTCCGCGCGTCGCTTGAAGTCGATGATCCGGTACATCCGCTTGTGGCCGCCGCCGCGCCACCACGAGGTGATCTTGCCGCTGTGGTTCCGGCCGCCGGTCTTGCGCTTCGGCTCCAGCAGGGCCTTGGTCGGCTTGCGGCGCTTGTCGGTCAGCTCGGCGAAATCATTCACCGAGGACTGCCTTCGGCCGGCCGAGGTCGGTCTGTATTTCTTGACTCCCATGACTTCCTCGCTCGATCGCCCCAGCCGGCCCTGCGCGGCCCGCGGGCGGCTTCCCAATCACCCGTCAGAACAGATCAATGTGGTAGTTCGGGTCCAATACCACCACCGCTTTTTTCCACTGCCGCGTCGTGCCTGTCGTCATCCGGTACCGCCGCGTCTTGCCCTTATGGTTGGCGGTGCGGACGGACAGGACCTTTACGTTGTAAATCTTCTCGATCGCCTGGCGGATCTGGCCCTTGTTGGCCTTTAGATGCACCTCGAAGGTGTACGCCCCACCGCGAGAGGGACGCGTCTGGCTCGACGCGTGCGTCACCTGGCTCTGGTACGTCCCCTTCTCCGTGACCAGGGGCCTGATGATGATGTGGTAGATATCCATTGCCGATCGTCCTTAACTCCAGGCCCTCGCACTCACGCCTCAGCCCCGGCCGCCCGGGCGGTCCCGGAATTGGGCACCATCACCTCGAGCGCCTTGCGCGTCATGATCAGCTTCTTGCGTCGAAGGATCTCGTAGGCATTCAGTTCCTGCACCTGTCGGATTTCAGTCTTGGGGATGTTCCGGCCGCTCTTGAAAATCGCTGTATTGGAGCCTTCCATGGCCAGCAGGCAACCGCTGTCAGCCCCGAGTTTCTTAAGCATCTGGAAGAACGGCTTGGTCTTCGGCTCGGTGACCACCAGGGGATCGACAACCAGAACGTTGCCCGCCTGCATCTTGGCCAGCAACGCGCTGTTGCGGGCCAGCTGCCGCATCCGCTTGGGCATCGTCCGCCGATAGTTGCGCTCCAGCTTGGCAAAGGCCCTGCCGCCGCCCCGCCGGATGGGCGACCGGACCGTGCCCGCGCGGGCGTTGCCGGTGCCCTTCTGCCGGAACAGCTTGCGGGTCGAGCCCTCGACCCGGGCGCGGTTCTTGGTCCGGGCCGACCCCTGCCGCTGGTTGGTCTGCCACATCACGACGGCCTGCTTGAGCAGGTCGAAGCGGACCTTGCCGCCCAACTGGGCCTCGTCCACCTGCATCGAGCCTGTCTGCTCGCCGCTCATGTTGTACACCGGCACGCTGATCATCGTGAACTCTTCCGCCGCTTAGCCGCCGTCAACTTCCTTTGTTCACACCCGCCGCCATCCGGCTTGTCAGGCCTTCGTCTTGGCCTGCCGGACAATCACGTACCCGCCGTTCGGCCCGGGGATGCTGCCCCGCACCAGCAGGAGGTTGTTGTCCTTGTCCACCCGGACCAGTTCCTGGTTCTTGACCGTCCGGCGGGCGTTGCCCAACTGGCCGGCCATCCGCTTGCCCTTCTTGACGCAGCGGCCCAGGCCGCGACCCGCACTACCGCCGATGCCGCCTGGGCTGCGATGTTTCCGCTCGGTCCCGTGTGAGGCCGGCTGCCCGCCGAACCCGTGCCGCTTCATGACGCCCGCGAAGCCCCGGCCCTTGGTCGTCCCGATCACATCCACGAACCGGGTCTCGGCCTCGGAGAACACCTCAACCGTCCACACGTCACCCCGGGAGGCCGACAGGGCCGTCTCCATCCGAATCTCCCGGACAAACCGCTTGGGGCCGGTGCCGGCACCGGCCGCATGGCCGATCATGGGCAACGTCGAGCGATGAGGCTTGACGTCCTCAAAACCAAGCTGGACGGCGTTGTAGCCGTCCGCCGAGTCGGTCTTCTTGACCTGCAACACCGAGCAGGGGCCCGCCTGGATCACCGTGACCGGGACGGACACCCCCTCGGAGGTGTACACCCGCGTCATGCCTATCTTCTTTCCGAGCAGTGCCGCCGCCATGTGACAGCATTCCCTTCAAGCCGAAAGCCGGCTCTTCACGAAAAAACCATGCCACGCGATCAAGCTCACGCGGCCGATCTGTTAGAACGAAGACTGAGGACTCAGGCCTTGATCTTCACGAACACACCGGCCGGCACCACCAGCCGGTTGAGGGCCTCCACTGTCCGCGCGGTCGGCTCGTAGATGTCAATCAGACGCTTGTGCGTCCGCATCTCAAACTGCTCGCGGGACTTCTTGTCAATGTGCGGTGACCGCAAGACCGTGTACCGCTCGATCCGCGTGGGTATTGGAATCGGGCCGCTCACCCGCGCGTTGGTCCGCTTGGCGTGATCGACGATCTCCCGAGCCGACGCGTCCAACGCCCGCGGGTCATAGGCCTCCATTCGAATCCGGATTCGTTCGCCCTGCATCGTGCGCCTCGAAACACCTTTGGGGCCGACGCCGGTCGGCCCGCTCCTGCGATTTCGTAACTTCCCGCCGAGAACCCTCTGAACCAGGATACCTTGCCAAACCCATCCCGTTTATTGATTCGGCCCAACCTGCCCGGAGCGGCACACGAAGATCCCTTCCGAGCCCGTCGTCCGGTTTGCAAGGTCGTTTTTCGGCGAAAAAACGCGGACCAAACCCTCACTCAGTTGGCATAGACGTGTCAGTGTACCACCCGTGCGAACGCTGTCAAGGCGCTTTGTGTCGCAAATTTCGCAAGCCGACCCGAATCCCATCCCCCAATCCCCGGCGCACCGGAGCCAGCCCGCTGTTAACTAACGTAAGTTCATACCAGAGAAAGAATTGCGCTTGCCAGCTCGTGCGGGACCACTGCGTAGTGGGAAGGCTCCATCGTCCAGCCGCCGCGCCCCTGAGTCAGGCTTCGCAGCTCGGTGGCGTATCCGAACATCTCCCGAAGCGGAACCAGAGCGTCGATCACCCGCTGCTCGCCGCGAAGCCGCGAGTCGGACACCACGCCGCGGCGGCGGGCCAGGTCCGCACTGACCACGCCGAAATACAATTCCGGCGTGACGATCTGCAGCTTCATGATCGGCTCCATCAGCGCCGGCGAAGCCGCCGCGGCCGCCTTGTCGAAACAACGCCGGCCGGCCGTGTCGAACGCGACCTCAGAGCTGTCCACCTCGTGCTGAACCGCGGAAAGCAGCGTGACCTTGATATTCATCATCGGGTTGCCGGCCAGCACCCCGGTGGTGGCCGTCTCGCGGATGCCCTGCTCGGCGGAATCTAGGAATTCCCTTTTCAAAGAACTATAAGAAACCTCGCTGGCAAAGACGACATGGTCCTGGCCCGGCCCCGGGGTGAACGGCTCGACTCGCAGGCGGACCCTGGCGTAGTGCCCCCGGCCGCCGATCTGCCGGCTGAACTCCTCCTCGGCCTCGCCGGCCGACCGCACCGTCTCCCGGTAAGAAACCCGCGGTTTGCCCACCCGGACCCTCACGTTCAAGTCCCGCTTGAGCCGGTTGATCAGCACCTCAAGGTGCAGCTCACCCATCCCGCTGATCAGCATCTGCCCGGTCTCCTCGTTGACCCGGAATTGGAAGGTCGGGTTCTCCCGGCCGAGCATGGTCAGGGCATCCAGGAGCTTGTCGCGGTCCGCTGAGGACTCCGGCTCGACCGACATGCTGATTACGGTCTCGGGGAACTCGATTTTCTCCAGAAGCATGGGGTGCCGCTGATCGCACAACGTGTCGCCGGTCAGGGCCTCCTTCAGCCCCAGGGCGGCAACGATGTCACCGGCCTCCGCATAATCAATCTGTTCGCGGCGCTTAGCGAAAACGCGGAAAAGCCGACTGATGTTCTCCTTGCAGTCCCGCGCCGGGTTGTACACCCGGGAGTTGGCCCTCAACGTGCCGGAGTACACCCGCAGGAAATACAGATCCATGGGCTTGTCGGCCACGATCTTGAAAACGTAAGCCACCAGGGGCGCCTTCGGGTCGCACGGGCACTCGGTTTTCTCTTCCTTCTCGACGGTGCCCGGCCCGGCGAACGCCGACCGCCCCTTGTGCTTGCCGACGGCCGGCTGCGGCTTGATGCCCACTGCCGGCGGCAGGTCCAGCGGACAGGGCAGATAGTCGACAACTCCGTCCATCAGTTTCCGGACACCGATGTGGTGCAAAGCCGACCCGCAGAATACCGGCTGCAGCCTGTTGGCGATGGCGGCCGCCCGGAGGGCCTTGCGGATCTCGTCGGCGGTTAACGGCTGATCGTGGACGAACTTCTCCATCAGGGCGTCGCAGGTCTCGGCCACCTGTTCTTCCAGGCGATGCCGTGCCCGTTTGGCGGGCTCCTCCAACTCGGGAGGAACCGGCCGCACCTCGAACTTGGCGCCCTGATCCTCGGGCTGGTAGTAGTAAGCCTTCATCTCCAATAGATCGATGAGCCCTTCGAAGAGATTCTCGGCCCCGATCGGGATCTGCACGGCCACCGGGCTGGCCACCAGCCGATCCCGGATCGAAGCGAAGGTCGAGGCGAAATCCGCGCCGACCTTGTCCATCTTGTTGATGAAGCAGATTCGCGGCACGCGGTACTTGTCGGCCTGGTGCCAGACGGTTTCCGACTGGGCCTCGACCCCCTCCTTGGCGTCGAACACCGCCACCGCCCCGTCGAGAACCCGCAGGGCCCGCTCCACCTCGGCCGTGAAATCCACGTGCCCGGGCGTGTCGATCAGGTTGAGCGTGTGATCGTGCCACGGCAGGCTGACCGCCGCCGAATAGATCGTGATACCCCGCTGCTGTTCCTCATGGTCGAAATCGGTGATCGTCGTGCCGTTGTCGACCATGCCGATCTTGTGAGTGCGACCGGAAAAGAACAGCATCGCCTCGGTCGTGGTGGTCTTGCCGGCGTCGATGTGAGCGGCAATGCCAATGTTGCGGACCTTGCGTAAATCGATCGACACCGTGGGACTCCGGGACTTCCGCGAGTATGGAACTTA
>DATIKE010000079.1:0-3232 GCA_035477895.1 Phycisphaerae bacterium
GGCGTACATGTCCCGGATGGTAGACGATGCCGAATTCCTCCTGAATCACCCGGGCGATCATTGGGCTGGTCCAAACGCCGGAAAGATAACCATAGGCGACCGGACCGCTGTCGATGATGTCAGCCAGATTCTGTTCATCCCACAGGAGGTCATTTCACAAGGGCGACCCGAACGCAATCGTGGGCATTCACACGGCCTCAACAAGAAGGCCGGGTTGCCCCGGCCTTCTTGTTTCTTCACGGTCTTACGTTTTCTCCTCGAACTCGGCGTCGATGACGTCGTCGTCCTTGGGTGGGGCGTTGCCCGCCTGGTCGGGGGGCGGTTCGCCGGCGGCCGAGGTGCCGGCGGGGCCTGCTTTCCTGGCGGCATCCTCGTACATCATTTTTCCGATCACCTGCAGGGAGGACATCAGGTTCTCGATGGCCTTGCGGATGGCGTCCTTGTCCTCGCCCTTGGCGGATTCCTTCAGCTGGTTGATGGCCGCCTCGATGTTGCCGCGTTCGGCCGGCGGAACCTTTTCGCCGTACTCCTTGAGGCTTTTTTCAGCCTGGTAGAGCTGGCTGTCGGCCTGGTTCTTGAGGTCGACCAACTCGCGTCTGGCCTTGTCGTCGGCGGCGTTGGCCTCGGCCTCCTGACGCATCCGCTCGATCTCGTCCTTGTTCAGGCCGGAGGAGCCCTCGATCCGGATCGACTGGGCCTTGCTGGTCGCCATGTCCTTGGCCGACACGTTCAGGATGCCGTTGGCGTCGATATCGAACGTCACCTCGACCTGCGGCAGGCCGCGCGGCGCCGGCGGAATCCCGCCCAGGTTGAACCGCCCGAGCGAGCGGTTGTTGGACGCCATCTCGCGTTCGCCCTGGAGCACGTGGATGGTGACCTCGGTCTGGTTGTCGGCGGCAGTGCTGAAGATCTCCTTCTTGCTGGTCGGGATGGTCGTGTTCCGCTCGATGAGCCTGGTCATCACGCCGCCGAGCGTCTCGACGCCCAGCGACAGCGGGGTCACATCCAGCAGCACGATGTCGTCCTTCTCCCCGGTGAGCACCGCGCCCTGGATGGCCGCCCCGACCGCGACGACCTCGTCCGGGTTGATCGACTTGTTCGGGTCCTTGCCGAAGATCTCCTTGACCATCCGCTGAACGGCCGGCATGCGGGTCGAACCGCCGACGAGCACGACCTCGTCGACCTCGTTCGGGTTCAACTTGGAGTCCTTGAGGGCGGACAGGACCGGCCCGCGGCAACGCTGGGTCAGCTTCTCCGTGAGCTGCTCGAACTTCGCCCGGGTGATGGTCTCCTGCAGGTGTTTCGGCCCGGACTGGTCGGCGGTGATGAACGGCAGGTTGATGGTCGTCTCCTGCAGGGTGGACAGCTCGCACTTGGCCTTCTCGCAGGCCTCCTTGAGCCGCTGCAGGGCCATCGGGTCCTTGCGCAGGTCGATTCCCTCGCGTTTGCGGAACTCCTCGGCCACGAAGTTGATGAGTTCCTCGTCGTAGTCGTCGCCGCCGAGGTGGGTATCGCCGTTGGTGCTGAGCACCTCGAAGACGTTGTCGCCGATATCCAGGATGCTGATGTCGAACGTGCCGCCGCCGAGGTCGAACACGGCGATCTTCTCGTTCTTTTTCTTTTCCATGCCGTAGGCCAGGGCCGCGGCGGTCGGCTCGTTGATGATCCGCTCGACCTTCAGCCCTGCGATCTCGCCGGCATCCTTGGTGGCCTGGCGTTGCGAGTCGTTGAAGTAGGCCGGCACGGTGATGACCGCCCGGGTCACGGTTTCACCCAGGTAGTCCTCCGCCGTCTTCTTCAGGTCGCGCAGAACCATGGCCGAGACCTCCGGCGGCGTGTACGTCTTGCCTCGAACCTCGACCTTGACCAGGTCGGCCTCGCCGCCGGCGATCGCGTAGGACACCATTTTCTCTTCGGTGTGGACCTCATTGTGCCGCCGGCCCATGAACCGCTTGATCGAGAACACCGTGTTCTGCGGGTTGGTCACCTGCTGATGCTTGGCGATCTGGCCGACCAGGATCTCCCCCTTGTCGGTGAAACCCACGACCGACGGCGTAAGCCGCGAGCCCTGGGCATTGGTCAGCACCTTGGGCATTTCGCCCTCCATGACCGCGACGACCGAGTTCGTCGTCCCTAAGTCGATGCCGATGATTTTGGACATTGCTGCAACTCCCTTCTGGCCGTGGCCGACTGGGCGCGCGGCGCTTCAGCCGGGTATTGGCAAATGTAGTGCCATCGGCGGCCCGCCGCCCTCCATGTTCCCTAACCTTTTTTCTAATAACGAGTTGCAGAAAATGCCGATAGAGTCAACCAGCCAGCGGCCCTGCCAGAGTGGCAGGGCTGGCTGCTTTGGCATTGGCACATTCGACCTTGAAGGTACAATGCTCCCATGAGCTTGGCCAGCCGACCCATGGAGACCCTGGATGGCCAGTCGCTGCCTGGCGTTCGCCAGTTCTCCATCTTCCTCGACAACCAGGTCGGGCAGCTTCTCCGCCTCACCCAGATCATCGACTGCCAGGACATCAAGATCCTCGGGCTGTCCATCGTCGACGCCCCCGACTACGCCGTGGTGCGCCTGCTCTGCGATTCGCCCGACGAGGCCACGATCGTCCTGCGAAACGCGGGCTACTCGTTCAGCGTCAACGAAGTCATTGTGGTTGCTCTTCCCGCCGGCAAGCGCGGCCTGCTGGCCGTCTGGCAATGCCTGCTATCGGCCGAGATCAACGTCGGCACGTGCTATCCGCTGCTGCCGCCCAAGCTCGGGCCGGTCCTGGCAATCTCCGTGGACAACCTCGAAATCGCCACCGACACCCTGATACGCAACAAGTTTGAAGTTCTCAGCGAGGCCGACCTCAAATAAACCTCGCGATTGACCGCGCCTGCCATTCTGGCCGATGTAGCGGCCGGAATGCCGCTCGCAAGCCCTTGTCGGAGCGGAGGTTTCAGTTTTCCGGGATTGGCACTGCTCTTGCAACCACCTTGAACGTAGAAGAAGATACTCGCTGTCGCTCCATCAGGCCATGCAGTCATGCTGGCCGGCAACGGACGCCGACGGCTGAAACGAAACGAACTCAAAGCCGAGTCTTCGGGGAGGTCAGAGAACCATGTTGGCTTTCATCATGTTCGATCCGCTGTATTTCATCGTGCTGGCCCCGGCGATGCTGTTGGCCGCATGGGCCCAGATGAAGGTGAAATCCGCCTTCGCGCGGGCGGGCGAGATCCCCTCCTCCGG
>DATIKE010000080.1:0-2314 GCA_035477895.1 Phycisphaerae bacterium
GCCGCGACAAAAGTCGGGGGCAGGCCCACTGCGACCAGGAAAACGATACCTGCCGTTTTATTGAACATGGGTGATTCTCCTTTCGTCGCCCTCTTTCAGAAGGCCGATCGCGCGGTTCAGTTCACAGGCGGTTGAGAGGCAAGGGCGCCTTTTTCCACCGCCTCGATCGTACGGCGGTATCGCGGCCCGCCCAGATCCGGCGAAAGATAACGCCTCTGCCGTATGGTTTGCAAGATCCCATCGGAGTCGTGGTTCAGCGCGGCGTGACAGCGGAGCTGCCCCACAAACGCCCGCCACCACGGCGGGGATTCCTCCGGCAAACGCCGGCAGAGATTCGAGAACAGGGTCAGGGCGTGCTCCGGCCTGCCGGCGGCCAGGACGGCTTCGGCGTTTCCGAGGCGGATCTGGACCTCCTGGGCTTCGTGGGGCTGCTGGATTTCTTCGGCCATGCGTGTGCAGAGTTCATACAGTTCGATGGCCTCATCGGGCCGGCCCGCGTGGAGCGTGGCCGCCGCCCGCCAGACGGCGATGGTCAGACCATCGCCGGGGGCCACGGACCCCGGATGGGCGTCGGACCATTTCAGCAGCATGCGGGCGAGTTCGGCGGCCTCGGCGGCGACCGACCGGACGGCCTGCTCATCGCCGCGATCCTCGGCGGCCTCGATCTCGTCGTGCATGGCCTGCAACAGCCGGATCATGACCGGCCCGGCCTGTTCCGGATCTTTCTGGAGGTACAGATCGACCACCTGCCGGGCCTCGGCCATTCGCTTGAGCTGGCGCAGGGCGACGATTCGCTCGCGCAGTGCCTGGCCGACGGCGCCGGGGCAACGATCGAATCGCGACTCGAAGTTGTTCAGGGCGTCGAGGGCTTCCGCGGACCGCCCCACGACCGGGAGATTCAAGACGTTGGCCAGCAGCAGAACCTGCTCGGCAGCCAGGCACAAGGCGGGCTGGTCATCGGCCGGCCGGGTCCCGGCGATCTTGGCGCCCGATCGGGCAACCTCGACGGTCTCGTCGGTCAGCGATTTCAGATCGGCCGGCGCGGTCCCGGCCGGGCCGACGGCCTGCTGAAGCAGGGTCCGCAAGCATCTCGCGCGTCGAAGTCCGGCCAGAGGCCCATTGGCATCCTCCGGCAGGACGGCAGCATACTCGTCGGCGGCCTCGCGGAGCATGCCGGAGTCCTCCAGCGCCTGGGCGATGAAGTACTGGAGACTCCTGGATTCCGGGGCGTCGGGCATGAGCTTTCGCAGGAGTCGGCCCGCGCGCACGAACGCGGCTCGGGCTGCGGCGGAATCCCCCTGCCCACCGTCGAGCACCCCGCGCACGAGGGTCACTGCCTGCCGGGCGGCGGCCCGAGCACGATCGTGGTTCGGCACTCGCTCGACCAGGTCGGCCAGGGCCCGGGCGGCTTCGAGTTTGCGGCCGGCAGCGAGGAGAACCTGCCCGCGAAGATAAAGCATCTCGCCCAGTTCAACCGGCGACACGTCGGCCGGCTGAGAAGCCGCGACCTGCTGAAGGGCGTCGATGACCGCGGCGAGGCGCGCATCACTCGCCCGGCGATCCGGCGGCAGGCGGTCCAGAACATCGCTCACGGCGGCGCCGGCGATCAGTTCCAGGGCGAACGGGGAGAGGTCCGGCCTGATGGGCTCATCGGCCAGAGCGCCGGCCAGGGCCGCCCGAAGGATCTCGCGATTCACGAGCGACTTGGATGCAAAGACCTCCAGCGGCACGAGGGCCTCGGCCGAGGCCAGGACGCTGCCGCCCCGCTGACCGGCCTTGCGCCCCGCCAGGACGCTCCACTCGAGCAGATCGACGGCCAGGGCGGCCGCCAGGTCATCGGGCCACGCCTTACGCAGGTACGTCTGCGCGGTATCCACCGCCGTGAGCGCTTCCTCGCGACGGCCGGCATCGCGCAATACGCGAATCTGTTCCAGGATTGCCAGCAGCGAATCACCGGGGAGTTCCGGGCGTCGCGGAGAGTTCGCTTGCTCGGTCTGCAGCGCGATGATCTTCCGTGCAAAGCCGTCCGCTTCGTCGAATCGCCCGGCATAACGGGCGGCCACCGAGGCCAGCACCAGGGCGTTGATCCGCACGGACGGGTCATATCGGTCGTTCGTCGCCCAGCCCCACCGCCGTGTCAGGTCGTCGAGGAGCTCATTCAGCGTCGCGGCCCGGTCGGAATCGACGCGACAGATAGCATGGCACAGCCGGGCCCAGACCAGCAGCACGGCGGATCTGTGGTCGAGGGCTTCAAGAGAGCGAAGCCAGCCGGTGACTTCCATCTGTGCGAGGCCCTGCTCGTCGAGGTTCTCGG
>DATIKE010000081.1:0-15824 GCA_035477895.1 Phycisphaerae bacterium
CCCGCCCCTGACGGACGGGCGCCCCCGCGTTGATGGATCAGTCAACTACGCGAGACTGGTGCCCGGCCTGTCAGCTCGGCAGAGCGTCGGTCACATCGCTGAAGATCGCGTTGACCCGCTGGCCCAGCAGGGTGATGCCGGCCAGGGCCACGATGATGATCAGCGCGAGCATCACCGCATACTCGGTCGCCGTCGGGCCGTCCTCACTCTTGAGGAAGTTCTTCGTGCGGTTAATCAGCCACTGCATGTTTTTCTCCTTTTCCAAAACCGCCCCCCCCTGGGGGCCATCAGCCGGCCGGTTCGTTATCCCTTCCTCCGACAGGCAAAACCAAGGCCGGGCAGACGTCCCGGCCAGTGTCTCGGTGAATCCCACCCGAGATTCCTTCGATTGTCTCCCCGCCAGCCCCCCGGAGGGCTTCGTCCCTCCGCGGACCTCGGCACGCATCGCGACCGGCTGACCCAAGTTCCGGTATCTCCACCGGTTGCGGGTTCCGCCCACCGGCGGTCGCCAACCAGATCGTCTCGATGCAAGCAAAACATAAAAAACAAAAACGCGCCGGGCAAACGCTTGGAAAGAAAAAACTCAGCAGGCCCGAAGAAAGAGATGCACCGGAGTTGCCGGCGGGAATCTTCGCGGTTTTATCGGATGACGCACGCGCGGATCGGGCCGAGTTTAAGGACGTTCGACCCGCCACACCTCCAATGACCGGGTTCTTGTGCGCCGGCAGGGCGGTTATGAGACGCGATCCGCTCTTCACAGCCGCTATCAGTATCGAAATCGCGGACCACGCGCTTCTTACTCCCAGATCATATGGCCTGCCATCCGCAGGTCCCGGCCACTCGGTCCCACCAACATTACACGACCGGAGCGTGGTGACGGACTCCGGCCCGCTTAAACAGTGGCAGCAGGTTCCCAGGTAGTTCATCATCGGGGGCAGGCGCGCTGACCGGCCGGGCGGGCACGCCGACGACGGTGGTCATGGGCTCCACGTCGTCGATGACGACCGCCCCGCCGCCGATGACCGCCTCGCACCCGATGCGCAGAACCTGCAGGACGGTGGCCCCGATGCCGATGTGGGCGCCGGCCTCGACGGTGACCCGGCCGGCAAGCTTGGCACCCGGGCAGATGTGGACGGCTGTCCCGATCATCGACTCGTGATCGATGATGCAGCCGGTGTTGAGAATGACCGAATCGCCGATCTGGCAATGGGCGCAGACCAAGGCACCGGCCGCGACGACGACATTTCGCCCCAGGGAAACCGTCCGGGCCAGGTTGGCCGATGGGTGGATGGCGTTGATAAGCTCGAATCCGGCCTGCTCGATCTGCTGGGCGAATGACCGGCGGACGCCGTTGTCCCCGATGGCGACGACCGCCCGGGTGACGCCCTGGGCCCGCAGATCCGGCAAGGCGTTCAGGTCGCCGAGGATCGGCACGCCATCCATTCGCCGGCCGTGCAGCGAGGGGTTGGAGTCCAGGAATCCCACGACCTGATACTGATGGGCCGACAGCAGGATGTCGAGAACGACTCTTCCGTGCCCGCCGGCACCGACGATGACACAGGACTGCCGGTCGTTTTCTCTATCCTTGAGCATGGCGTCACCCCCATTATCGGACGCCTCCGAAGGCATCTGAACCTTTTTACGACGATCCGCGTAATAAAGCCGGCCCCGCGGACAGCCCCTATCCAGAACGCTTATGTATGGACCATCCGCGATTGGCGGCAAACGCTGGCGTTGCGGCATCAGGCAACCGATAATAGCGGGGTCTGGCCGGAGTCCGTCGCACAAATGCCGTCAGGGCAAGAGCATAGGCCCTGAGAGGGCGTGCGGCGGGAACTTGGGGGGGGCCGGGCGAGCATCCTGTGGCGGTGGGGGCTTGCGTGGGGTCGATTTCAGGGTATTGACCGTCTGTCCAGCGTGGTTTAATAGATAGGCGGGCAGTTCTCGATTGCCGGCGAGCGGTGCCGCGGCCGGCATCTGACGGGAGAGCATCATTTCATCATGAGCAGCCAAGCGGGCAACCATTCCGAAGGCCGTTCGGAGAAAGCGACCGGCGCCGGCGTTTTCCGGGACATCCTCGCCAACCGGGGGTTCCTGGCTTGCGCCCTGATTCTGCTGGCCTGCACCGGCGTCTTCGAGGCGATGGCCCGGGCCAAGAACATCCAGTTCCGCAAGCTCCCCGTCCCGCTGAGGAAACCATTGAACCTGCTGGACCAGTCCACCCTTCGGCAACCGATCTTCACGATGGATGGCTCGATGAGCAGCCAACTGCGTGACGGGACGGTTTCTCCGGCCGTGGCGGCGGCCTTCAAGCAGAACGGCTTTCCGCTGACGGAGAACGCCAGGATAGACGCGAAGGAGCGGACCGGGGCATGGCAGGTGACGGACACCAACCCCCAGACGAAGACGGAGATCAAGTACACGATCGAGAATGAAACAGGCGTCCGGGACCTGAGGGTGTGGGCGAGCTATCATCTGCTCAGCGCGGCCGAGATCAAGCCGGAGATTCTCGACAGTCTGGGCACCACGCAGTATATCCAGTGGGCCCTGCTGGACCAGACTGCCGGTGGAGCGCTGCAACCCGAGGATTTCGTCCAGCTCTTCGTGACGTATTACACCGGCGCTCCGGACCAGGTGCCCCACGTGCCCGAGGAGTGTTACATGGGCGGCGGGTACGTGATCAAGAATGAGTTCCTTGTGGAGGTTCCGCTTCCGGCCCTCGGCCCGGACCGGACGGTCCAGGTCAAGGCCCTGGAGTTCGCGGGTCCCTCGTTCATGTCACAAGGCACGAAGATCGTGATGTATGTTTTCCACACGAACGGCCGGTTCTGCGCGGACCGGACCTGCGTCCGCGGCGCGATGGCGGACCCGTTTGGGCGGCATGCTTACTTCAGCAAGCTCGAGGTGTCGTTCGGCACATCGGAGGCCCTGCCCCCGCGCGACAAGGCCATCGAGGCCGGCAGGCGTTTTCTGTCGATTGTGATTCCGGTCCTGCTGAAAGATCACTGGCCGGACTGGGGCCAGGTGACGCAGTCGGAACGGCAAGGCCGGACCGCCGGGCAACCCTCGGGGGAGTGAGAAAAGAACATGGCACAGCGACTGAACAAGAAACTGGTGGCGGGACTGACGATCGCGGGCATACTGATCACGACGACGGCGGCGGTCATCATGACCATGAATCTGCCGCAGCGCGACCCGGGGCCGGCGGCCGAGCAGGCCGCCAAGTACGCGGCTGAAGGAGATTATCGCAACGCGCTGGACTCGTATCAGCGGGCATACCGCCGGTCGCTCAGCGGCAGCAAGACGACGCCCGAATCCAACGAATATATGCTTCAGATCGGGGAGATGTTCCTGGCGCTGGGCGAAGCCCGCAACGCCCTGGGAGCATGGCAACGGGTCGTCCTGAACGACCCGCAGAACGAACCGGCCCAGCAGAAGGTCGTCGCGTTTCTCGTCGAGATGATCCGGGAGCTGCGGGCTGGTACCTGGAGTAACGTGCAGGCGGAGGCGGAGAAGCTTCTGAGCATCAATCCGAAGAACTTCGTCGGCACGCACGCGATGGGACTCGCCCTGACCAACCAGCGAACCGTGAAGGAGGAGAACCTCAAGAAAGGTGAGGAATACCTGAAGGAGTCTTTTGACGGCGACAAGAGTAATGCGGATTTCGCGGAGAGCCTGGCCAGCCACTACACGCAGGAGAACCAGGACGAGAAAGCGGCTCAGGTATTCGACGATCTGATGTCCAATCTGCCCAAGGAACCCGCGGAACAGGCCAAGGCCTGGCGGACCCGTGGGCGTTTCTTCCTCATCCGCAGCGTGCGCGACCGGCAGGAAATGCTGCGCAAGGAGAGCGAGCGGGCGGCGCCGACCGAAACGGCCCGGCTGGAGCAGCAGATCGCCCAGGCCGAGGCCGAGGCCATGCGGTGCTTCGAGGAGGCGATCAAGCTGGCGCCCGAGAACGTGGAAAACCAGATCTCCCTCGGGGAGTACTGGATGATGAAGCGGGTGACCGCCAAGGACGAGGCCCTGCAGGTCGAGGAACGGAAGGCCAACCTGGCCAAGTCCGAGGAGTGCTTCACCCGGGCGATCCAGTTGGACAAGGACGGCTACCAGGCCTACATGCGGCTGGCGAACCTGCACCTGGGGAACCAGGACATGGAAAAAGCCCTCCAGGTGCTGGCGACGCGTCAACAGCGGGGCGTTCAGCGCGAAGGCTACCTCGGGCCCCGGAACAGGTACTTCATGGCCCGGCTGCGGGGGGACATGTTCCGGATCCTGATGCTTCAGGCGGACACGGCTCGCGGGCAGGCGGCGGGGAGCGCCAGCCAGACGGTCGACAAGGCCCTGGCCCAGATGCAAGGCCTGCGTGACGAGCAGGCCGGCGACACCGGCGAGGAGGATCCCAGCACGCAGTTCATGGATGCCCGTATCAATATCCTCAGAGGCAACCGGTTTGAAGCGATCAAGGACCTGGAAGCGGCCACGAAGCTGGCAACGGACAACCCGGAGCTGCACCAATATCTGGCCCAGCTTTACATGCAGATAGGGGAGCTTGGAAAGGCGGACGAATCCTTGCGGAGCGTGCTGCGAGGCTACCCGGACAACGCCCAGGCATGGGCCCTGCGGGCCACCCTGATGGCCCAGCTCAACGAGCACGACGCGGCCATCCAGGACGCTGAGCGCTCGCTCAGGATCGATCCCCGAAACCGCACCGCCCTGATTGCATTGGGGCGGGCTTATGAAGCCCAGAAGAACTGGGACAAGGTCAAGGAGATCGCCCGGCAGTTGGCCGAGGGAACGGAAGATCCCGTGCAGGCCAAGCTTCAGCAGGCAGCCATCTACCTCGCGGAGAATCAGGCCGGAGAGGAGCGGAAACCTGAAATGCTGCTGGAGTCGGAGAAGCTGCTTCGCGAGGTTTTGGCGGAAGACCCGGGCAACATGATCGCCATCCAGCAACTTGCCCTGCTGACCTCGGATCCCAATCGTCCCGGAGAGATCGATCCGAAACGGGCGGAGGAAATACGGCAATTGCTGGCCGACCAGCGGGCCGCGGTCGAGGCCAAGCTGAAAGAAGCTTCCGCGGCCACCCAGCCTGCGCAGCAGACTATCGACGATTACGAGCGCACAATCGCGGCGCTGGATCGTCTTGCGGTGCTGGCGGACGCCTCCGCGTCTCCCGAAGAGAGAATGAAGCGTCTCGAGGAGGTCATCAAGCGCGGTAACGATCCGTTCGTGGTCGCCGTTCAGTTGTACCAGCTCTATGCGCCTCGGCCCGAACGCTCCAAGGAGGCCCTGGAACAACTCCACAAGGCTTACGAGATCAATCCGGACCAGCCGAGCATTGTGGAGGCCCTGTTCGCTCGCGCGCTGGAAGACAAGGACTGGACGGCGGCGGAGAAGTACATCAACGAGGCTGTCCGGTTGGGCCTGGCCCGCGCGGGCGGCCACTTTCACCGCGGCCGGATGCTGACCATGCGGACGGACCTCGAGAACAACTACGAGCAGGCCATCGCGGAATTCCGAGCCGGCCTGAGGATTTTCCCCACGTATTCCCAGGGGCACGTCATGCTGGGACGGGTTCTTGCCGAGGTCAAGCGGAACGATGAGGCGGCGCAGTCGTTCCGCGAGGCTCTCCGGCTCAATCCGACCAACGGCATGGCGGCGCTCGGGCTGGCAACGATCGCTGCCGTGCGAGGCGACGAGGCTGAGAAAAACACCTACCTCCGGGTGTGCGAACGCCTGATGCCGGACCATCCGTGGGTGAAGGCCGAACTCCAGGCCATGGAGGACACGCGGGATCCGAAACGGGGGATCACGCGGCGCGAGGAGATTCGGAAATCCAACCCCACCGACATACCAAACCTGCTGCGACTGGCGAGTCTGTACCAGAACGACTCCCAGCCGGACAGGGCCAAGGCCGTTTATGAGGAAGCCTACAAGCTGGAGTCGATGAACTTCCGGGTCATTCAGGCCTACACGGATTTCCTGCGGACGAAGCGTCCACCCGAGAACGAACAAGCCCTCAAGGTGTTGAAGACGCTGGTGGACTCGATCGAGAAGGACAATACGCTGCAGAAAGCGACCGCCCAGTTGCTGATGGCTACCCACATGGAGGCCGTCAGGCAGCAAGGCGGCGCCGATGTGCCGACCACCCAGGCTGTCGATGAGGCTTTCGTGGCGGCGGCGCAGATGTGTCAGGAGCCGCCCGTCAGCCTGGACGTCGGCAACTACTTCCTGGCCCACGGACGATTCGAGGACGCGGAGAAATGGTACCGCGAGGCGCTGGCCCGGGCGCAGGCCCAGGAGGATGCCGACCTGGAGAAGAGCGCCCGGCAGAACATCATCGAATCCATCGTGCGGCTGCAGGATCCGAATCGAGAAGACGAACTCAAGAAGGAGATCGACTCCTTCCGGGAGAAATACGATGACCCCTTCGCGTTCCTGGCGGAGAGCGAGTACCACATCAACGCCGGCCGGCTGGATGATGCCCTGACGGCGATCAACGAGTTCGTGAAACTGCGTCCGGATAACGCCGACGGGCGACTGCGGCGCGGGGATATCCATTTCCAGCGCAGCATGTGGCAGGACGCCCTGGAGGACTACCGCGTCGCCAAGACCCAGGAACCCAAGGGATACGGGTATCGGCACCGGATCCGGATGGCGCTGTGCCTCGAGCATCTGGGGCAGAACGACCTGGCAGTGTCAGAGTTCCTCAGCATCCTTGCCGACGAACCCAACCATGACGCGACTCTCGACGAGCTGTTGCGGCTGTACATCCAGCTTTCGCAGTGGCAGGACGCGGAGAGACTGTTCGTCGCCCGCCTCAAGGCGGACCCGGACAACCCCGAGTGGTCGCTGCGACTGCTGACACTCTACCGCTCCAGCAAAGAGCTTGAGAAGGCGATAGGGGCGGGCGTGGAGGCCGCCCAGAAGAGCCAGTACGCCGACGTCGCGGTCGATCAACTGCTTCAGACCTTCCTGCAATTCGAACGGTTCGACGAGCTGCTCCGTTTCGTGAACGATCGGTTGCCGGCCGCCAAGCGCCAATACCACGGGGTGGAACTTGCGGTCGCCGCGGCTTACGCCGGCAAGGGCGACCGCGGCAACGCGCTCCGGCTGTACGGCCAAAGGCTTGATACCGCGACCGCGAACATGGAGGCGTTCGCGGTCATTGTGGGCGATATCAAGAAGCGGCTGGGCGCCCAGGTGGCCAAGCAGGTCATCCAGCAACGACTCGCCGCAAAACCCGATGAGCGGGCATCCAGGTTCGTCCTCGGCGCCCTGCAGAAGGACGCCGGGGAAAGGGAGGCCTACCTCGAGGCCCTCAAGAGCCTCCTGGAGACCATCCCCAAGGACGACTCGCCCGGAACCATCAGGGAAAAGCTGTACCTTATGCAATGCCAGGCGATCGAACACTACCTGCGAGGTGAATTCAAGGATGCCCGGAAAACCTACGAGGATATCCTGACCATCAACCCGAATCACCTGATCTCACTGAACAACCTGGCCTACCTGCTGATGGACCACTTCAACGACCCGACGGCGGCGCTGCCTTATGCCCGACGGGCGGCCAACATGGTCCCATTCGATCCCAACGTCCTGGACACGGTCGGCTGGAACCATGTGCTGCTCGGCAATTACAAACTGGGCATTGCCGCTCTGCGGAGAGCGATGGGCATGAACGACAAAGTCGCGGCCATCCATTACCACGCGGCCGAGGCTTTCTACCGCCGCGCAAACGCCGAGCCCCAAAACAAGGATGCCGATCTGCGGGAAGCCGAAACGGAATGCCGACGGGCTTACAATCTCATCCGGGCCGCGGGCACCGACCACGAAGGGATATTCGATAGAGTCCTGGCCCTCGGAGAGAAGCTCGGACTGAGATTGGATCCCAAATTGAGTCCAAAATAACAAGCCGACCTTTCGAAAGGCTCGAACGATCACGGCTCCGGCAGGATCGGGGGATTTTCCCCGAGCCTGTCGGGGCCGTGTTCCGCATCCTCGGCCCGGCAAATGAGAAACCCGGCCCCCCCCGGGGGCTGTTTCACGGCGTTTCCCGCTTGAGCATCGCGATCTGATGGATGGACCGTCCCTCCCTGAGGTACTTGATCTCGTAGTTGGTCTCCACCCGGCCATCGAGCACGCCGGCCTCGGGGATGTCAAAGGATACCTCTTCGATGCGTTTCTCGGCCCGCAGGACGCTCTGAATCTGCTCGAAGTAACCGGCGTGATCGGTCTGGACTGCGATGCGCCCGCCCGGGACGAGTGCATCCACGGCCGCGGCCACGAACGGCGGCTGAATGAGCCGTCGCTTGTGGTGGCGCTTCTTGGGCCAGGGATCGGGGTGATAGATGTGCAGCATGGTCAGGCACTCGGGCGGCAGGGCGTTGCGGACCAGGTGCACGGCGTCGGCCCGCATGATGCGAACGTTCGGCACCTGCCGGCGGACCATGCGGTCGGCGGCGTACTTGTAGAACTTGTTCGCCCATTCGACGGCGAAGAACCGTCTGTCGGGCATGGCCCGCGCCCGCCGAAGCAGAAAACCGCCCTTCCCGCAGCCGATCTCCATCTCCACCGGCCGGTCGTCGCCGAAGATCTTCCGGAAATCCAGCTTCTCGCCGGGCGCGGGCGCCGGCAGGATGACATCATCGACAGTAACCATGCGATTCATTTTCTTCGCCAAATCTTTTTCCAGCAAACCCGCCTGGAGCCGTGACGCTTCCGGCGAGGCAGGACCATTCTCGCCGCGGCAAACATACAGGCGTATACATCCGGCGACGAGCGGCTATAATCGGGCGGCCCGCGCGGGACCATGACCTACGGGGCACCCGCCCGGAAAAAGACCATGCGACGAAAACTCTCCGACAACATCAAGCGGGTTCGGGATCGCATCGCCCATGCGTGTCAGCGCGCCGGGCGCCGGCCGGAGGACGTCCGCCTCGTCGCGGTCACCAAGATGATCGAGATCGACGTGATCCGAACCGCGCTGGACATGGGCCTGGAGGACCTTGGGGAGAACCGGGTCCAGGAACTGATCAGGCGGGCGATCATGCTCAATGAGTACGTGACGCGGCGGCGGCGGATGGAGCCCGGCCGCGAGGTCTCCGAACCCCACTGGCACATGATCGGGCACGTGCAGCGCAACAAGGTCCGGCCGCTGCTGCCCTGGGCACATACGGTTCATTCGGTCGACAGTCTGCGCCTGGCGGAGGAAATCAGCGCCGAGGCCGTCCGGATCGGGCGGGTCGTGCCGGCCATGGTCGAGGTGAACGTTTCCGGCGAGAAGAGCAAGTTCGGCATCGCGGTGGGCGCGGTCTCCCACGTCGTCGAGCACATCATCCCCCTGCCGGGCCTCAGGATTGTCGGGCTGATGACCATGGCTCCGCTGGATGACAACGCCGAACAGGCCCGTCCGCACTTCGCCCGGCTGCGGGATATCTTCGAGGAAATGAAGATTGAACGAATCGTCGGGCCGGAATTCCGCGAACTGTCGATGGGCATGAGCAGCGACTACGAGGTCGCCATCGAGGAAGGGGCGACCACGATCCGCATCGGCCGCGCCTTGTTCGAAGGCGTGGTCTGACGGTCTGACCGGCCGGCTTTCAAACCACTTGCACATCCGTATAATTGCCCGGCCGTTGCCGGCTGTGTCACGCTGTCCGCTTGTCGGGGAACGAAGATGGCGAATCGTATCTGCAAACTCGCGTTGGAGGATGGGACCGTCTTCACCGGGCAGGCCTTCGGAGCGGACGGCACCCGCGAGGGTGAAGTGTGCTTCAACACCTCGATGGCCGGCTACCAGGAGATCCTCACCGATCCGTCGTACGCCGGTCAGATCGTGACCATGACCTACCCCGAGATCGGCAACTACGGCGTCACCGAGGAGGATATCGAGTCGAGCGGCCCGAAGGTTGAAGGCTTCGTGGTCAAGGAGCTGGCCCGGCGGCGGTCAAACTTCCGGGCGACCGCCTCGCTGGACGATTACCTCTGCCGGCACGGTATCCCCGGCCTGGAGGGCGTCGACACCCGGGCGATCACCCGCAAGCTGCGCACCCAGGGGGCGATGAAGGGCGCGATCTCGACCGAGATTCTCGATGACCCCGGGCTGGTCGCCCGGGCCCGCGGCTGGGTGGGCCTGGTCGGCGAGGACATGGTCAAGCGGGTGGCGCCGACCAATTCATTCGAGTGGGATCGCGGCTTCGAAAGCGACTTCGCGATGGATGCGAGGCAGAAGCTCGGCCGCTTCGACGTGGTCGCGGTCGATTGCGGCATGAAGACCAACATCCTTCGGAATCTGGTGGAGGTGGGCTGCCGGGTCGGCGTCGTCCCGCCGAACACCACCGCCAAGGCGGTCCTCGAGCGTAAGCCCGCCGGCGTGTTCGTCAGCAACGGGCCGGGCGACCCGGCCGCGGTCAGTTACGCGATCGACCTGCTGAAGGGCCTGGTCGGTAAGGTGCCGATCTTCGGCATTTGCCTGGGGCACCAGTTGCTGAGCCTGGCCCTTGGGGCAAAGACCTACAAGCTCAAGTTCGGCCACCGCGGCGGCAACCAGCCGGTGATCAACCTGGCCACCCGGAGGGTGGAAATTACTTCCCAGAACCATGGCTTCGCCGTCGACGTACCGTCACTCGAACGGGCGGGCGGCGTACCGACACACCAGAACCTCAACGACCGGACCCTGGAAGGCTTTTCCCACCGTGACCTGCCGATTTTCTCGGTGCAGTACCACCCCGAGGCCAGCCCCGGTCCGCACGATGCGACATACCTTTTCGACTGTTTCGCCGAGATGATGAAGACCGGCAAGGCCCCCGCCGCCGACCAGATGGCCGAGGCCCAGGCCCGGCTTGAAGGAAAGTCCGCATCCATAGCTCGTTGACCTGAGCGTCTCAAGAGAAAAGTGGATGGCACGGTTCAGCGCATGCCGAACCGTGCCATCCCGCCTGCCTGGCCGGCTCAATAATGTACCGGACTCGGCGCTGAGGGTTTCAGCGGCCGGTCACGGGACGCAGCCGGTCGGCGGATTGCTGACGTTAAACGGAACATTGGGCCCGGTGTAACACTTGTTGAAGGCGGTGAAGTCCGCCACGTCCACGTCGCTGTCGCCGTCCCGGTTGAAACAGGCACACCCGCTTGGGATGCTGCCGCCGGAACCGGTATAGCAGACCTGGAAGGCCGCGAAGTCGACCTGGTCCACGTCGCCGTCAAGATCGACATCCGCGAACGGAATCGGGCAACAGGTCACCGTGTTGCAGGTCGAGCTCGTGCCGCCCCAGATGCCGCCGAGCCCTGCCGGAGGCTCGGACACACAGTGGGACTGGGATGCGCCCTCGACGCAACTGCCGTTGTCCAGGCAGCAGGCCCCGTTGTCCGAGTAGCCGACGCCGCCATGCAGGGACAAATCGTCAAACAACATGGCCCGCTGCAGGTTGCCGACCTGGTTGATGCAACTGCGATTGGTGCCCGGGGCACATGCCGACCACGACGTGTTCGAGTTGAGCCGGCAACCCGGGCCGACTCCCCCGCGCAGCGCGTTGAACGGGCCGAGGTACGATCGCGGGATGTTGTCCATCACATTGTAAATGTAGTACTCCATGCCGGAGTATCCTGCCGCGCGAGACATCATTTGTGAGGTCATCTCGACTTTGATGGTGCTGGTCCTGATGGTCAGCGTGACCCAGTTATAGGGATAGCCGACGGGCGGATCGGTTTCGACGTAACCGGCAACCAGGCCGAAGTCGCCCGGAGTACCGATGTCCGACGGGGGCGGCATGGTGGCGCCGTCCTTCGGCGTCACCGTACCACCGCTGATGCGTGGGGAGTTGTGCCTCAACATCCACCACAGTTGGCCGTCGTAGATGGTCAGATGGTAATTGGTCGGGCCATGAGGCATTGACCCGCAGTGACAGGGATCATTGTCAAACATGGCCATGCCGCCGACGGCAATCGCGTTACGCTGCGGGGCCTGGGCCGGTGCGGGGCAGGCGGTCGGCAGGGACGTCTGAGGATTCCCCTGGGCGCAGATGATCGGGAAAGGCCCCTGGTTGATGTACGCCCCATCGTGTGACCATAACAGGTGCGTCGATGACACCTGTTGATGGTTGGCCGGACGTCGGGGTCGGGCATCGGGTGAGAAGATTATGGGGTGAAGTAGGCGGTGACCCCGTCGGCTATGGCAGCGGACAGACGGGCCCGCCAGGTCGGCGAGTTGAGCTTCTGGGCATCCCCCCTGTTGGTGAGATAACCGCTTTCAATCAGCATGGCCGGCCGCGAGTGTTCGCGAAGGACATGGAAGTTGTTGCGTATGATGCCACGGCACTCGACACCGGCCCGCTCAAGGGCCGACGCCATTCGCAGAGCGGCCTTCTGGCTTTGAGAGGACGCCCTCGTGTGTATATGGACCTCCACGCCGGAGATGTGGGTGCGTTCGACCGCGTTGGCGTGAATGGAGATGAACAGATCCGCCCGATTGCGTCCGGCGATGTCAGCCCGCTGCTGCAGTTCGAGGAAAGTGTCCGAGCTACGGGTCATCACCACCCGGGCGCCGCGTTCCCGCAGGGCCGTGGCGATCCGCCCGGCAAGGTCGAGCACGATGGTTTTCTCGGGTAACTGGCCGCTGAATTTCGGGAGCGCCCCGGGGTCCTTCCCCCCGTGGCCGGCGTCGATGACAACCACGGCACCGCGGATCTGCGGGCCGGTGTAACTGGGCGGCGCCGGCAGGGGCACCAACGGCGTCGGTGCAGGGGCCTGGATGATCGGCGGAGGCAGCGGTTCAACGACCCTGGCGGGCCCCTCGCAGCCGGCCAATATCGCCAGGCCGCCGGTCACCAGGAGAAGAACAACTGCTGCGGAAAACTGCTTCATTGTTTCGCGAGTTTACCGATGGGTCGGGGTCCGTCAACCGCAATGGACCCTATAAATCGGCAAACCCGCTTTGAGGTCTCCAGCAAACTCGCGAAACCGCCGGCCGGCGCTCCATTCTGTAACATCCATCTTGGCCGAGGCCGTCCATGCAGGGTATACATAGAGTACGCCCTGAAACCCATTTGTGGGACCGGCATCTTGCCGGTCAAATGACGGGCTGGAAGCCCGTCCCACACTGAGGGTATACTAAAGAGTGCGTCCTGAAACCCATTTGCGGGGCCGGCATCGTGCCGATGACTGACGGGCTGGAAGCCCGTCCCACACTGTTTCCCCCACACTGTTTCAGGACACACTCTTAGAACGGCCATGCGGAAAAACTACATTCTCGACGCCAATATCCTGATCCACGACCCCAAGTCGATCTTCTCGTTCACCGACAACACGGTCATCATCCCCATCAGCGTCATCAGCGAGATCGATCGGTTCAAGAAGGAAATGACCGATCGCGGGTTCAATGCCCGGGCGGTGGTCCGGCTGCTGGATGCCCTGCGCACGGGGCGCTCACTCGCCCAAGGCGTCTCCCTGGAAAACGGCGGGACGCTGCGCGTGCACTGTGAGGCGGACCGGCTGATGTCCGCCTCCCGCACGGACGGCGACATCGACGTGCTCCGCGTCGCCCAGGAACTGCGGCGGCAGGAGCCCGACGTCCCGGTCATCATCGTGACCAAGGACATCAACCTGCGGATCCGGGCCGACGCCGCCGGCCTGCGGGCCGAGGACTATGAGAGCGACCGGGTGATGCTCGCGGATGTCTACAGCGGCCAACGGACCTACGCGGTCTCGGAAGAGCAGATCGAGAGCTTCCGCCACGACGGGCAGATGCCGGTGCCCGGAAGCAACAGCGTGTCGCCCAACGAGTACATCCTGCTGACCTCGGACAACAGCACGCGACGCAGCGCCCTGGCCCGGGCGGACGTGGACGCAGGCCGGCTGATCGCCCTTCGCGAGTCCAAGACCGGGCTGTGGGGCATCAAGCCGCGAAACAAGGAGCAGTACTTCGCCATCGACGCCCTGCTGGACGAACGGATCGAGCTGGTCACGCTGATGGGCAAGGCCGGCACCGGCAAGACTCTGCTGGCCATCGCCGCGGCGATGCATCTGGTGATGCGGCAGAAGCGGTATCGCGGGGCACTGGTCGCCCGGCCAATCTTTCCCCTGGGCCGTGACATCGGTTATCTGCCCGGCGACGTGGGCCAGAAGCTCGACCCCTGGATGAAGCCGATCGTCGACAATATCGAGTTCATTCTCGACACCGGCGGCCCGATCAAGGACCATGCCAACGCGGCCGGCGTGATCAACTCCGGCCTGATCGAGATCCCGCCGCTGACCTACATCCGCGGGCGGTCCATCTCCAACCGGTTCGTGGTCATCGACGAGGCCCAGAACCTCACCCCGCTGGAGGTCAAGACGGTCATGACCCGGATCAGCCAGGCGGCCAAGATCGTCTTCACCGGCGACCCCTACCAGATCGACAATCCCTACGTCGACGGCAACTCCAACGGGTTTACATACCTGGTAAATCGCTTCCGCGGCCAACCCTCGGCCGCCCACATCGAGCTGCACAAGGGCGAACGCAGCCCGCTTGCCGAACTGGCGGCCAACCTGCTGTGACGCCGTCCGTCCCACCCTGTGGCTCAGTATTATCTGACTCCGCAGCTTTGCCACGCAACCGAAACCGGAGGCTCCACATGCAATCGGAGCCGCTCACACGACCCGAGGCGCTGGGATTGACAGCCTCGATCCGGACGGTCACACGATCGTCAAGCGGGTGTGCCTGAAGGTTCCGCATGAAGGCAAGGGCTTCATTCCCTCCGTAAAGTTTCAGTGAACCCATGTCTGCCTTTGGTACTCCCTCGCCCCCTCTTTTCGACTGCTGAACACAAAGGCATCGTCTCCGTAGAATGCCGGCATGGCCGTTGAGATTGCCGAAGATCGGCGTACGGAGATCGCGCTTCGCCAGGAGGCCCATTACCGGCGGGCTCAGCATGCTCGTGCGACCGAGCGAGAAGCGGCATGGAAGCAGAGGGCTGAGCAACTTGAACAGGTCGTTCGTGACCAAGCGGCTCAGATCGCGGAATTGACCCGAGAGAACGAGACGTTGAAGGCCCGGGTGGTGTGGCTGGAGCAACAAGTGTTCGGGCGCAAGTCCGAGCAGACTCAAGATGCCACCCCGAGCGCGTGCGACGACGAGGCGAAAGCCGATTCCCCCCCGTCGGGTCTTGAGGGGCGACGCCGACGAGGCAAACAGCCGGGCTCGAAGGGCTACGGCCGAAAGCGTCGCCCTCATCTTCCCACGGAAGAAGTGGTCCACGATCCGCCCGTCCGCTATTGCGGCCGAGACTTTAGATATCTCAAACGCGGCGTGCGGCGCCGATTCTGCGGGGTCCTCGCGCGTGCGTGCGCGCGAGGCCGACGAAGCGGCGCACTCCTCGGACAACCTGGGTGGAACGGCGGGGAACGATGATTCAGCGAACCCCGTCTTCGACACTGATACCACGGAATACCATGCCATTCCGTTAGAAGTAACAAGGGGTACTGGGCGTTACAGGACTCGAACCTGTGACCTTACGGGTGTGATCCGTACGCTCTAGCCAACTGAGCTAAACGCCCGCTGATTCTCAGTTCCGGGCAAGGGTTCCCGGAGACGAGATTATCCTAACCTGGATTGGATCGTCGGGCAAGTTGCGGCCGGAGGCCCAACGTCAGGGGGTGCGTAACAACAACGGCGGGCACCGATAACGCAGGGCCGAGGAGAAGCCGTAACTGTTTATGGCATATTAAGTTTTGTTGCGGCGGCCGGCCCCCCCTGCCGTAAAGCTTCAGCGAAACCATGTCGGTTTCCGGGATGGTTGGCGGTGAGGCGTTCGCGAAAGCGTTTGTGGAGGGGGTAGAGGTAGATGTGT
>DATIKE010000082.1:0-20296 GCA_035477895.1 Phycisphaerae bacterium
AAGCAATTGCGTTCATTGACCGAATTCGGGCCGAGACGAAAGAAGCCGGCGTGCCCGACGAACCCCGCCAGGTTGACTTCGCGGGGCAGCTTCAACGGGCTGCCGACCGGGTGCTGCATCCGGTATCCGCGACCCGACCCGCCGAAATCCGACCGGTTGAAGCGACGGAGTGAAAATGAGCAAACGAGCGAGGGTCACATGTCATCCGCGGGGAGTGACTTCATCTGTTCCAGGGTGAACACCGGGCCGTCCTTGCAGACGTAGACCGGACCGGTGTTGCACCGGCCGCATTTTCCCACGCCGCATTTCATGCGATTTTCCAGGCTGGTGTAGATATCCTTGTCGGCCAGGCCCATCCCGGCGAGTACCGGAAGGGTGTACTTGATCATGATCGGCGGGCCGATCACCAGGGCGACGGCGTCGGCGGCGGGGATGCTTGCCTTCTCGACGACGGCCGGCACAAACCCGACCTCGCCGGTCCAGTCCGGTGTTTCTCCGCCCGGGTCGACGCACTGCACGACCCGAACCCGCTCGTGCTTGGCCCACTCGTCGAGTTCATCTCGATACACGAGGTCTGCCACCGAACGGGCGCCGTAAACAATGGTGATGTCGCCGTAATCCTTATGGTTCTCCAGGGCGTACCAGATCGCGCAGCGGATGGGAGGCATGGCGATCCCGCCGCCGATGAAGATCAGATCCCGGCCTTTCCAGGCATCCATCGGATAATAGTTGCCGTAGGGTCCGCGGAACCCGATGGTGTCCCCCTCCTGAACCTGCCACAGCGCGCCCGTGACCTGTCCGATCCGGCGGAAACAAAACTCGATGTGGTCCTTCCAGGTCGAACTCGAGCAGATGTTGAACGTCGACTCGCCAAAGCCGAAAGCCGAGAAGATGCCGAACTGGCCCACGTGAAACGAAAAATCCTTCGCCTTGCCTTCATCCTGGAACCGGACGCGCATCGAGCGCACGTCGGGCGTGTGCTGATGCACCTGGATCACTTCCATGAGATCGGGCTGGTAGATGTTCTGCGTCATGGTTCTCTCATGCCGTCTTGGCTGCCTTGCCGGTCACCGGAATTCGACGCACCGCCTGCCGGGCAACGGTCTGCACGCCGAGCCCGACAGGGCAGTTGCGGGTGCAGTTGCCGCAGCCGGTGCACAGGATCGGGCCGAACCTGGCCGGATAGATCGAAAACTTGTGGTACAGCCTCTGCCGTTGTCGCTGGCCCTGGACGGTCCGTGGATTGTGGCCTGAGGCATGCAGCGTGAATAGTCCGAACTGGCAGGCGTCCCAGTTCTTCACTCGGACGCCGCCGCGGGCGTTCCCCTCGTCGACGATGTCGAAGCAGTGGCAGGTCGGGCAGGAGTAGCTGCATGCACCGCAGGCCATGCAGCGCAGGGTGAGTTCCCGCCAGGCCGGACTGTCGAAACCGCCGTCCAACGCGGCCCGAAGCTCGGCGGGATCGAACTTGGGTTCGGGGCCGGCCGGAACCTGTCCGACCCGGTTCGACGACTCGGTCCGGCCGGCCAGCAGCTTGCGGCCTTTATCGGTCACAAACCGCACTTCATACGACCCGTCACCGAGATCCACGAGCAGGATGTCGGAACCCTGCGTCGCATCGGGAGCAAGGCCCACCGACGTGCAGAAGCACTGATCGTCATGCTGGCTGCAGGCCATCGTGATAACCGTGGTCAACTCGCGCCGGCGGTTGTAGAACGCGTCGCGATAATCCCAGTTGAACACGTGGTCGAGGATCGGGAGCATGGCGGCGTCGCAGGGCCTGGCGCCCACGACGACGTTCTCGGCGCCGATCGGCTCGGGATCTCCGAGGCCGATCTGCTTGCCCTCGAAGCGATAGCTGTATAGCACCTCGTGCCGCGGGAAGACGACTTCCTTGATCGAGTTGGCCGGGTGGACGAATCCGTCGAGCAGCAATTCATCCGCATCATTCAATCCGGCGTACAGGACCAGGCCGGGCTTTATGCGTTTCGGCCCGATAACCTTCTTGCCAGCCGATGCCCACTCACCTGCCAGGCGGCGGAGTTTCTCTTGAGAGAGGATCTCGCTCACCGGATGAAGTCCTCCTTGTCCTGCAGGCGGTATGCGCCCATGACCGGCTCATCCTCAGTATCCATGCCCGACCGGTAGCCGAACTGGGTTTCGGCCGAGCGGGCCAGTGTCAGGTTCAGCAGCCGCAGGTCGATGCCGGCCGGGCAGGCCCGTATACACTCGTCACAACCTGCACATCGGGCCGCCAGATGAAATGCCCGGGCCAGGTGCCAGGCGAAGTTACCCTTGAGCGTGGCCGAGGTGTCGATGCACTGCGGCTGGTTCTTGTCGGCCAGGCACCGGTTGCAGTAGCACAACGGGCAGACCTGCCGGCAGGCGTAGCACCTGACGCATCGGCTCAACTCATCGCGCCAGAAGGCCATGCGCTCCGCCGGCGTATTCTTCATTAATTCCTCGACCGCGGCGTAACGCCGATCCGCCCCGAGCGGCTCGTTTTTGGCCTTTCCGATGATCACATCAGAGTGCTTTGGCTGATGGACATCGCAGATCGAGCACTTGGCCTCGCGCGGGTTGCCGACACCGTCGCAGGCCATGCCGATCGCCACCATCCGGCCGCGGTCGATCTGCGATTCTTTGGCCAGCACAACGAGCGCCCGCTCATCGCAACCTTTCAGCACGACGGCCGGATTGCCCAGGGCCTTGATCTCGGGTCTGGTCAGGTAGACCGTCAGGTTGGAAAAGCACCGGTCGTTCCAGACGAGCTGGTCCGCGTCCTCAGGCCGGGTCACGAACACCGGATAGGCCGGCAGGCGATCGTCGTCCTGGCCGTAGCCGATCACGACATCGACCTTCCCGCTCTGCAGCAGGTCTCGGCAGGTTTGACGCAGTTGTTCTAACATGCCGCCCCCTCGACGACCTTGCGGTAATCCTCGTACGGCCCGAGCGCCCGGGTCTGCTCGGTGATCTCGGTGACCACTTTCTGGAACTTCTTGCCCTCGGCCGCCGATATCCAGGTGAAATGGATGCGCCGTAGGTCGATACCGACCATGTCCAGCAGATCGCGGAACAGCATCCATCTCCGCCGGGCATGGTAGTTGCCGGCCGTATAGTGGCAGTCCCCCGGGTGGCAACCCGAGACCAACACAGAATCGGCCCCCATCTCAAACGCCTTGACAATCAGGTTGAAATCAATGCGTCCGGTGCACGGCAGCCGGATGATCCGGATGTTCGGCGGGTACTCCAGCCGGCTGGTGCCGGCCAGGTCCGCGCCCAGGTACGTGCACCAGTTGCACACATAGGCGACGATCTTCGGCTCGAATGCGCTCGCTTCGCTCATGCCAGGCTCTCAACCATCGCGTAGATCTGCTGCTCGGTGAAGCCGGCCAGATCGACGCTTTTGGACGGGCAGACCGCCACGCAGGTGCCGCAGCCCATGCACAGGCCGGGGTTCACCCGGGCGGTGTATTTGATCAGCTTGCCGTTGCGATCCTTTATCTCCGCCTTTTCGATCGCTTTGTACGGACACGTCCGCACGCAGGCCAGGCAGGCGGCGCAGATCTTCTCATTCACCGTGGCTACCTCGGGCTCTCGAGTCATCTCCTGATGCGAGAAGAGCACCTGGACCTTGCCGGCGGCGGCCGACGCCTGGGCGACGGACTCGGGGATGTCCTTGGGCGCCTGGCAGGCCCCACACACGAAGACGCCGGCCGCATTGGTTTCGACCGGGCGGAGCTTGGGGTGCGACTCGGAGAGAAAACCGAATTCGTCGTAGCCGACGTTGAGCTTCTGGGCGAGCGACTCGACGCCGTCGGCCGGGCGCATCGCCGAGGCCAGCACCACCAGGTCCGCCTCGACGGTCACCGGCTCGCCCGACAGCGTATCCACGCCGCGGACGATCAGCCGGCCGTTCTCCCGGGTGATCTTCGAGACCCGGCCGCGGTGGTACTTCGCCCCATCCTGCTCGATCGCCCGGCGGACGAACTCGTCGTAGTTCTTGCCACCAGCCCGGATGTCCATGTAGAACACGTGGGCGTCGCCGTCGTGCACCTTGTGCTTGTAGAGCATGGTGTGCTTGGCGACGTACATGCAGCAGATCTTGGAGCAGTAGCTGAAACCCTTCGCGTCGTCGCGCGATCCGACACAGCAAAGGAAGACGATGTTCTTGGGCTCCTTGCCGTCGCTGGGCCGCCTGATCTCGCCGCCGGTCGGCCCCGAGGCGGACACGATCCGCTCGAATTGCAGGCCGTCGATCACATCCG
The DNA here is from genome assembly GCA_035477895.1 of Phycisphaerae bacterium. Classification (GTDB taxonomy): domain Bacteria; phylum Planctomycetota; class Phycisphaerae; order UBA1845; family PWPN01; genus JAPKGY01. The sequence goes on from DATIKE010000082.1 coordinate 4,269, forward strand.
GGTATCGGCCATACCCGTACTCACCATAACCTTTGAACCTGCCGTCCTGTTTGCCGATGTCCCACAGTTTGTAGCCGGTGGCCACGACGATCGCGCCGATGTCCTCGGTGACGAGCTGGTCGGTGTCCTCGAAGTTGATCGCCTCGCGGGTGCAGCGTTTTTCGCACGCGCCGCACTTGCCCCTGGTCAGCTTGATGCAATGGTCCTTGTCGATGACCGGGCGGGCGGGCACCGCCTGGGGGAAAGGAACGTAGATGGCCGTCCGCTTGCCCGTGCCGAAGTCGAACTCGCTGGGGATGTTCTTGACCGGGCACCTGGTCCAGCAGTCGCCGCAACCGGAGCACTTGTTGATATCGACGTAGCGGGCTTTCTTGCGGATCGTGACCTTGAAGTTGCCTACGAACCCGTCGACCGCCTCGACCTCGCTGTGGGTGTAAAGCTTGATCTTGGGGTGCTGGCCGACGTCGACCATGCGCGGCGTGAGGATGCACTGTGAGCAGTCGAGAGTGGGGAAGGTCTCGCTCAGGCCGGCCATCCTGCCGCCGATGGACGGCTCGCGCTCGACCATGACGACTTCGAAGCCGGCGTCGGCAATATCCAGGGCCGCCTGGATACCCGCCACGCCGCCGCCGATCACCAAGGCCCGCTTGGTCACCGGCACCCGGATCGGGTCGAGTGCCTGATTCCGATGAGCCTTGGCCACCGACATGCGGACCAGATCCACGGCCTTGGCGGTGGCCTTGGGCTTGTCGTGGTGCACCCAGGAGCAGTGCTCGCGGATGTTAGCCATCTCGACCATGTAGGGGTTGATTCCCTCGGCCTCGGCCGCCTTGCGGAAGGTCCGCAGGTGCATGTGCGGCGAACACGACGCGACCACGACGGCGTCCAGCTTCTCCTTGCGGATCTGCTCGCGCATCAGGTTCTGCCCGGGGTCGCTGCACATGTACTTGCAGGTCAGCGAGCAGCGCACGCCGGGCAGCCTGCCGACCTCCTCGGCCACCTTCTCGCAGTCGACGTGGCGAGCGATATTCTCGCCGCACCAGCACGTGAATATGCCCACTCTGGCCATTGGTTTGCTTACCGCTTCACAACAACGTAGTGACGGTCGATCCCCAACGCCTGCTCGTCGAGCCCCAGGGCCAGGCCCACGAGATCCGACAGGTAATACACCATCATTTCGTGGTGAACCCCGTACCTCCGGTCGATGTCCGCCTGCTTCATGTCCAGGTTCACGTGGCACATGGGGCAGGCGACGACCACACAGTTGGCCCCGTGATCGGCGGCGTTGCTCAGTATCCGGTGCGACAGATCCAGCACCGTATCCTCGTTGCACATGGTCATGCCGGCACCACAGCACTCGGTTTTGTGGTTCCAGTCGACGGGTGTGCCTCCGAGGGCCTCGACGATCATCTCCATCGAGGTGGGCTGTTCGCAGTCGTCGAACCGCAGGGCCTCCGGCGGGCGGACCAGCAGGCAGCCGTAGTAGCACGCCGCCTTGACGTCCGTCAGCGGCCGGGCCACCGCCTCCTTGAGCCGCTCCAGGCCGACCTGCTGAAACACCTGGATCAGGTTGAGGACCTCGGTCCGGCCGGTGACCTCCAGCTCCACGATTCCCGACATCTCCTGGCGGACTTTCGGGTCGGCGGCGATCGCCTGCCCGGCTTTGATCAGCTCCATCGAGCACATCGGGCACGGGGCGAGCATCCGATCCATGCCATCCTTCTCGGCGATGGCCAGGTTCCGCGCGGGCAAGGCGGTCGCCAGTTTCTCGTTGATCGAATGGGCGGCCGTCGCCCCGCAGCACATCCAGTCGTCCAGCTCGCGCAGTTCCACACCCAACCGATCGAGACAGGTCCGAACGGATCGCTCGTAGTCGTTCGAGGAACCGTGCAGCGCACAACCCGGATAGTAGCCGATCCGCATGGTCATCCCGCTCTATCGCGGCCGCGGCCGGACACCCCGGCCAGGGGCCACTGTCATTTCGCCGATTCCGTGCCGTTGCCGTCCGCCAGACAACGCGCGAATATCCGATCCACAATCCCGCGATCCCGAACCTTCTCCCCCACCAGATGGAACTTGCCGCGCCGGATCATCTTCGGCGCCAGCAGTGAGTCCTTGAACAGGAAGGGAACGCTGATGTCCTTCAGGAAGGCCCTGGTCTTGAACATACCCACCAACTCAAGCTCGTTGAGCCGGCCATTGCGCCGGATGTTGCCCAGGAACACCCGCTGAAAGATCACCGTCCGCCGGACCGCGGGCGTCTCGACGCCGTTCTCCACCGACAGTTGCCGCAGGGCGTCCATGATGCCGGTGCAGTTCACCGACTTGGGGCAGCGGGTGGCACATGTCTGGCAAGAGACGCACAGCCAGATCGCTTCCTTGCGCATCGCCTTGTCCACCTGGCCGTTCTGCACCAGCCGAACGATCTGGTTGGGAAGCATGTCCATCCGATCGGCCACCGGACAACCGGCCGAGCACTTGCCGCACTGGTAGCAGTCGTCCACGTGGGTATGAGCCAGGGTTTCCACAGCCTGTAGAGTGGGTCTCATGCTCGATAACCCCAAGCGTTTGTGCTTGCGCCGCGAACAATCACCCGCTTTCGAGGCGCACACGGCCCGCGAGCCGCTGAACGACAAGCGGATCACGCATGTTACCGGATTCCGCGGCGTCCTCCAAGCCGCTTTTTGCATCCGATGGCAGAAAAGGGAGTTGGCTGTGACAACACTCACAACCTCGGGCCGTGGACCGCATCGCATGAATCGCGGAACACAACAGGTGGGACGACAAACCGGACAACCAGCAGCCTTTTGGTGCGGTTTCTTCGCGGGCCTGTGGTCATATAGCACCGATCCGTGTACCATGTCGCAGGTTCGTCCGCTGGTTCACAGGCTTGCCGGGTCGGCCGGATTGGCTTTGCCGACCTTGGTGATGGCAGCTTCCACCATGCCGATTATACCCAGCGCGATATTGCCAAAGAACATTCTGACCGTCCTGAAGCGCCCCTCACCGGGTATTCACGTTTCGCCACTGCTGCTGGAGGCGGCCACGGCCGATTCGGCGCGGGCCCTCGACAAATTCCGGACCACAACCAACGGTCTGAGCGAAGAGGAAGCCCCAAAACGCCTGGAGGAATATGGTCCGAACGTGGTCGCCCAGGAACGACGGCATGGCAAACTCGCCCTTTTGGGCAAAGCCTTGAGCAACCCTCTGGTGATTCTGCTGCTCATCCTGTCGGCGGTGTCGTTTCTGACCGGGGATGTCCAGGCCGGTACGGTCATGTCCATGATGGTGGTGCTGGGCGTGGTCCTGCGCTTCGTGCAGGAGTCCAGGGCCGACACCGCTGCCGCCAAGCTGAAGGCGATGATCAGCGTCACGGCGACGGTCATCCGCGATGGCCTGGCACGAGAGATTCCACTGGCCCACCTGGTGCCGGGCGACGTCGTCAAACTCGCGGCGGGCGACATGATCCCGGCGGACCTGCGCCTTATCTCCGCCAAGGATTTGTTCATCATCCAGGCGAGCCTCACCGGCGAGTCGCTGCCCGTCGAAAAGTTCGAGTTGCAGGAATCGAACGATAAGCCGGCCCTCGAACTCAAGAACATCTGTTTTCTGGGCACCAGCGTGGAGAGCGGGACGGCCACCGGCGTCGTGGTGACGACCGGGCTGCAGACGTATCTGGGGACAATGGCCAAGTCCATAGCCGGTCGGCAGGAGCAGACCAGTTTCGACAAGGGGGTCAGTCGATTCACCTGGCTCATGATCCGAGTCATCGCCGTAATGGTCCCGCTGGTGTTTCTTATCAACGGCCTGACCAAACATGACTGGCACGAGGCCTTCTTTTTCGCCATGGCCGTCGCCGTCGGGATGACGCCCGAGATGCTGCCCATGATCGTGACCGTCTGCCTGTCCAAGGGCGCCATAGCCATGTCCCGCCGGAAAGTCATCGTCAAGCGGCTCAACTCCATCCAGAACCTCGGGGCAATGGACGTGCTCTGTACTGACAAGACCGGCACGCTCACGATGGACCATGTGATCCTGGAGAAGCACTGCGACGTGTTTCGCCGGGAGAACGACGGCGTCCTGGCCCTGGCCTATCTCAACAGCCATTTCCAGACCGGCCTCAAGAACATCCTGGACCGGGCCATTCTGGACCATCGCGAAGTTCATGACCGGTTTTCCATTGATGACCACATGAAGGTCGATGAGATCCCGTTCGACTTTTCTCGCAAGCTCATGTCCGTGGTGGTGCGCCTACCGGACGGGGGCGACCGGCTGATCTGCAAGGGAGCGCCCGAAGTCGTGTTCCAGAGGTGCAACCGGTTCGAGGTCAAGGACCATATATATCCGATGCGGCAGGTTTACGTGGATGACCTCCGCGAGGAATATGACGACCTCAGCGCCGACGGCTTCCGCGTGCTGGCCATTGCCTACAAGGATATGCAGCCCAGGGCTGATTATTCCAGGGATGATGAGCATGACATGACCCTCAAGGGCTACGTGGCGTTTCTTGACCCGCCCAAGGACACCGCTCGCCCCGCGATCGAAGCCCTGAACAAACATGGAGTCGCCGTGAAGGTTCTCACCGGCGACAACGACCTGGTCAGCCGAAAGATCTGCCACGAGGTTGGAATCCCCACGGACGAGGTTCTGCTGGGCCGGCAGATCGAGTTGATGTCCGATGTTGAACTGGCTCATGCGGTCGAACGCACCTCCTTGTTTGCCCGACTTTCGCCTGCTCACAAACAGCGGACCATCCGCGCCCTCCAAAGTAACGGGCACGTCGTCGGCTTCCTGGGGGACGGCATCAATGACTCTCCTGCGCTTCGCACGGCCGACGTGGGCGTTTCGGTCGATACCGCCGTGGACATCGCCAAGGAGGCCGCCGACGTCATTTTGCTCGAAAAGAGCCTTATGGTGCTGGAGGAAGGCGTACTGGAGGGCCGCAAGGTCTTCGCCAATATCCTTAAGTACGTCCGCATGGGGGCCAGTTCCAACTTCGGAAATATGTTCAGCGTCATGGGGGCGAGCGTGTTCCTGCCGTTCGTTCCGATGGCCCCGATGCAGATTCTGACCAACAACCTGCTGTACGACTTCTCTCAGGTTCCGATCCCGACCGACAATGTGGACCCCGAGCAGATCGCCAAGCCCCGCCCCTGGTCGATGAACGAGATTTCCCGGTTCATCCTGTTCATCGGGCCGTGCAGTTCGATCTTCGATTACACGACGTACTTCATCATGCTTTACGTTTTCAATTGCTGGAGTCCCGGCCATGCTTCGTTGTTCCAGACGGGGTGGTTTGTCGAGTCGCTGATGACCCAGACGCTCATCATTCACATTATCCGGACGAACCGGATTCCGTTTCTCCAGAGCCGCGCCAGCCTGCCCCTCGCGATTACCACCATCCTGATCATGGCCATAGGCATGTGGTTGCCGTTCTCGCCCATCGCGTCCTCGCTGGGCTTCACGCCACTGCCACCTTTGTACTGGCCGCTGCTATTTTTGACGCTGCTCTGCTACAGCCTGCTCACCCAGGGCGTCAAGACTTGGCTGTTGCGGAAGAACTGGATCTGACGGTCATGCGCCGCCCCGTGTCTGGGTAACTCTTTGTCGCGGGCGGCTCCGGCACGGGCGACGGCCTTCAGCTTTTGTCCGGGATCGTGTCGTACCAGACGGAACTTGGGGGACTTTGATTTGTTGGAGAACCGGAGAATGTTCGACAAGGTGCTCGTATTGTCCGCCTCGGCCGGAGCGGGCCGTCTGCGGGCGGCCGAAGCCGTCGAGAAGGCGTTCGTCGAACTCCATGCCGCCCGCGAAAAACATCGATGCCCTGGAGTACACCAAATAGGTTAGAATGCCCTGCCGGTTCGCGTTGGACGGTTCTGCACACGGAAGCAATATTCCTGAGATGATCGACGTTATGCCAACCGATCAGATGCATTCATCGCCATCCAACATCCTGTTCAAGGCGACCCCCGCGGGTCGGGGCCAATACTTTCTAGTCGCTTCCGTGACAGAAGCCACCGAACCGGCCATGGCGTCCCGGGCAGCCTACAAGCACATCGCGGCCAGTCTTGAAGAGACGGGTACTCAGATCGTCCACGAACGATTGTTCGGAAGCCTGACTGTTCACCAAGTGGTCCTGGCCGCCCGGCGGCAGGCCCTGCAGGCGCGTCACATCGATCCGGACGGCCCGGTCACGTACATTGAAGGGCACCCGCCGTGGGGTGAGGGTTTCGCGGGGCTGCTGATCCGCGCTGTCGGGCCGGTTGAGGCGAGCGACCGAATCTGGACGATCTTCGAAGGAGATACCCCGCGAGGTCGGGGCTGGCGCCGGGCAGGCGGGTCCTTCTGTGTGCTCCAGAACATCCAGGGCGTGTCCGGACAGCCCGACGCCGACAACACCGCCCCCCGCCAGGCCGACCGGATGATCCGACAGGCCAACCTGTTGCTCCACAGCCAGGCGGCCGGCTACCAGAGCGTGTTCCGCACCTGGTTCTATCTCAACCGAGTCCTGGACTGGTATCCGCAGTTCAACCAGGTCCGTAACGCCAGGTACACCGAGTTGGGTCTGTCACCCGTTGCGAACGACAGTCGCCCGTTGCCGGCCAGCACGGGAATCGCGGGGCGACCGGCGGGTGGCGGGGCGGCATCACTGGACCTCCTGGCGGTCTCCGGGACAGCCGACAATCGCATCACCATCCGCCCGCTCGCCAACCCCGGGCAACAGGAGGCGTTCTGCTACGGGTCGGCATTCTCGCGCGGCATGTTCATCCGGGAATCCGATGTCGCCACGATCCAGATTTCGGGAACCGCGGCCATCGATGAGGCCGGTCACAGCCTTCACCCCGGCGATGCCCGCGCGCAAATCCAGTGCACCCTCGCCAAGATCGAAAGTCTGATTGCCCAGACAGGAGCGACCCTGAAGGACATCTGCTCGGCCACGGTCTTTCTCAAGCGACCCGAGTACGTGACGCTCTTTCGAGAGGCGGCCGCCGACCGGGGACTCCCGGATTTCCCAGGTGTGTGCGTACTCGCGGATATTTGCCGCGACGAGCTCCTGTTCGAGATCGACGCCGAGGTCGCTCTCGGATCCGAACGCATTTCATCCGCGATGCTCAGCCTGTAGAATGCGGCCATTGGGGTTATGGCATTTGACGATTGGTGGTAGCGGACGGCGACCCTGTCGGCCGTTCAACCAGGCCATCCAATAGCGGCCGATACGGGAGTTGGCCGCTACGATCGCACGTGATCCGCCATGGCCCGCCCACTGGTGGCAAACATGCGCAAGCTTCTGCCCAAACCGATCATCGCGGGTGCACTCATCTCCGCGTTTCCGGCCCTGCTGGTGATGTCCGCGGCCAAGGAGACACCGAACACCTCTCCCGCGTCGAGTTCCATGCCCGCTGACTCGGCAGCGGCGATTGCCGGTTCGAGCAGTTGCCGGGATTGCCACGCGACATTCTATGAGCTCTGGTCCACATCGTTCCACGGGCTGGCCATGCAGCCGTACACGCCTCTGCTGGCCAGGACGCATCTTCAACCACAACGGGAGGAGATCGCCGTCGGCCAACACCGGTATCTCGCCGAGATCGAAGGGCCGGCCGGGCTTGTCCGGGAGCGCGGCCCGGAGGGCGAGAAGAGATACCCGATCGTCCATGTCATGGGCGGAAAGAACGTGTACTACTTCCTGACGCCGCTGGACCGCGGCCGGCTTCAGGTGCTGCCCGTGGCCTACGACGTGCGGCGCAGGGAATGGTACGACACGGCCGCCAGCGCGATGCGGCACTTCTCAGACGTCCGCGACCAGCCGCTCGATTGGCGCGACCCGCTGTACACCTTCAACACCTCCTGTTACGGCTGTCATGTGAGCCAACTTGCCAAGAACTACAACCTGGCCACCGACACGTACCACACCACATGGGCCGAGCCGGGAATCAACTGTGAGACGTGCCATGGTCCCGCCGCCGAGCACGTCCGGGTGTTCAACGAGGCCCCGCCCGGCCATCCGCCCGAGGAACTTCATCTCATCAGCACCAAGACGCTCACGGCCGACCAGAGGAATGCTCTCTGTGCCCCCTGCCACGCGAAGATGAGTCCGATCACCGACAGTTTCATGCCGGGCGAGCGGTACTTTGACCACTACGACCTGACCGGGCTGGAGAACCCGGACTTCTATCCCGACGGCCGGGACCTTGGCGAGAACTACACCTATACGTCGTGGCTGAGGAGCCCTTGCCTCAAGAACGAGAAGTTCGACTGCCTGCACTGCCACACATCCAGCGGCCGTTACCGATTCAAAAGCGAGAATCCAAACGGCGCCTGCCTTCCTTGCCACCAGGAGCGCGTCGAGAACGCGACCGCCCATACGCACCACAAAGCCGACAGCCCGGGCAGCCTGTGTATTTCCTGCCACATGCCGATGACCGAGTTCGCCCGGATACTGCGATCCGACCACTCGATGCACCCGCCGACACCGGCCGCCACGTTGGCCTTCAAGTCACCCAACGCCTGCAATATCTGCCACACCGACAAGGACGCCGCCTGGGCGGATGAACACGTCCGCCAGTGGCACGCCGACGACTACCAGGCGCCGATCCTGTATAAGGCCGGCCTGATCGACGCCGCCCGCAGGAACGACTGGAAGCGACTGCCCGAGATGTTGGCGATCCTGAAGAGCAAAGACCGCGACGAGGTTTACGCGGCTTCCCTCGTTCGGTTGTTACGGGGCTGCGGTGATGAGCGGAAATGGCCGGCTCTGATCGAGGCCATGAAGGACTCCTCCCCACTGGTGCGGTCCAGCGCCGCCGACGCGCTCGATGGGCGCTTCACCCCGGAGACCATCCCCGCCCTGATCGGCGCGACGCGAGACGAGTACCGGCTCGTGCGCGTCCGGGCGGCGGCAGCCCTGGCCGGCCTTCCGCCCGAATCACTGAACGAACAGGATCGCCGATCGCTGGCGTCCGCCACTTCCGAGTTCGTGTCCGCCATGAATTCGCGACCCGACGATTTCGCCTCCCACTACAACCTCGGCAACTTCCACATGGAGCGCCGCGACCTTCAGCAGGCCATCAGCAGCTTCGAGATATCCGCCCGGCTCCGGCCGGACCACATCGCCCCGCTAGTCAACGTTTCCCTTGCCTATAACGAGCTGCGCCAGAACGACAAGGCGGAGCAGGCCCTGCGCCGGGCTTTGAAGGTCGAGCCGGCCAGCGCGGCCGCCAATCTGAACCTCGGCCTGCTGATGGCGGAGATGAGGCAATCCGACGAGGCGGAGAAAGCTCTTCGGGCGGCATTGAAAGCCGATCCCCGCCTGGCCGTCGCCGCCTACAACCTCGGCATACTGCTGTCCGCCGACCGCATCGACGAGGCCATCGACTTCTGCCGAAAGGCCGCCGAGTTGCAGCCCAACGAACCCAAGTACGCCTATACCGCCGCGTTCTTCCAGTACCAGAACGGAGACGCCGAGGCGGCCGCACGCACACTGCAGCCTCTGGTGGATCGACAAATGAACTACCCGGACGCCTACGCTCTGCTCGGACAGATCTTCGAGAACGTCGGCCGAAAGGAAAAGGCGATCGAAGCGTACCGCAAGGCCCTTGACCTTAAGGACGTGCCGAACGAGGTCAGGGCCCAGTTTGCGGAGAAAATCCGGAGCCTGTCGCAACCTTGATCGCGAATCCGGCGCGAGACGGCCGACCCGCGGGGACCGCGGGCCTGCGATCATTCGAGCAGCAACGCCGCCAACTGAAGCCATTGACCAACAGCCATATCCTCCGGGCGCAGAGAAAGGTCCCAACGGCCGTCGGATTCAACCTTATTCAGGGAAGCGTCGTCCAGCATCTTCCGCAGGCTCCATCGCAACGTTTTGCGACGGTGGCTGAAGCACCCATGAACCAGCTCGGCCAGTTTGCGCAGCTGCCCCGGGGGCGCGGCCTCGGAACGCACGGTCAGACGAACAATCGCGGAGTCCACGCCTGGCGCGGGCCAGAACGCCTCGGGTGGGACGCGGGCAATCCGCTGAAGATCGGCCTGGGCCCGAACCAGAATGCCGACCGGTCCATAGTCCTTGCAGCCCGGGTCGGCCGAAAGCCGGTCAGCCACCTCGGCCTGAACGGTGAAGCACATCCGATCAACGCCGGGATCGCAGGCCAGCAGGTTGATGATCAGCGGCGTCGCCACCTGGTAAGGCAGGTTGGCCACCAGGAGCAACCGGCCGCACAGTTCCCGCCGCCGGGCACGCAACGCCTCGCACACGGCAGGCGACAGCGCGTTCTTCCGCTCCAACACGTCGCCGGCCACGAGCGTGAAGTTCGGGCGGTCGCCGAACCGGTCCCGGCAAATGGTCTGCAGCGTGCGGTCGATCTCGACCGCCACCACGTGGCCGGCCCGCTCCAGCAGTCCCTCGGTCAGCGATCCGGTCCCGGGCCCGACCTCGAGCACGACGTCGGACCGCCGAACGTCCGCGGCGGCCAGAAGCTTGCGCATCAGGTTGCCGTCGATCAGAAAATGCTGCCCGAACCGCTTCAGCGGCCGAATGCCGGCCGAGTTCAGCAAAGCCTGGATGTCCCGCTTGGTCTGCATTCGCGGTTTCCGTGCGCGGGCGGAAGGGGTCGGGAGTCGTCAACATTTGCCCTGGGTGTCGAATCCGTCGCGATCAATCAAGCCGGATCGCCGACTGCCACCAGGAGAACTCCCCACCCCTTTCCTCCAACCAGGCATCAGGTTAGCGCAGTTCCAGCCGGTGGACAACCACCGTACAATGCGGATCGATCCTTTCGCGCGAGAGGCTTGCCCCCTCGCCCTCGACCACAGGAGCAGGCCATGATGCGTTCCAACGAGGTCCTCAAACAGGCGGTCGAGCCGTTGGGAGTGAAATCCCTGGCGGCCAGGCTCAAGCTGTCTCCCGCATTGGTCTACAAGTGGTGCCAGCCTCACGACGCGAACGACCCCGACGCCGGCGGGGCCAGGAACCCCCTGGACCGCCTGGTGGAGATTTACGAAGTCACACGGGATCCCGAAGTCATCAACTGGATCTGCCACAAGGCCGGCGGCTTCTTTTCGCCGAACCTGGAAGTCGAAGCGCGGGCATTCCACACCGAACTGCTCGTCGGCACACAAAAACTCGTCAAGGAATTCAGCGACATGCTCGAGGAGGTCGGTCGATCCATCGCGGACGACGGCAGGATCGAACTCGCCGAGGCGGCCCGGATCCGCCGACACTGGGAAACGCTCAAACGAGTCGCCGAGAGCTTCGTCGTCGCCGGAGAGAAGGGCAAGTACGACCAGGATCAGACCACGGGCCGCTGAATCGCGGCAGGGGCGGGACTGTGAAGACCGAACTGGCGGAAACGGATGTCCAACTCGTGGAGCGACTGGCCGAGTTGTATGGCCGGCTCGTCGCCGAGGTGCGCAAGCGGGTCGTCGGACAGTCGGACGCCGTCGAACAACTCGTGATCTGCGCCCTGGCCCGCGGACACGGGCTGCTGGTCGGCGTGCCCGGGCTGGCCAAGACCCTGCTGGTCCGCACGCTGGCCGACGCGATGGAACTTACCTTCAGGCGGATTCAGTTTACACCCGACCTTATGCCTTCGGACATCCTCGGTACCGAAGTCATCCAGGAAGACCCAAAGAGTCGACAGCGGCAATTCCGCTTCCTGCCGGGGCCGGTGTTCGCCCACCTGGTGCTGGCGGACGAGATCAACCGAACGCCGCCTAAAACCCAGGCCGCCCTGCTGGAAACCATGCAGGAACGACAGGTAAGTTCCGGCGGGATCACATATCCGTTGGAGGAACCCTTTCTGGTCATGGCCACACAGAATCCGATCGAGCACGAGGGCACCTACCCGCTGCCCGAGGCCCAGCTCGACCGGTTCCTGATGGAGATCCGGATCGGATATCCGTCCGCCGAAGATGAAATCGAGATCATGGAGCGCCACAGCGGCCAGGCGGAGGATGCGGTTTCACCCATTCTCACCCGCCAGGATATTCTGGCCTGCCAGTCGCTGGTACGCCGCGTGCCGATCGGCCGACCGGTTCTGTCCTACGCGGCCAACCTGATCCGCAGAACCCGCCCGGAGGAGCAAACTGCTCTACCGTGCGTACGGGACGGAGTGAGTTGGGGCGCTTCGCCGCGGGCGGCCATGCATCTCGTTCTGGCCGCCAAGGCACGAGCCGTCCTGCACGGCCAGTTCGCCGTCGGCTGGGATGACATCGAGGCGGTGCTTACCCCGGTCCTGCGTCATCGGCTGATTCTGAACTTCGCGGCCCAATCGGAGGGCCTCACTCCGGACCGAATAATTGAACACCTCCGCGCCGACACCCCCAGGACAACCGGCGGATCATGATACCGCCTCGTCGGCCGACACGCGGGAGCACGCGTCGTGACGCTTCGTTTGCGATTCCTGGACCCCGACACCGTGCGGCGGCTCACCCGGCTGCAGATCACCACCCGGGGACTGGTCGAGGGCTTCCTGGCCGGCGTGCACGCCAGCCCCTACCTCGGGCAGAGCGTCGAGTTCGCAGGCCACCGAAGCTATGTGCCCGGTGACGAGCCGAAACGCATCGACTGGAAGATCTACGGCAAGCGCGACCGTTACTTCGTGAAGCAGTTCCGCGAGGAAACGAATTTCGTGGCCTGCCTGCTGGTCGACGGCAGCGCGTCCATGGCCTTCCGGTCCGCCGGCCGCGGCAAGCTCGAACACGCCTGCCTGTTGGCCGAAGCTCTGTCCCTGCTCGTGTTGCGGCAGAACGACGCCGTGGCCTGCGGGGTATTCGACCGCGATGCGCTGTCCCTGTCGCCGCCGAGGCATGGGGTGTCTTTCCTGGGCCGCCTTTCAGATATCCTCGGGCAGATCAGGCCGACAGGTGGAACCAATATCGCCTCGTCTTTGCGGCAATTCGCCGAAGCCCTGCCCAGGCGGGGAATCGCCGTGGTCATCTCCGATTTCCTGGATCGGCCGACGGCAGTGGTCGAAGGCCTGAATACCCTGAGACTCGCCGGACACGAGGTCATCGCTTTGCAAACCCTCGACCCCCAGGAACTCGGGTTTGATTTTCTTGGCCCCATACACTTCGAGGGCCTTGAGGATTCCTTCAACACCCGTGTGGAAGCGCAACACATCAGGCAGGCATACCTGCGAAAGTCGAACGAACACCTCCGCGATCTGCGCGCCCGCCTGGGGCGGCTGGGAATCGAGTATCGGCTCACCCACACGCGCCAGCCGATCGACGCTCTGCTTCGCGCCTTCCTGGCCGCCCGGGACAGACACAGGAGGGTTCCGCCGTGGCGCTGATCCATCCTTGGCTGGCCCTGGGGGTGGTGCTTGGCGCGCTGCCGATGCTGATTCACCTGGCGGCGCGGCAGCGATACCGCACCGTGCGCTGGGCGGCAACCATCTGGCTCCGGCAGGCCCTGCAAGAGCAGGAACGGCATATCCGCCGGTCCGACCGCCTCCTGCTGATCGTTCGCTCTCTGATTCTCATTGTCGCGCCGCTTATTCTGGCTCGACCGGTGATCATGACACCCTCTTCATTCCTTAAGCCGTCGGCAGCCGTCCTCATCCTGGACGTTTCAGGCAGCATGCACACCCTGCATGGGGGGCGGACCCGACTGGCCGCGGCCAAGGCACGGGCACGTGAGCTGCTCGCCAGGCTGCCGGCCCGTTCGCATGTCGGCGTGATCGGCATGGACGATCGGGGGCTGCCCGGCACCGACGGCCTCACCGAGGATCGAACACGGGTCCTGGCGGCGATCGATCGGCTCGATGTCGCCGGGCGGGGTTCACGGCTTCAACCGGCCTTGACACTCGCAAGGCAGTGGCTTGGCGGGGGGGGGAACAACAATCAAGGAACAATCTACCTCTTCACTGATGGGCAGGAACACCTGTTCGAACGGGATGCCGCCGCTCTGCGGCCAATCGTTCGGCGGATGCGGAACACCGTTGAGCTGGTGGTTCTTCCCGTGTGTGAGGAGGCGGCCTGGAACATATCGATCGCCGACTTGCAGATCGAGCGTGGCGGCACCATCTCCGGCCGGCCCGCCAGGATTCGCGTGCGAATCGAGGCTGACGGCGATCGACCAGAGGAGCTGTCCACTGGTCTGGAGCTCTGGATAGACGGCAGGAAAGCCGATCGCCGGACGGTGTCCCTGGCCGCCGGATCCGCCAGCGCGGTGTTCGCCCCTCTTGTCACCGAAACCGGCCTGCACACCGTCGAAGCCAGGCTGGACCCCGACGCCTGCGAGTTGGACAACCGCCGATTCGCCGCGTTTTTTCTTCCATCCACCGTCGGGGTTGTCGTTGGCCAGGACCCAAACTCATCACCAGGGCCGAATGACGCCGGCACCTATCTACGGGCGGCGCTCCAGGCCATGGCCGCCACGGGCCCACACATCTCTGTCCGATCCATCGGCGCACCGGATGACTGGTCCCGAGCGCTCGGTGATGACCGGGTCTGGCTGCTGATTCTGGCCGATGCCGGGAGACTTCCCCCTGAAACGGCGCAGAGAATCGGGCAGTTCATCGAACGTGGCGGCGCGTGCTGGATCGCTGGCAGCCGTCAGTTGTCTGAGACACTCGCTTGCCTGCAAACCGGGGGAGGACCGGAAGCCGCCTGGTTCGACTTGCTTCGCCTCGGCCGGCACACCGCGGACCCGGGGAATCCAGACCGGGCCCTGCGCATCGACACTGCAATACAGGCTTCCAGCCGCCCAAGCCCCGCCGGCCCAGAACCGATCGGTCTTCAACAGGCCGAATTGCGCGATGCCTTCGCCGCCGTTCATCTGTTCGATGTATGCTCGATCGAACCCGCCACGGACAGCGGATGGTCGGTGGCGCTGCGAACCAGCTCGGGTCGCTCCCTGCTGCTGACTCATGACAAGGCCCCCCTGGCCGTGTTGACTACCTCGCTCGACCCCTCCGCGTCGGACTGGCCTTATCGTCCGGCGTTCGTCGCCCTGGTCGATCAGCTCACGCAGTGGCTTTGCCGAGCAAGGCTCGTGGCCCGCGATGTTCAACCCGGCTGGTTATGGCGGGAACTGCCGGGCCCTATTCAAGACAATCCGATCCTGGTAACTCCCTCGGGACAGCGAATCCCAATTAGAGTGCCTCCTAAAACCCGTGTGGGACCGGCTTCCAGCCGGTCGGATTTCAGGGTTTTAGGATGCCCTCTTGGCCAAGAGGCCCCACTCTCGCTGGATACCCTTGGGGTTTATCAACTGACCTTCCCCTCGGCTTCCAGTATGACGGCGGGCGACGCTCGATGGGCCGTCGCCGTCAACGTCGATCCCGCCGAGTGCCGCGGCAGAATCTGGTCGCCCGCAGAGATCGCCGCGTGGCTGCCCGGAGACAAGAATGCGGTCATCGGACCGGGAGATGATCTCCTGCCGAAGGACGCCACGGATAATAATTGGGAACTCTGGCCCTTCCTGGCGGTGATACTGCTCGTGCTCCTGGCGGCCGAAACCTGCCTGGGCCATTACTTCACGCCCGATTCAACGGTCAATCCGACCGGGGAGGTTGCGGCATGAACTTGATGGCATGTTGGAATCCCCCTCTCGCCTGGCTCACGGACACGCCGGCGGACACGGCCGTGCGCGTGGTCGAGCGTCACTGGTATCTGGACCCCATGCTCCCAATGCCGGCCTGGCTGGTGATGTGTGTGCTGGCCGTCGGCCTGCCCGTAATTCACTATCACAGCCGGCGCGTGCAGGCCTCCGGCATCGCGCGGGCCGCCATGGCCTCGCTGCGATGCATCGTGCTGCTGATGGCGGCTTTGCTGCTGCTGCGACCGACGGTCCGGCTGCACCTCGAGCGCCCGGTTCCCAGTCCCCTGGCCGTCCTCGTGGACCGGTCCGGCAGCATGGCCGTGAAAGACGCGGGGCCGCGGTCACCATCGCGCTGGCAACAAACCGTGGAGGCCCTGAAGGCCTGTCCAGGGCCGTCCGATGGAACCGCCGAAAGGGTATTCCTGTTTGATACGGAGGTTCAACCGGTTGAATTGGCGGCCATGAAAACCCTTCCCCCCCCCCC
>DATIKE010000083.1:0-14991 GCA_035477895.1 Phycisphaerae bacterium
GCCCTCGGCGACAACGCCCGCACGGCCGATATAGATCTCGATGCCTCTGTATCCCGCTCATCGCGGCCCGTTGACCTGACTTCCTCGACGCCGGTCATCCTGGATGGTCTGACTGCGGCGATCGAGCGGTTCCTGCCCGACTCCGAGGAACGCACCCAGGTTGTCAACAACAATCCACGGGAGCAGATCGCCGTCGAAGTCGTGCTCGCCGTCGGAGAACAGGACATGCGCCACTGGGTCTTCCCGGACGACGCATCCGAGAACGAGGGCTCCGTGACAATTAAACTGCGCCCGGTGGAAAGCGGCCAGGAAGTGCGTCGGTTCTTGGCCACCCGGCCCGCGAGTCAGCCGGCATCGGAGGGCACCGTCAAGGTCGAGTATGAGGACGAGGGTAAGACTTACGAGTTTTCTCTCGAACAGTGCATGGGCGGCCCCGTGCCGGTCGGCCAGACCGGGTATTCCCTCCGCGTGCTGCGCTACCTGCCGCATGCCGTGGTCGGCCAGGACCGCCAGATCACGAATGCATCGAGTCAGCCGATCAACCCGGCCGTCGAAGTGGAGATCATCGGCCCCAAGGGCACCACAAAGCAGATGGCCTTTTCGAGATTCCCCGATTTTCAGATGATGCACCGCCCCGATCAGCAAAAGGAAGCCCACGGGCAGGAAAAGGGGATCAAGATCCGATTCTCGGTTTCCTCCCAGCCCGCTGAATCTCGGGTCCCCGTCGAAATCTACGCGGCGCGCTCAGGTGAACTCGGCGTCCAATTCACTCCACAGGACGGCCGGCCGGAAGGCAGGGAGATCTCGCTTGGCCAGGTGGTCGAAACTCCCTGGCCGGGTATTACGTTCGCCGTCCGCGAACGTTTCGACCACGCCCGGATCGAGCGTCTCGTCACGCCCGTCGAACCGATCCGCGAGAACGCCATACCGGCCATCCTGGTGGCCGTCACCACGGCCCGGGGCACGGAGCGAATCTGGCTTCGCAAGGGCGACAGCCGGACGGTGATGGCGGATGACGCCACCTGTCGTCTGGCTTTTACCAGCAAGACCCGGCCGCTCGGCTTCAGGATCACGCTGGATCACTTCACAAGACGCGACTACCCCGGCACGCAGCGACCGCGATCGTTCGAGAGCCAGGTGACTTTCCTCGATCCCTCGACGGGCAGGCAGCAGAGCCACGTCATCAGCATGAATCGGCCGGCGACGCACGGCGGATTCACGTTCTTCCAGTCCAGTTACCGCGAGCAGGAGGGCGGACCGGCCACCAGTGTGCTGAGCGTGTCGTGGGACCCCGGCAAGCCGGGCGTGTTCGCCGGTTATGTCGGCATGGTGCTCGGGATGGTCTGGGTGCTGGTGTCGCGGCTGATCGGCCGGCGCAACAACGGATCCGATTCCGCCGACGCCTTGCCGCAGGGGAGGAGTGGAACATGACCCCCCTTGTCGCCATCCTGACCGCGATGACCTGGCTGGCGTCGGAATCGCCGGCGGATCGGCTGCCGCAATACATGGATCTCGATACCCTCCGCGGCATCACCGTGCTGCACGACGGCCGCTGGCCGCCGCTGGACACCCTCGCCCGCGATGTGGTCGAATCGGTGACCGGCCGGGCGTTCTTCCAGGGCCGGGATCCGGTGTTGTGGCTGCTCGCCTGGACGTTCGATCCCGACGTGTGGAGGAAAGAGCCGCTGATCCCGATTCGCAATGCCGAGCTGCGGGCGGAACTCGGACTGCCGGCGGACAAGATGGTCTTTTCCATCGAGGAATTGCTGCTCCACGAGCGCTTCCAGTCCCTGGTTCACCAGGTCACCTACATGGAGGGCGGCAAGAAGCTGGACCCGCTACAGGCCAAGGTCCGCGATATCAGCGAGAAGCTCCACCTGCTCAACAGTGTCTTCCTCGGCCAGGTGATCCGTGCCGTTCCGCATCCGGAAGACGGCACCGCAGCCTGGAAACTCCTCGGGTTGGGCCCGCCGCACGGACGCCCGGATGCCGAGCCTGCCAACGCGGCGTGGATGGAGCTGCGCCGGGCCTTTCTTGCCGGCGACGCCGCGCCCTTCGCGACGGCTTCGAGTCGACTGAGAGCCGCGCTCGACGACCTGCCCGCCGCCTATCGGCCAACACCCGAACTCATCGCGACCGAACTGAGCTACAACCGGCTGCGGCCTTTCCGGCTTGCATGGATCGTCATGGCGGCCGGTGCCATTTTCGCGGCGCTGGCGACCTTGACCGGAAACAACAGACTCGGTGTGCTCGCGGCCATCGCTCTCGTGGCGGGCTTTGCCGTCCTGACCTGGGGTTTGTGGCTTCGCTGGACGATCGCGGGGCGGATCCCCGCGGCCAACATGTTCGAATCCCTGCTGTTCCTGAGCTGGGGCATGGGCGCGTTCGCGATCCTGTCCATGCTGCTGATCCGCGATCGGGTCGTGCCGCTGACCGCGTCCTTCATGGGGGCGCTGGCCCTGCTTCTGGCCGAGAACCTGCCGCTCGACCACTACATCCGTCCCATTGCTCCTGTCCTGATGGACACGGTCTGGATGTCCATCCACGTGCCGATCATTATGGTTTCCTACAGCGTGCTGGCCCTGGCCGCCCTGATCGCGCATGTGCAGCTCGTCACGATGGCCGCCGCGCCCGCCCGCGTGAAACTCATCGCGACGATCGATTCGCTTCACTACTGGTACGTCAGCGTGGGATGCATCCTCCTGGGCGCGGGCATCATGACCGGCAGCATGTGGGCCGCCTCGTCCTGGGGCCGCTACTGGGGCTGGGACCCCAAGGAGGTCTGGTCGCTGGTGGCCTTCCTGGCGTACCTGGCTATTCTCCATCGGCGAGCGGACAAGGAGTCCCCGCCCGGGTGGGTTTATCTCGTCGGCCTCTTTCTCGGGGCAGCCGTGCTCATGATTATGTCCTTCAAGATCGCGCCGCAAAGCGCGCTCGGCTTGGCCGCCTTGGCCGTCGCCGGTGGATCTATACCCCTCTTCGCGTTCAGCCGCGGCCCGTTCGCGACCGCCCTGAAGAGTTTGCTGGCCTTCTGGCTGATCATCATGACCTACGTGGGCGTCAACTACGTTCTGGGCATCGGCCTGCACAGCTACGGCTTCGGTACCGGCGCCGTCGTCCGCTATATGTTCTTCATCGGGGGGATCGATCTGGCTTTCGTCCTGTTGTGCACCGCGGTCTTCCTCGGCCGGCGCCAACCTTTGCCGCTCCGTTGACGATCCGCGGGTGTTTTCGGCACGGGCAGGCCTCCTGATAGCTCGAGCGCGGTGTAACGCCGCGCTGTTGAGCGCCTCAGGCTGCTCTGCCGGCCGCTGGCAGGTCGCAGTAAATAACGGCGTCAGCGTGTCTTGCGGATAATGGAGGCGAAGGGATTCGAACCCTCGACCTTCGCATTGCGAACGCGACGCTCTCCCAACTGAGCTACGCCCCCATCGGTTCCGGGTACTGTATCATCTCGATCTGTTCGTGACAAGCAGGGCGGTCCACGAGAGATGAAGTGTCAGGCTTCGAGCCACTATTCCTGATTGGGCCGCTTCCTCCGATCCTGCATAACGTAAATCGTGCCTCGATGATCGAGCGTTCGACCGGGGCACGGATCGCCGAATGCGGCACTGGCATTGTCAGGCAGGTACGCCTCGGCCGTGAGCCAGGAAAGGGTTGGCGCGGTCTTCATGGCCGCAAGCCAGGAATCTGTTCGACCGTCGTTCCGCTTGCGGGCGGCGGCCAGTGAATTGGACACGGTCGGGCACCGACGGTTTTCTATGGCGCTGATGCGCCAGGGGCTGGGTGGGATCCTCGCGGATCGTCCTGTAGCCTTGATCCTGATGGGTGACTGGCGCGTGCCTGCCGGCACGATAGCCAAGTCAATGAAGACCGCGGCGCGTACCACGGCAGTGACCGCCGATATCGGCGAAATCAGGCGTTCGGCTCAAGAAGAGAAGAATCGCCAGCGGGCATTTTTTCGCTTGACAGCACGGGGGCTAACAGGGTGACGCTTTATCTGTCCGGCCTTGGTTAACCGGCCGGGTCGAAACGGCAGACGCCGTCGAAGATGTGCCCGCCGATCCAGTCGGCCACGGTGTGATCCTTGAGCAGGGCGACTCGCCACACGTCGCAGGTGAACTGCTCGGCCCAGTTGCTCTCGACGCCGCGGCCCATGCCCTCAAGAACGATCAGGTCGCTGTCGGCAGCGACGGCATCGCACGCGTCGCTGACGGCGCCCAGGTCGATCAGCGGCGTGTCCCCGCCGGAGTCGACGGTTCTGAGCCGGCCGTCGGCCATTGAGCCGGCCAGGATGGCGTCGCCGGCGGCCAATCGCTCCAGCAGCGGGTTCAACTCCGCCAGGGTGATGTCGTTCAAGGCAGGGGAGGTGTTGGGCGCGAGGACCACGCGCGTACCGGCGCAGATCATCTCGCGGGCGACGGGGATCACTCCGAGCGCGATGTCCGCGCCGGCGTTGTCCACAAAGAACAGGACCTGCCGCCAGGGGAACTTGCCGCCCAGCCGTTCGAGCAGGGCGTCCGTCTGATCGATGAACCAGGGCTGGGCGCGGATGCCCTTGAGGATCTTGACGAAGTCTACCTGCCCTCGCTGGTACATCTCGATGGTCTTGGGCGCACCGAGGTCGAACATATTGCCGGCCAGCAGCCCGCGGAGCAGCAGGTCCCACCGCTTCCAGGGCGGCGTGGTGTCGATTTGGTCGATCACCTGCGGGTACAAGGCGGCAGCCAGGTCGTTTTCGCGGCGCTTCACGCCGAGATACGGGTCGAGGAAGCCATAGTGGTCCAGGAGCGTCTGGCGGAATCGGCACAGGTCGATGGTGTAGAGCGTGTCGGTGCGTTCGACCTGGGCACGGATAGCCCGCATACCCGCTTCGTACTCGCCGCACAGTGCCGCCCACTGCCGATCGAACTCGGGACCGGCGGCACCGTCGTCGCGCAGGTGTTGCTCGATTCGCTTCGGGAAGCTCTCGAACAGATCGAGCCAGTAGCGTTTGACCTGGGGGTCTTCGGCCAGGTTCCAGGTCGAGACCCGGTAACGATCGGGATGTTTGAGTCGGCAAAGAGAACGCATCAGTCGGTTTGCACTCAAGGTTGAACGATTTCGTCGGGAATGGGGATCACGCGGCCCTCGCGGTCGACGCAGGCCAGGACGGTGGTGGCCTCGCAGAGCAGCACGCCGTCGCGGTATAGCTCGTACTTGTGGTCGATTCGGGCCCTGGTCATGCGGGTGATTTCCACCTTGAGGGTCAGTTCGTCGTCGTACCGGGCGGGCCTGCGAAAGCGGCACTCGACCTTGGCGACGACGAAGAGTATGCCGCGTTTCTCCAGGTCGCGGTAACGCGAGCCCGCTTGGCGGAGCAGCTCCGTGCGGGCCATCTCGAAGTACTCGAAGTACCTGGAGTGGTGCAGTACGCCCATCGGGTCGCACTCGGCGTAGCGCACCCGGATGCGGATTTCGCAGGATGTCGGAGCCCGGTCGGTCACGGTCCCCCCTTGTCTTCGCGGCCGAATCATGGTAATCCCGAGGCCGATCGAATCAATGGGGCGGCGCATGAATGCCTTAAAACCGCCATCACCGGTCGTCGATGAAGACCTTCAGTGCCTGAAATGCGACTACAACCTCACCGGGCTGACGAGCGATCGCTGCCCCGAATGCGGCGCGGCCATCGACTGGTCGGCGGCACGGGAGGCGCGTGACG
Organism: Phycisphaerae bacterium; assembly: GCA_035477895.1. Taxonomy (GTDB): domain Bacteria; phylum Planctomycetota; class Phycisphaerae; order UBA1845; family PWPN01; genus JAPKGY01. Next base: position 5,702 of record DATIKE010000083.1, read on the forward strand.
CGGAGGTTCGTCGGCCCGGCACGCGGTGGGAGCGCTGGCCGTGGTATCTCAAACCGGCCGGCTTCGCGGTCACCGCATTCCAGGCGGCGCTGATGCCGTGGGTTCTGGCTCGTCAGTTGCGCGAACGAGCGGGCATTGTTCATGCGATGGTCTTTCTCCTGCTGTGCCTGGTGGTTTTCTCAAGGCCATTTATTAACACGGCTGACAGGGAAGAATTGTGCGCGGCCGTGAGCGGCATCCTGACCCAAATCATCCTGCAGGTCGCCGTGTTCTGGGCCCTGGTTCCGATCGGTCGGGGCGGTCGCTCCTGGCGGTTCTGGCTGGCGGTATCGGCGTATACGAGTTATCCGTTGTTGTTGGAGGGGATCCTGAAAATACCTCCGCCGATCATCCTCCTGAACGAGAGTAATGTTCTGCCCTTGCCGAAAGGATTCTTCGGTTTCAATTGGGTAGCCAGCGTTCTGTTTTACCTCTGGTGGTTTGACTTGGCGGTTGTGGCTTTTGTTCGGGGGACGAAGGGCAAGCGCTGGCGGGTCGTGCCGGTCATTCTGGCCATTCCCGGCCTTGTCCTGATTTCCACACATACGGCGGTATTGCTGTGGCAAGAGGTTTTCAGTGCCTAGTGAGTGGGTTGGGCGAAGGGAATGGGGGTTGACCGCCTCGCGGTCCCCCTGGCGTCCGGAATGCGGTTTTTCTCTGGCCCTGAGTCCGGCCAATTTGCGTCTCGGGCCGTCTTTTGGCATGATGGATTGAGGTTTCTCAGGGTCTCGGGGTGATATCGAGGGTTCGGAACATGATTCGTCGATCATTTCAACGCAGGGGTACTATTGTGCGCGGTTTTCTCGCGATCTCGTCAACGGTGCCGGCGGTTCTGCTGCTGGCTGTGATTCCTGTCACCGGACAGCAGGTGCCGGCCTCCGCGCCGACTGGCTCACCTCCCGCCACCCAGCCGGCGGGCAAGCCTCAGATCGCCGTGGATCAGATCGAGCACGACTTCGGTTCGTTCTGGGTCGGCCCGGCCCTCTCGCATACCTTCACGCTGAGCAACCCCGGGACGGCCGACCTGAACATCACCCGTGTGACGTCGGGCTGCGGCTGCACGCGCACCGGCGAGTACCCCAACGTCCTCAAGCCGGGCGAGTCGGGCAAGATCACTTTCACCGTGACCACGACCTCATTTCGGGGGCCGTTCTCGAAGATGCCGGCGATCTACTCGAACGACCCGGTAAAGCCGGAACTGCGGCTGACGCTCAAGGGGGACGCCAAGCGGTACGTCGATGTGACGCCGACATTCATCAGCTATGGAACGCTCGTCGGCAAGGAGCCGATCGTCAAGACCGTCAAGCTGACGAACAACTCGGAGACTCCGCTCCAGGTCACCATGGATCCGAGCAGCTCGACGCCCCCGTTCAAGTTCGAACTGGTGGAAACCATCCCGGGCAAGGAATTTGATCTGACGGTGACGGCGGGCCCCGTGTGGGGCGATCCGGGCTTAAAGCGGGCGATGGTTCTCCTGAAGACCAACATCGAGCCGGAGAAGGAAATCAGAGTGTCCGTGAGCGGCAACGTGATACCGCGGCTGGAGATCGTGCCGCCGACGATCCGCGTGTACAAGAATCCCAATCGGCCGGCGACCGCCGGCAACAACCCCGCCGGCGGGCAGGCGCAGACCGCCAAGCGGGCGATTCGCTTCACCAGCCGCACCGAAACGCCGATCAAGCTGCTCGAGATCATCCCCAGCGACCCCTCCCTGAAGATCGGCACCAAGCAGTATGGCGAGCACACGATGATCGAGATCGAATTGCCCGTCGACTACGACCCGGCGCCGGGCGCCAAGTTGACCATCAAGACCGATGATACGGAGACGCCGATGATCGAGGTGCCCATCCAGGCTGAAATGCTTCCGGTTCCCGCCAACCAGCCTGTTCAGCAACAGGCCGCCAAGCCGACGTTGTCGCCGACCGAGGCGCTCATCGGCCAGAGCAGCCCCGCGTTCAAACTGACCACCGAGGGCGGCAAAGATCTGTCCGGCGACGCGCCCGGCGCCCCGGCGGTCGTGCTCAACTTCTTCTCGCCGCGCTGCGGGTTCTGCAAGAAACAGATGCCGGCCGTCGAGGGGCTGCGGTCCGCTTACGAGCAGAAGGGCGTTCGCTTCATCCACGTCAGTCAGCGGATGGGGCCGGCCGACCCGACCAGGGAAGACTGCGTCAAGATGATGTCGGAGATCGGCGCGACGGGAGATCTGGCGATGGATCCCGGCTCCAGGATCGGGCAAATGTTCAAGGTGAACAGTTTCCCGACGATGGTGATTCTGGACAAGGGCGGCAAGATCGCGGCCGTCAACGGCGGAGCGATGCCGAACCTGCCGGACCGGATGAAGGGCCAACTGGACGCGGTGCTGGCCGGCAAGCCGGTGCCGGCGGAGTTTCTGCCGCCCAAGGATGCGGTCCTTCCGGAGCCGCCCAAGCCGACACTGGCGCCTGCGGAGACCCTCATCGGCAAGAGTGCTCCCGCTTTCAAGCTGACTTCTGAGCGCGGCAAGGAGGTGTCCAGCGATAACCCGGGCGCTCCCGCGGTGGTGCTCAATTTCTTCGCGCCGAAATGCGGGTTCTGCATTAAGCAGATGCCGATCGTGGACAAAACGCGTGTGGAATATGAAGAAAAGGGCGTGCGTTTCGTGTATGTCAGTCAGCCGATGGGCGGCGAACCGACGAAAGAGGATTGCACCAAGATGATGGCGGAGATCGGCGTCACCGGCGACCTGGCGATGGATCCCGGGCGCAAGGCCGGCTCGGCATTTCAGATCCGGGGCTACCCGACGATGGTGATATTGGACAAGAGCGGCAAGGTCATGGCAGCGAATGTCGGCGCACTGGCGAACCTGGCGGAACGAATGAAGGGGCAGTTGGACGCGATTCTGGCAGGCAAGCCGGTGCCGGCGGAGTTTCTGCCGCCGAAGCCGCAGACGCCGTAGGCGGCCGCCCCCTTAGCGCCGCAACCTGTCGCCCAGCGATAATCGATCCGGCTCACGTAAGTTTTCAGAAGTCGTGGCCGGGTGTTCGATTCTTGGATGATTCTGGTCCGTCCTGTCTGTATAATCGGCTTGGGATGGGCCTCGATGTGGTGCGTGCATCGGTTGAGCCTTTCATGTCTGCTGGTTTTCGGTATGCGTTGCCATGAAGCTTGGCGAACAGCAACTTCTGTTTGAACTTGATGATCCGGCGTGGCGAGTCAGAGACGCAGCATCGTCGACTTTCCTGAAAAATCTGGATTTACCTGTTCATCGGTGGTTCCGGTACAGCGCCGGTTTTTCGGCTGAGTGGGCGAAATCGGTTATTTGTGAATCATCGCAGAATCGGCCAACCAGGGTCCTTGACCCCTTCGCAGGGTCGGGCACGACGATGCTGGCCTCGGAGTCATCCGGCGTCGAGGCCTGGGGGCTGGATGCTCACCCTTTTATCGGCCGCATCGCACGGGCCAAGCTTGAGTGGCGGTCGGACGCCGACGCTTTCAAAGCTCGGGCGCAAACAGTCAAAGAGAAAGCCCGAACGATCCAAGGCGACATCAGGGCCTATCCTCCGCTCATCCGGAAGTGCTATGACGACCGAACGCTGGCGAAACTCGGCGCACTGCGAATGGCCGTTGACTCCGTCAGTGATGGGACGCCACAGTCGGAACTGGTGTGGCTGGCGTTGGTGAGTATCCTGCGCAAATGCAGTAAGGCGGGAACTGCCCAGTGGCAGTACGTTTTGCCCAACAAACAGAAGCGTTCGCCGTCCGATCCAGACGTTGCCTTCGATCAGGCCGTCCATGTATTCCACAACGACATGCGTCTCGGGCGGTCTGTGAATGGACCGCGAGCTCATTTTCTGCAAGCCGATGCTCGTGAATGTCCGGATCTTCCAGATGCCAGCTTTGATCTGGTGTTGACGTCTCCACCTTATCCGAACAACTATGATTACGCGGATGCGACTCGACTGGAGATGACCTTTTTCGGGGAGATTGAAGGCTGGGGCGATCTTCAGATGGCGGTTCGACGCCACCTCATTCGATCCTGTACCCAGCATGTCCCGGAGAAGGCAGTCGATCTGGCTTCGGTATGCCGCGATCCGCTGTTGAATCCGATTGCGGGAGAGTTGGGCGCCGTGTGTCAGCGGCTGGCCGAGGTGCGCGAAAGCAAGGGGGGGCGTAAGACGTATCATCTCATGGTCGCGTGCTATTTTCTTGATCTTGCCCGGGTATGGAGGGAGCTGCGACGTGTCTGTAAGTCGCCTTGCCGTGTTTGCTTTGTTGTCGGTGATTCAGCGCCGTATGGTGTTTACGTGCCTGTGATCCCGTGGCTTGGAGCCCTGGCGGTGGCGGCCGGCTTTGCGGGTTTTCAATTCGAGAAAACGCGGGATCGCAACGTCAAGTGGAAGAATCGCAAGCATCGCGTACCTCTGCAAGAGGGACGCCTTTGGGTTGAGGGGTGAATATGGCGACCTCCCCCGCCCATCGGTTTGGGCAGATCATTGGGGATGTGGTCGAGCGCGCCATCGTACCCCTCCTCGGGGATTTCGCGAGGAAGCACCGACTATACCTTGACATGCACGGGGCGCGCCCTTGCAGAAAGGGCTTGAAGTGCCGGTGGGTGGATCACAACGGGAACGCGCACGACCTTGATTATGTTCTGGAGCGAGGAGGAACGCCTGATAAGCAGGGCGCTCCAGTCGCATTTATCGAGACTGCGTGGCGTCGCTACACCAAGCACTCTCGTAATAAGGCGCAGGAGATCCAGGGGGCGATTATCCCTCTCGTCGAGACTTACCGGCACAGTAAGCCGTTCGTGGGAGCAATCCTGGCCGGGGTCTTTACCCAGGGGGCACTTGCTCAATTGAGTTCCTTGGGTTTCACGGTTTTGTACTTGCCTTACGAATCCGTAGTCGAGGTCTTCGGAAGGTTCGGAATAGATGCTGCTTTCGGCGAGGACACAAGCGATCGGGAGTTTCAACGCAAGGTTGCCGTATATGAAGCCTTGACTTCAGAAAGACGAAAAGGGTTGGCGAGGGCATTACTCAAGAAGCATTCCGCCGATGTCGACGCCTTTATTCGGTCGCTGGAAACCTCGATTGCTCGAAGGTTGGAAAGCATCCTGTTGCTTCCCCTGTATGGTCGCGCTTACGAGGCAACGAGCATCGCGGAAGCCGTTGATTTCCTTCAACGACACGTATCAGCCCCGGAGCGGCTGCCGGTCCTGCGATACGAGATCCAAATCCGTTACGGCAATGGTGACCGAATCGAGGCAACATTCCAGGACAGAGAGACAGCCATCCAGTATCTCCGGGGGCTTGCCACTGGGATATGATTCCGAGGACAGGATGATGCCTGGAAGGTCGCTCGGAATGAGCCTGTCGGATTGGCCTGCGTCCTACTCCTCGAACAACTCGCCCTGGACGGCGGTCGGCGGCTGTGTGGGATAGCTGATGCCGAGGTGGTCGTATGCCGCCCGGGTGGCCTGGCGGCCCTGTTTGGTTCGGATGACGAACCCGATCTGCAGGAGGTAGGGCTCGACGACGTCCTCGAGGGTGTCGCGTTCCTGGCCGAGGGTGGCGGCCAGGGCCTCGATGCCGGCCGGCCCGCCCTGGTAGGTCTGGATCAGCGTGGTGAGAAACGCCCGGTCGAGATCGTCCAGGCCGAGCGAATCGATCCGCTGCAGGTCCAGCGCCTTGTCCACGACCACCGTGCTGAGTCTCCCGTCCGCCCGAACCTGGGTGTAATCCCGAATCCGCTTGAGCAAACGGTTCGCGACCCGCGGCGTGCCCCGCGACCGGGCGGCAATGACCTGCAGGGCGGCGGGCTCCGCCTCGACCTTCAGTTTGCCGGCCGAGCGGCGCAGGATCTCGGTCAATTCCGCGGTCTGATAGAACTCGAAGTGGAACGGAATCCCGAACCGGTCGCGCAAGGCCGGAGTGAGCAGGCCGGTGCGGGTCGTCGCCCCGATCAGGGTGAAAGGACGCAATGCGATGTTCACCGTCCGCCCGCTGATGCCGCTGTCGATGGTGAAATCGACGCGGAAGTCCTCCATGGCCGAGTAGAGGAACTCCTCGACCGGCTTGCTCAGGCGGTGGATCTCGTCGATGAAGAGCACGTCGCCGCGTTTCATCTCGGTGAGCCAGTGCATAAGGTCGCCGGGTTTGGTGACCGCCGGCCCGCTGGTCATGCGGATGGTGGTCTGCAACTCGTTGGCGATGACGTGGGCGAGCGTGGTCTTTCCTAGCCCGGGCGGGCCGGCCAGCAGCACGTGATCCATCGGCTCGCCGCGCTTCCGGGCCGCCTCGAGGGCGATCTGCAACTGGTCGATGATCTGCCGCTGCCCGACCACCTCATCCAGCCGTTCGGGGCGCAGCGAGGTGTTGTACGTGTCCTCCTCGCGGCTGACCGATTGCTGCGTGATGATTCGTTCGCGGGCCATAGTCAAACTTCAAAACGCCGAAACGTCGAAATGCCGACACTCTACATTTCGCTCGTGCTTCGGATGCGGTACGCCAGGCGGACCCACTCGTCCGAGCCGGTGGTCTCCGGGTGCAGTTGTCGGCCGCGTTCGACCCATCGCTGGGCGTCCGCCCGTTTCTCACCCAGGGCACAGAGCACCTCGAGGGCGTCGCGCATGTCCGGCGTCCAGGACTCGGCCGCGTCGCCGGGCAGCTCGATCTTTTCGGTCGCGTCCAGGGCGAAGTTGGTGACCTTGCCTTTGAGTTCGGCGATGATCTGGCTGGCGAGGCGTTTCCCCACGCCGGGCAGCCGGCTCAACACGCGCTCGTCGCCGGCCTCGATCGCAGCGGCCACCCTTCCGACGGGCTCGGCGAGGGCCTTGATCGCCTTCCGCACGCCCATGCCCTTGACGGTGATGAACTTCTCGAAGAACGTCCGGTCCTGCGGGTGCAGGAAGCCCACCAGGCGGGGGATCAGGTTCCCGCCCATCGTGCTCCCCTCGAAATACTCGAGGGTATGGAGCGTCGTCTGTCGCCCCAGGCAGATGGTCAATTCCCCGATCGCGTAACCGCAGACCAGCACTTCGTATGCGACGCCGTCGCGGTCGATTACCGCGCGATCGGGATGTACTTCGGCCACCAGACCGGACATTCGGACGATCATGCTCGCTCAGTCCTGCGAGCCGGGCCTTTGCCGGCTCAGTGCGTCATCAGGTTATCATTTCCCCACGTCTGCCGGGCCCGCTGCTGCATCACCCCGACCGCGCAGAGGGCGACGGCCAGAGCGTCGGCCACGTCCGGCGGTTCGGGGGCTTGGCCGAGCGACAGCAGGTCGGCCACGGCCCGTTGCATCTGCTCCTTGGTGGCCCGGCCGTTGCCGGTCAGGTGCCGCTTGACCGAGGTGGCCGGCAGGTGTATGACCCGGCAGTTTCGCCGGGCTGCCTCCAGCAGCAGCGCGCCACGCGCGTGGGCCATCAGGATTGCCGTTCGCGGCCGCTGGTAGTGTGAGTAGACCTGCTCGACCGCGACGACCTGCACGTCGTTCTCGTCCAGGACCTCGTCGATGCCCGCCGCCAGTTCCGCCAGCCGCAAGGCCAGAGACTCGTTCGGCGTGCCCCGGATCACGCCTGCGTCCATGACCGCGATCGAGTCATCGTCCTCATCCACGCGCAGTACGCCGTACCCCGTCTGTTTCAGGCCGGGATCGATACCGCACACAACCGTGATCTTGCTACCCATGAAGAAACGCCGAAACGCCGAAACGCCGAACCCGACCGGGAGTTTTCACGCGGTCGGTGCGGTTTACTCCTCCTTGCGCCAGATGGTGCCGTCGGGGCGGTCCTCGAGCCTGATGTTCAGGGCCGCCAACTGGTCGCGGATCATATCGCCAAGCTCGAACTGCTTGTTTGTCCGGGCCTTGGCCCGCACGGCAATCAGAACTTTCATGAGGTCGTCGACCATCTGACCACCGGCCCGGGGGGCGGCCGGTGGCCGCTCGAAGACGCCGAGGATCTTGGCCAGCCCGCGAAGCGTCTGCACCGCGCCGGCAGCCAGCGCCGCGGCCCGCGAGTTCCCTTTGCCGTCCACCTGCTGCTCGTCCATGAACCGGTTGGTGGCCGTGGCCAGCTCGAACAGAATGCCGACCGCACCACCAGTGTTGAAGTCATCGTCCATCGCTTCCAGGAACCGCGCGCGGTCGTCGAGACATGCCGCGGCGAACTGCTTCTCCGCATCGGTCTCAGCCGAATCGTGGATCTGGTCCAGGTCCGGTCCGCCCTCATAAGGGCTTTTGCCCGTGATGCGTGTAGTGCGGTCGAACAGGCGGTAGAATGTCTCCAGCCCTTTCTTCTTCGCGGCCATCTCCTCCGGGGAGAACTCGATCGGCCGGCGATAATGCGTACTCAGCACGAAGAACCGCAGCAACTCCGGAGAGTACTTCGACAGCAGGTTCGTCAGGGTCAGTTCCCTCATGACTTGGCGCATCTCGGCGTCGGACTTGCTGATTTTCTTGGTGTTGAACCGGGTCAGGCCGTTATGCATCCAGTACCTGGCGAACGGCACCTCGAAGCAGGTTTCGGACTGGGCGATCTCGTTTTCGTGGTGGGGGAAGATCAGGTCCATTCCGCCCCCGTGGATGTCGAAGCTCTCGCCGAGGTACTTCATGCTCATGGCCGAGCACTCGATGTGCCAGCCCGGTCGGCCCTTGCCCCACGGCGAATCGAACTGGACCTCCGCCGGCTCGTCCGGTTTGGCCGCCTTCCACAGGGCGAAGTCGCCGGGATGGCGTTTTTCCCCGCCGGCCAGTTCGCGGGTGCCGGCCTGCTGATCCTCCGGGCGACGGTGCGACAGCTTGCCGTAGTCCGGACAGGCGGTCACGTCGAAGTACACGTCGCCGTTGGACACGTAGGCGGCATTCTTGTCGATCAGCCGCCGGCAGATGGCGATGATCTCGCCCATATGCTCGCTGGCCTTGGGCATATGGTCGATACCGGTCACACCCAGTTGGCACATGGCCTCCAGATAGCTCCCGGTGATCCGCTCGGCCAGCTCGAGCACGCCGCAGCCCTGCTCTTTCGCCTCAGCGATCAGCTTGTCGTCCACGTCGGTGATGTTGACGATCCACGTGACCTCGAAGCCCTTGAACCGCAGGTACCGCTTGATCGTGTCGAAGATGATCGGCCCGACGGCGTGGCCGATGTGGCTCGGCTTGTAGACGGTCGGGCCGCAGAGGTAAATACCCACCTTACCCGGCCGAACCGGGTTGAAGGTCTCCTTGGTCTGGCTCAGTGTGTTGTGGATTTTCAGCGACATGCAACCTTG